>CALMVI010000162.1 GCA_937873095.1 uncultured Acetobacteraceae bacterium | reverse complement strand
ACAGGACGCAAAATCTGTCCTATGCTAGCGCGCATGGGGCAGCGCCCCTGGCCTTCTTCACCCCTTACGGCGAAGACATCACCGCCGGCGCCAGCGCAGGCTGCTTGGCCGAAGGGTGGCTGGGGTTGCGGAACCGCAGCTCGGAGCAGGGCGACCCTTCGTCCTCTGCGGGTCCAAGCAGTTCCTCGCGCGAGGAGCACGTGATCGCCACGACCGCGCGCGCCTCCGGGCGGGTCATGAAGTGCCTGGCCTCGCCCTCCAGCCGGAGCTGCTGACGCAGCTGGTGCCATTCCAGCCGATCGGTATCCTCGATCATCATGGCCAGTATGCCCGGACGGGCGCCGGTCAGCGATTTCGGCGCGATCTCCGCCATCCGGCGGTGCACCGCCGCAGCCACCTCGTCCTCCCGCCCGGCCCGGGCCGCCATCACGAAGATGCCCTGGCCGGCCGAAGTGACCGCAAGATGCGCCTCGTGCCCGAACTCCCGCCGCAGCCTGGGCATCAGCCCGAGCGCATCGGCCTGCGCCGCCGCGAGCATCAGCGGATCGAGCCGAAGCACCGCCGCCTCGTCGTAATCGGCGCGCTTGTGGGCGGACAGCATCGCGGTGATGCGCCGGTGCAGGTCGGCGAGCTTGGTGCCGTCCGCGCACGCCTCGCAGCCTTTGAGGCCCTGGGGCAGCGTCATCTTGAGCAGGTAGCGGCCGGGATGGGCGGCAAGCCAGCTTTGCAGGTCGGGATCGACCCGGTCCATCAGCTGCGACCAGGCGCTGCGGTGCAGGTCGCGACCGGCCTCGGCCGAGATCACGTCGCACACGATCTCGGCTTCCATGCCCAGACGGTGCAGCAGGAGGTCGAAGGGCGCGTCCTCCTCGAGGCCGAGAAAGCCGACGTCGAAGCCGCGCATCTGCTGCACGGACGCGGTGCGCATGAGGTGGAACAGGGGCACCAGGCTGCCCTGGCCGCTGACGGCAGAGGCCAGGGTCTGGTCCAGCCGAACCCGGCCCGCCTCGGTGAGGCTGTCGGCCATGGCGACCAGTCTGCCCGCCAGGCACGCTATGCGCGCCTCTATCTGGGTCAGCGGCGCGTTCCGGCCGGGCCGGCGCAGCCGTTCCACCGTCAGCTCCAGCGCATGCAGCTGGCTGAGCGCGCGCCCGGCATACGTGGCCGAGCAGCCACGTTTCAGCTCTGCCATCCGCGCTTGCCACGCGCGGCGACCGATACGGTCGACGAGCGCGTTCAGGACCTCAGGATAGTCGGACGATGCCGGGGCGTTCATCACCTGCTACAATGTAGAGTTGCGACTGGCCGATTGCAGCACTTTGCCGTGATCCATGCGGCTTCACCGCAGTTTTTTCGCGGCCTGCTCGGCGCCGCACTGGCCGCGGTGGCGCAGCAGGTGGTCGGCCAGCACGCACGCCACCATGGCCTCGCCCACCGGCACCGCGCGGATGCCAACGCAGGGGTCGTGCCTGCCGCGCGTGCTCACCTCCACCTCCTGCCCCGCCCGGTCGACGCTGCGGCGCGGGGTGAGGATGGAGCTGGTCGGCTTGACGGCGAAGCGCGCCACCAGCGGCTGTCCGGTCGCGATCCCGCCCAGCACGCCGCCGGCGTGGTTGGACCCGAAGCGCAGGGTGCCCGCCTCCATCCACATCTCGTCGGCGTTGTCCTCGCCGCTGAGTGCCGCGGCGGCGAACCCGTCGCCGATTTCGACGCCCTTGACGGCGTTGATGCCCATCAGGGCGGAGGCGATGTCGGCATCCAGCTTGGCGTAGATCGGCGCCCCTAGCCCGGCCGGCACGCCCTCGGCGACCACTTCGATCACCGCGCCCAGCGAGGATCCGGCGCGGCGGGTTTCGACCAGGATCGGCTCCCACGCCGCGGCCGCCTGCTTGTCGGGGCAGAAGAACGGGTTGCGCGCGACCTCGTCCCAATCCCAGCGGCCGCGGTCGATGGCGTGCGGTCCCAGCTGCACCAGTGCGCCCCGTATCGTCACGGCTTGGCCCAGCACGCGCCGGGCGACCGCGCCGGCCGCCACCCGGCACGCCGTTTCCCGCGCCGAGCTCCGCCCGCCGCCGCGGTGGTCGCGCACCCCGTATTTCAGCTCGTAGGTGAGGTCGGCGTGGCCCGGCCGGAAGCGCTGCGCGATGTCGCCGTAATCGCGTGAGCGCTGGTCGATGTTTTCCACCTGCAGGGCGATCGGCGTGCCGGTCGTCTCGCCCTCGAAGACGCCGGACAGGATGCGCACCTGGTCGGGTTCCTGCCGCTGCGTGGTGAAGGCCGACTGGCCCGGCCGGCGCCGGTCGAGATAGGGCTGGATGTCGGCCTCGGTGAGCGGGATGCGCGGCGGACACCCGTCGATCACGCAGCCGATGGCGGGCCCGTGGCTCTCGCCCCAGGTCGTCACGCGGAACAGATGGCCGAAGCTGTTATGGCTCATGCTCGCGGGCGGCCCTTGCTGCCGATGAGCCAGAGGATGCACGCGACCAACCGGACGAGCCGCACGCACATGGCGGTTCGGGCGACCGCCATGTGCGGTCCGATCTCGCCAGATTTGGGCCTACCCGGGCGCCCGCCGACGAAGCGTGCGGAGCATGGACGCCCGCAGCGCACGATTGATCCGGGTTTGATAGCCGGCACCCTCCGCCTCGTAGAACGCGAGCACGTCCACGTCGATGTCGAGGACCCGTCGGGCGGTGGCGGGCCGGTAGAACCGGCCGCGAACGGCACCGGACCAGTCTGCGACCTCCGCTGCATCCGCATCGCGCGTGTCGATGTCGTTGTCGTCCATCGCCGCAGCTTCCCGCAGTTCCGCAGCAACTGCCGTCGGGAGATCGTCCATCGACAACGTCCTACCATCCCTCGTCAGCATACGCCTTCCGCTCCTGAGCAGTCGCTTTTCGCACGCTGACCACCCTTCCAATCTGCCGGCCGTCCTCAGCCTCCACAAGATCGGTGTGCACGACGAACAGGATTACCACCCCGGCCGCACTTCCGACCGTCTGCCACCGGTCCCCGTCAGGGTGGGTATCGGGCCTGGAGAGTGCGAGGGGGTCGCGGGTCAGCACCAGCGCGCCGGCCGCCAGCGATAGATTGTGCTTTCGACGGTTGAGCTCGTCCTTCTCCGGGTCCCAGATCCACTCGGCATCGGGTCGAGCCGACGTCACTCCTCCGAGACGGCTGCGATGTCGGGAGCGTTGGGGTTCTTCATCCCGATCACGTGGTAGCCGCAATCGACGTGGTGCACCTCACCGGTCACCGCGGTCGAGAGGTCGGACAGCAGGTAGAGCCCCGCGCCGCCGACTTCGTCCACGCCCACATTGCGTTCCATCGGGCTGTTGAGCTGGTTCCAGCGCAGGATGTAGCGGAAATCGCCGATGCCGTTGGCGGCCAGCGTCTTCACCGGCCCAGCGCTGATCGCGTTCACCCGTATGCCCACCGCGCCAAGATCCATCGCCAGGTAGCGGACCGAGGCTTCCAGCGCCGCTTTGGCCACCCCCATCACGTTGTAGTGCGGCACCACGCGCTCGGCGCCGAGATAGGTGAGCGTCAGCAGCGACCCTCCCTGCGGCATCAGCGCCGCGGCACGCTGGGACGCCGCGGTGAACGAGAAGCAGGAGATGTCGAGCGCCTGCAGGAAGGCCTCGCGCGGGGTGTCCACGTAGCGGCCGCGCAGGAACTGCTTGTCGGCGAAGCCGATCGCGTGGACCAGGAAGTCGATCGTTCCCCATTGCTGGCCCACGGCACGGAACGCGTCGTCCATGCTCTGCTCGTCGGCGACATCGCAGGGCAGCACGATCGAGGCGCCCACGCTGGCGGCCAGCGGGCGCACGCGCTTGCCGAGCGCCTCGCCCTGGTAGGTGAAGGCGATGTCGGCCCCCTGCGCCGCACAGGCGGCCGCGATGCCCCAGGCGAGCGACCGTTCGTTGGCCACACCCATGATCACGCCCCTCTTGCCCTGCATGAGCGTTCCGCGCACCGGCAGGGGCTGGGGCATGTCTGGCATGGTGGTCCTTGGTGATACGCCGGGTCTGGGTTCGGGTGGTCTGCGCCGCCCGACCGTCGTGGCACAAGGGGACGCGGCCAAGCAAGCCGATGCACGCCGCTTGTCAAGCGTGTGCCGCTGCGGCACCACCGCGCCCATGGCCGCACCCGACCCGTTTGCCCAGTTCGACGCGTGGCTGGCCGAGGCGTCGGCGACCGAGCCGAACGATCCCAACGCCATGACGCTGGCGACGGCGACGCCGGACGGGCGCCCGAGTGCCCGGATGGTGCTGCTGAAGGGCGCGGACCGGGACGGCTTCGTGTTCTACACCAACACGCAGAGCCGCAAGGGCGATGAGCTGCTGGCCAACCCGCACGTGGCGCTGCTGTTCCACTGGAAGACGCTGGCGCGGCAGGTGCGCATCGAGGGGCGGGCGGAGGCGGTGCGGCCGGAGGAGGCCGACGCCTATTACGCCACCCGCGCCCGCGTCTCGCGCCTGGGCGCCTGGGCGTCGGACCAGTCGCGCCCGTTGTCCGACCGCGGCGTTCTCGAAACCCGGGTGCAGGCGCTGGAGGCGCGTTTTCCGGGCGACGACATCCCCCGCCCGCCGCACTGGTCCGGCTTTCGGGTGAGACCGGAGACGTTCGAATTCTGGCGGGACATGCCGTACCGCTTGCACGACCGCATGGTGTTCACCCGGTCCGATGCCGGCTGGAGCACGCAGACGCTGTTCCCCTGAGCGCGTGCCGGTTGAACTTTCCGCCATCGCCAGCACGCACCACGACCGGCTTGCCGCGCGCACGTTACCCCGACGGACGTCAACAAGGATCAGGCGATGACGAAGATGGCGATAGTCGCGGCGGCGCTGTGTGTGGCTGGCTTGCACGCCGGTGCCGCCGGAACGTTGTCTGCGAAGGATCGCAGGTTCCTGCAGCAGGATGCGCAGGGCGGCGCCTACGAGATGCAGCTCGCGCAACTGGCGCTGCAGAAGAGCGCCGACCCCAGGATCAAGCAGTTCGCCCAGCAGGACGTTTCAGACCACACCGCACTCAACCAGCAGGCCGAGCAGATTGCCCACCAGAACCAGGTGCCGATCCAGACGAGCGTGACGCCCGACAAGCAGGCCAAGCTCGATCACATGGGGACGCTGACCGGCGCGGCGTTCGACAAGGCGTTCATCGGCGAGATGAAGGCCATCAACAAGGAGGACAAGTCGGACTTCAAGGAGGAGCTCGGCGACACCCGCAACGACCAGATCAAGCAGTTCGTGCAGCAGGGCCAGGCGATCGACCGCAAGCACGAGAAGATCGTCGATACGCTTTAACAGGGATTTCAAAGACTAGCCTTTGATGGGGTCCAGGGCAAAGCCCCTGGCCTTACTTGGCCAACCATCCATGCGCGGTCCGCAAATCCGCCACCATGGCCGCGAACTCGCGCTCCTTGCTCTCCTCGTCGGGCAGGCGCAGCAGGTAGGAAGGGTGGGTCGTCACCATCACCTGGCCGCCCTCGAGCGGGATGGGCTTGCCGCGTTCGCGCGAGATGGTGACGGCGCGGCCTAGCACGGCGCGGGCGGCCGAGGCGCCGAGCAGGATGGTGACGGCGGGGCGGACCAGCGCACGCTCCTGGTCCAGCCAGAAGCGGCAGACCTGAATTTCCGTGCGGTCGGGCGTCGCGTGGATGCGGCGCTTGCCTCTGGGCTCGAATTTAAAGTGTTTTACGGCGTTGGTCACGTAAACCTCGTTGCGGGTGATGCCCGCCTGCACCAGCGCACGGTCCAGCATCTGTCCGGCCGGGCCCACAAACGGACGCCCCGCCAGATCCTCCTGGTCGCCGGGCTGTTCGCCGACCAGCATCAGGCGGGCGTCCAGCGGCCCCTCGCCGAACACGGTCTGTGTCGCGTGGCGATACAGGTCGCAGCGCGTGCAGACGGCGGCCGCGCTGGCGACCTCCGACAGGCCGTCCGCGCTGTTGCTGCCGGCCGTGGCGGGCAGAGTGGGCGGCCGTGCCGCGCGCTCGGGCGAGATTACCGGGGAGTCGATCATCGTCTGTGTCCTCTCGCGCGATTGCCGGATCAGTTCAGGAATCACCGCCGCTTCCGGCAGGTTGCGCCAGTATTTCTTCGGCATCTCCGACGTCATCGCCGAGACCTTCAACCGGGCCGGGTTGAAGATGCTGGAGAAATAGGCGCGCCAATAGGCTTCGAGCGCGTCGTCGTCCGGCACGTCTGAGGGTTGCGCGCCGGCGCCGAGCCGCAGCGTCTCGCCGTCCCAATGCGCGCTGCGATAGGGCGTCAGGATGCTCCAGGTCATGGTGGCGAAACGGCGCACGAAGAACGGCGCATTGGCTTCCACGATGTAATGCTCAGGCTCGAACCAGGCGACGTAGCGCGTGGCGCCGTCCTCGTTCACCTCGCGGAAGCGCACGAAGGCGCGCATCTTGTGAGTGTCTCGCCGCACCGCCTGGCCCAGCCGGGCGACGCGTTGAACGAGCGGGTCGGCTTCGTCTTCCAGGACGTGTTTTTCGCCGCGATGGGCGCGCCAGATTAGTCCGTAAAGCAGCGCGAACCGTTCGGGGTCGCGGGCCTGGATCGCGGTTTCCGCCAGATCGACCAGGGCGCGCGGCACGGAGAAGGTGCCCGCTTGCGGCGGCGTGCTCTCGGCATCGGCAAACAGGTCGCGGCTTTCGGCGACCGACCAGACGGTCTGGTCGGGCGACACCCGACCGAGCGCCAGCCGGCGGGCAGCGTGCCGCCATCCTTCGAAATCCGCCTCGTGTCTGAGGACGATGCTTTGCACGCGAGTTCCGATCGAACTGGTAATTCAGGCGAAGAGGCCGTATCTAGAACCCCTGTCTAGATCGCGAGTTGCCTTATGGCTCTGAGCATCAAAACCGCCGAGGCCGACCATCTTGCGAGGGCGCTGGCACAGGTGACGGGCGAGACGATGACGGATGCGGTTACCGTGGCCCTGCGTGAACGGCTGGCACGGGAGCGCGCCCGCCGTGCTGCCGAGGCAGACCTGCCGGCCCGCCTGGCGGCATTGTCGGCACGATTGCGCCAGTCCTACGACACGCGCCCGATCAGCCGGGAGGAATGGGACGCGGCCAGCGGCGAGACTTAGAGCAGATCGCGTTCAGGTGGACTCACCTGAACGCGTGAGTCTGCTCGCCGAAACACGAGGTGGACCATCACCGGTGAGCCGATGCGAACCGGTCATGGTTTAAGCGTCCGATGATCGTGATCGACTCCTCGGCCGTGGTGTCGATCCTGTTCGGCGAGCCGGCGGCCGGACGCCTCATCGCCACGCTGGCAGCCTATCCCGACCGCGTGATGTCGGCCGCTTCGTATGTCGAGACCGGAACCGTGCTGGCCGGCCGACGCGTGAAGAATCCCGGCCAGGCCGTCGCCGATCTGGACGGTTTTCTGACCGAAGCGGCCATTGGCCTGGCATCCGTCGATGCCGAGCAGGCCAGGATAGCCCTTCAGGCGCGCATCCGTTTCGGCCGGGGCATGGGTCACGGCGGCGTGCTGAATTATGGCGACGCATTCTCCTACGCTCTCGCCATGACGAAGCGGGCGCCGTTGCTGTTCACCGGCGATGATTTCCAGACGACCGACGTTATGGTGGCCATATGATCGGATCCTGCGCCAGGCAGCGTAAACGCGTGACGCGGCGCCGTCGGTGCTGCGCTTGGGCCCATCGTATCAGTGTCGGTGGTGGGTTGCCGAAGCGCCCACCCTACAGGAGCGCGAGCTGCTTCGGCTTCGGTGTCATTCGCGCTTCCAACCGCGCGCTGTCGAGGGTGGCGCCGGGGTGGTGGTCGGCGGCGCAGACGAACGGCATCAGCTTGGCGATTGGCAGGCGCAGGCGCGCCAGGTCGTCCATGCGCATGCGGCGGTGGCGGCGGGCGGCGATCAGGCGGTCGGCCGATTTTACGCCCATGCCGGGGATGCGCAGCAGCAACTCGCGCGGCGCGGCGTTTACATCGACAGGAAACAGCGCGCGGTGCTGCAGCGCCCAGGCGAGCTTGGGGTCGATCTCCAGGCTCATGTTGCCCGACGCGTCGGTCGCCAGCTCGTCCACTGCAAAGCCGTAGAAGCGCAGCAGCCAGTCGGCCTGGTACAGCCGGTGCTCGCGTATCAGCGGCGCCGCCTTCGGTGGCAGGGCGGCCGAGGAGTCCGGGATCGGGCTGAACGCCGAGTAGTAGACGCGGCGCAGGCCGTACGAGCTGTAAAGGTCGGTGCTCATCTGCATGATCGAGCGGTCAGAGCTGTCGTCGGCGCCCACGATCACCTGCGTGCTCTGCCCGGCCGGCGCGAAGCGGGGGCTGCGCTTTTCCGCCTGCGCCTCGTCGATGCGCAGCCGCATGCGGCCCATCGAGCGCTTGATATCGCCCACGCTCTTCTCCGGCGCCAGCGCCCCCAGGCTCGCCTCCGTCGGCAGTTCGATGTTGATGCTGAGACGGTCCGCATATTTTCCGGCTTCGGCCATCAGCAGCGGATCCGCGTCGGGGATGGTCTTGAGGTGGATGTAGCCGCGGAACCCGTGCACCTCGCGCAGAGTGCGCGCGACCCCCACCACCTGCTCCATCGTGTAATCCGGGTTGCTGATGATGCCGGAGCTGAGGAACAGCCCCTCTATGCAGTTGCGGCGATAGAAGCCCAGAGTCAGCTTGACCACCTCGTCCACCGTGAAGCGCGCGCGCTGCACGTTCGAGGACCGGCGGTTGATGCAGTAGACGCAATCGTAGATGCAGGAGTTGGTCAGCAGGATCTTGAGCAGCGAGATGCACCGCCCGTCCGGCGCGTAGGCGTGGCAGATGCCCATGCCCTCGGTAGAGCCCACGCCGTCCTTGGCGCCCAGCGAGCTGCGTTTTTCGGTGCCGGACGAGGCGCAGGACGCATCGTATTTCGCGGCATCGGCCAGGATTTCGAGTTTGCGCAGAAGCTCCATGAACGGCCGTATCCAGTTCGCGCAATGTTCTCGGACACATGCTTATGTAACCATTAGGGAGCAGGGTTCAACATCCCGTCGGGTCAGCCTGCGGCGGCTGGGTGTCCATGCGTCGGCATCAGCCTTGATGGCGGACCGGGACGGTCAAACTATGGCATGGTCGCGGCAGGCAGCGCCGGTTCGCTGCAGGTCGTGGAGTGGGGGAGGGACAGACCGCTGGACGTCGCCGAGCCGTGCACGCAGCCGGACCTGCGCCCGCAGACCGAGCCGCCGGACCAGGACCGGCGGCGCGCCGTCTTCCTGCATACGGGATGGCGCAGCGGCGGCACCTGGCTGTGGAGCCGGTGCCGCGAACAGCCCGACGTCCTCGCCCTATACGAACCGCTGCACGACCAGCTCGGCCGCCTGACGCTCTCGGAGATCAGGCGCCTCCGCCCCGGCTCCTGGGCGTCCAACCATAGCGAGACCCCGCCCTATTTCCAGGAATACGGGCCGCTTCTGCTGCCCGGCAAGCGCGGCGTGCCGGGCTACCACCAGCGTTTTGCCTACGAACGGTTCTTCCTCGACGCGGGCGACGAGGACCCTGAGCTCGAAGCCTACCTGCACGGCCTTCTCGATGCGGCCAGGCCCGGCCAGGTCAGCGTGCTGAAGTTCTGCCGGTCGCTCGGCCGCACGGCCTGGCTGCAGCGCCGCTTTCCCGACGCGCTGCACGTGGTGATCATGCGCGAGCCGGTGGCGCAATGGATGTCGGCCAGGACACTGCTGACGGCGCAGCGCAACCGGTTCTTCGTGGTGGCGCCGCTGCTGGTGCTGGCCCGCAACGCGGAGCATCCCGTGGTGCGCGCGGCGGCCGGGATGCTGGACGTGCGGCTGCCGCAACTGCACAGCCCGGACATGGCCTATGGCATCGAGGCGTGCTGGCGCCACCTGCGCCGCGCCAGCGCGCAGGACGGCTATCGCAGCTTCCTTGCGTTCTGGGCGCTCTGCGGCCTCTACGCCCTGCGCAGCGACGCCCAACTGGTCGACCCGCAGAGGACGGCGACCGATGCCGGCCATCGCGACGCGGCCGAACGCGCGCTGTCGGTGCCGCTCGGCCGCCAGATCGACCTGCGCTCACGACCCTCCGCCGGTCCGGACCGTCCGCCCTGGGTGGACGCGGTCCACCGCGCGGCGGCCGAGTTCCTGACTTCGCAGGCAGGCCTGCTCAGGCCCGACCGGCTCGACCTGCTGCTGGGCTACCTGCCCGCCGGCCGGTGCACGGCGCGTCCGACCCGGGCCGCAGCGGCGCCGAACCTCGCCGCCGCGTCCCGCACCAGGCGCCAGCGCGCGGTCACGTCGGCCGCCGTCCTGATCGCCCGGGCTTTGCAGCCGATCCGCCGCCTGAACGGGCGCCTGCCCGGCCGCACGGTCAGATGACGTAGTCGATTTCGGGCAGGGTCTGGTCCATCGTGAAGGCCGGCATGGCCGTGTGCTTTCGCCCCACGACCCGTGCGGGGTTGCCCACCACCGTCGAGTAGGGTGCGACGTTCTCCAGGACGATGCTGCCTGCGCCCACCTTCGCGCCCTCGCCCACGGTGATCGCGCCCAGCACCTTGGCGCCTGCGCCGATCAGCACGCCGCGCTGGATCTTGGGGTGCCGGTCGCCCATCTGCTTGCCCGTCCCGCCGAGCGTGACACCCTGCAGCATGGACACGTCATCGTCGATCACCGCGGTTTCCCCAACCACCACGCCGGTGCCGTGATCGACCAGCAATCCCCGGCCCAGGCGTGCGGCGGGATGGATGTCGACCGCGAAGATCTCGGCCGAGCGGCTTTGCAGGTGAAAGGCTAGGTGCCGGCGGCCGCGCTTGAACAGCCAGTGGCCGAAACGATAGGCCTGCAGCGCCTGGTAGCCCTTGAAGAACAGGAACGGCGTCAGCAGGTCGGGACAGGCCGGGTCGCGGTCGCGAACCGCCGTCAGGTCGGCCAGCGCCGCCGTCTCGATCGACGGGTCGGCAGACATCGCCTCGCACAGCATACCCTCCAGCGTACCGATGCTGATCGCGTAATCCGACAGCTTGCGCGCCAGCCGATGCGCCAGGGCGTCGGCGAAATTGTCGTGCTGCAGGACCGTGTCGCGTATGCCGTCAGCCATGACGCGGTCGTGCTCGATCGCCGCCACCGCCTCCTCGCGCACCGAACGCCAGACCGCGCGTGAGGCCTCGCTGGTCCGCCGCTCGCCGCATAATCCAAGCTGGGCCATGGCCGTCCCCATCGTTCGCGCTGACATGGGCGTCGCCCGCCGCAACTTTAAGGAGGCGCGCCGGCGCCTCAGTTCAGGCCCATCGCCTGGCGCATGAACGCCCGCTTCAGCCGCGGCATCCGATGAACGGCGGCCAGCCCCAGGTCGCGCGCGGCGCGGACGACCGCGTTGTCGGTGCTGAACAGGCGGTCCAGCCCGTCGGTGGCCAGCAGCATGGAGACGTTGTCCAGCCGGCGCGCCCGTTGGTAGCGGGCCAGCACGCCTGGCGCGCCCACATCCTGCCCGGCCGCATGCGCGTCCAGGATCAGGCCGCTCAGGGCGATGGCGTCGCGCAGCCCGAGGTTCAGCCCCTGGCCTGCGATCGGGTGGATGCCGTGCGCCGCATCGCCCACCACGGCCAGCCGAACGGCCGTCACCCGATGCACGTACATCGCCGAAAGCGGGTAGACCCAACGCTGGCCGACCAGCCGGATGGCGCCGAGGTGGTCACCCAGCCGACGCGCCACCTCGGCCGCGAACGCCTCGTCGTCCAGCGCCATCAGGCGCGGGGCAAGGGCGGCGCGTTCGGTCCAGACGATCGCCGAAAGGTTGTCGCCTGCCTCGCCCGGCGCCATCGGCAGTTGCGCGAACGGTCCTGCGGGCAGGAAATGCTCCAGCGCCGTCCGGTTGTGCGGGCGTTCATGCGCGATGGCGCAGACGATCCCCGCCTGTGGGTAGCGCCAGCGCGCGGCGGTCAGCCCGGCCTGCCGCCGCAACGGCGAGTCGCGCCCCTCGGCCGCCACCACCAGGCTTGCCTGCACCGTCTCGCCGTCCGGCAGCCGCACCGTGGCGGCCTGGGCGGTCCTGTCGACCGTCGCCTCGGCAGGGGCGTGCAGGTCGATCCGCGCGTTGGCGTGAAGGCAGGCGTTCAGCGCCACGCGCATGCTGCGCGCCTCCACCATCCAGCCGAGCGGCTGGTCCGCCGTCCCGCCCCCGTCCCCGCTGTTCCTGCATTTCGATGCGAGGGCGCTCGGCCAGGGCGGGG
>CALMVI010000161.1 GCA_937873095.1 uncultured Acetobacteraceae bacterium | reverse complement strand
CAGAGCACGGCCGTGCCGCAAGACCCGATTCTGGTCAGAGCAAATCCGCTCTAAGTCGTTGCGCTGGGACTCCTGACTTCGTACGATTCCTGGGCACCCGAAAGGCACCGCCATGCTTCAGCTGGTCAGCGACAACACCGCAAAACGTCGTGCCTTTTCCGAGGGATCGTGCGGAGTGGGCCACCATTGGCATGGTGGTCACTTTGGCGCCGCCACAATCCCTGGTGGACTCGCTGATGGCGGAACGTGGTCTCCTGCCGCATGATGCACAGGCAGGGACGGCGCGAGAGATTGCCTTTCAGGCGCGCACGCTTCAGGCGGGCCATGGCCGCGATGAAGCGGTGATCCGCCTGCGGGTTTTGATCGATGCGCACGTCACGCACGCCGTCGCGGTTTGCCGCGACTACCGTGATGCGGGCGACCGTCTTATCGGCATCGAATATGATGCCGCGCATGCCGCCCGCCTTGACCCGCAGATGCAGTTCCGGCTGTCTCAGGCGCGCGAGGTTCTGCGCGGGCGGGCGATTGCGGCCAGGGCCGCGGCCGATGCGGCCCTCGGCGCCGTGACGACGTTTTCGACGTATGTGCTGGATGGTCTGGCCGGTTTGCCCGTGAGCAAGGCGGACCCGCGCCAGCTCTC
The DNA here is from genome assembly GCA_937873095.1 of uncultured Acetobacteraceae bacterium. Taxonomy (GTDB): domain Bacteria; phylum Pseudomonadota; class Alphaproteobacteria; order Acetobacterales; family Acetobacteraceae; genus BOG-908. The sequence continues at coordinate 2,341 of CALMVI010000161.1, read as the reverse complement.
GCTGTTCGCTGCGGCAGGTTGAGGCTTGTGCTTGCTTGCGGCTTGCAAACCTAGGGGCCCGGACTTGGGCTGGGGCTCGGATCGGATGGCCGCCCGGTCGGGTTTAGGCCTGGGTTGGCGTCGAGCTGCGCCGCGGTGCTGCTTCGCGGCATGGCGCCCTGCACGACGTGCGGGGCGAGCAGTCGGTCCAGCGAGGTGCCTGGCTTGCGCAGTTCTTCGGTGAGCGCTGGGAGGAACTCCGCCTTGCTGATAGCCGGCCAGTCGATATGAAAGCCTGCGCGCCGCGCGAGATCGGCGTGGACCGTCATCAACGTTCTGCCGTTCCCCTCCAGGAAGGGGTGGGCGTAGGCGAGGGTGCCGAACACCTCTCCCGGTCTGCTCCGCATTGAGGCGGGGTCGCGGGCCATGTCCAGCCCGTATTCGACGGCGCGGCGGACGTCGCCCGGATGGGCAAACAGGTCGTAGCGACCGGCCTTGCCGATGGCGAGGTCCGGCGCGAGCTGGCCGCGATCCTGGCCTGCCCACGGATAGACCGAGCCGAACAGCGTTCGGTGCGTGTCGAGGACGTGCTCGTAACGCAGCTGCCGGACGCCATCGAGAGTGTTCAGGGCGGGCAGCACGTTGGCGGCGAAGCTGCGATGTTCGAGGCGCTTGACCCGTTCGGGGTCAAGCTCGCCGGCGACGTTGCGGAGGTAGCCCTGGGTGGCGAGATCCCCGAAGGGGTCGAATGCCATCAGCGCTTTTGACGGAGGTAGGCGGCGTGCAGCAGCACACCCTGCCGTCCTGTAACAATTCCTGCCCGCTCGATGGCGAGCAGCTCCTGCTCGACGGAATCGAGCAGCACGCCGGCGTCGGACAGGCGTGAAACGGCGTCCGCGAAGGCGTCGACTGGGCCGGTCGTGAAGGTGATGCTGTGATGACGCGCCGTGGTGCGTACCCAGGCGGCGATATCGGCACCACTCCCAATCACGCGATCGACGTCGCTGTCCGGGGTGGCAAAGGCGACTTCGGGGTGGTCCATGGTGGCCTCCTCTAGGATATGTTCTAGCACGGCCGGCGTCAGGCTGGCACGCGTGGTGTGCCGTTTTCCGCTGATAAGGTGCGCTGTTCGCAAGCGCGTTGCTCATCATCCGCCCGCAATCGTGAAGGGCGAGCAATGCAGTCCGCGTGGGTTTTGATCGGTGTATTGTTGGCGCTTGTCGTCGTGATGAATTTGCCCACGCCGCGCAGAACCCGGCAGCGGCGTCGGCCATCACGGAGCAGCAGACGCGTCGGCACAGCCGTCGCCGCGTCTCCACAAACACAGAGGCGCTCCAAGCGGACGACGTTCGTCACGGAGGAGGAGTGGCGGGCGTTCGGGGAGGTCAAAGTGCGTATTCCGAGGCAAACCAGCCGACGATTCCGATCCATTCCAGCCGGTGATTCCGACGGAAGCCAGCCGGTGATTCCGAGGCATTCCAGCCACCCCTGAGGGGGTCGGGCGGCGGCGCGGTTCGCGAGCAGTCATCCACCGACGGCACGGTGGCTCTCCAGTGATCGGGGAGCGCCATGCCAGGCCAGAGACTGCCAATGCGTCAGGTTCGAGAAGTCCTTCGCCTCAAACACGTCTGCGGCCATAGCGGGCACCAGATCGCCGCCATGGTCGGCGTCAGCCGCTACACCGTGGCCGAGTATCTGCGCCGTGCTGCCGTGGTCGGCATCACCTGGCCGGTGCCGGTAACGCTCGACGACGTGGCGCTGGAGCGTAAGCTGTTCACCCCGCCGTTCACGCCGGCGGAGGGGCTGCGGCCGCAGCCCGACTGGCCACGCATCCATGCCGAGCTACGCAAGCCCGGTGTCACCCTGCTGCTGCTGTGGGAGGAGTATCGGGCCGGGCAACCGGATGGGTATGGTTACAGCCGGTTCTGCGACCTGCACGCCGCCTGGCGCGGCCGTCTGTCCCCCACCATGCGCCAGACGCACCCGGCCAGCGAGCGGATGTTCGTCGACTATGCTGGGCAAACGGCGGAGGTGATCGACGGCGCCACGGGCGAGGTCAGGCAGGCGCAGGTGTTCGTCGCCGTGCTCGGCGCGTCCAACTACACCTATGCAGAGGCACGGTGGACGCAGTCGCTGCCGGATTGGATTGGCTGCCATGTCGGCGCGTTCGCCAGCTTCGGCGGGGTGGCACGGCAGATCGTCTGCGACAACCTCAAGGCCGGCGTCACCGCGTCCAGCCGCTACGAGCCGGGGATCAGCCGGACCTACCAGGACATGGCGACCCATTACGGCACGGCGATCCTGCCCGCCCGGGTGCGCAAGCCGCGCGACAAGGCCAAGGTCGAGGTCGCCGTCCAGGTCG
>CALMVI010000160.1 GCA_937873095.1 uncultured Acetobacteraceae bacterium | reverse complement strand
AACAGGCCGGACACACGACCGCTTTCGCGCCAGATCAGATTTCTCACACAAACCCTTGCAACTAGAGGGCCGTCCACACACAGGCTATGCTTGCTGCATCGGCTATAGCCTCATTTATTGGCTTCGACGAAATCAACGCTCCTGTACGTGTATCAAAGGTCATTGCAGCCTACTTCTTATCGCGACGCTTCGCTCGTGATAAGCTCCACTCGGAGTTCATGTCGAGATTGTAGATTGCAGGACTTCGCCAGACCTTCAGTTTATCGTCCCCGTCTGAACTCGGCTGATGACGAGAATCAGTAGGTAGCCACATCTCCAAGTTCCGTTCGCAACTCATTGGACTTCCACCTTGCTCCCCATCGCTTCGAGCCCGGCCTTAATACTTTCAATGATGTGTGCCTGGTCGGTGCTATTGATTGGCGATTGCAACCCAGTAGCCGCGGTGATTGTAAGCGTCGCAGAATATAAGCCGACTGTCTCTCCGAAATCTACGAAGACCCTGGCTGTTCGGTCGACTCCGATATACTCGACAGAGTGACGATCCGCCACTTGGACAATGTAGCCTTCGGAGTTTCTTGCCTTCTGAGGAGATAAAAGTGTAAACGTCACTTTGGTCCGTTGTTGATGCTCGTGACGTTTGGATTGTTCACCAGAGCAGGATATTCCACGGTGTTATAGATGCTACCTGGGCGCGATCCTTCAGTAAACGCAGTCACGTTACCCGATGCTCCTTGCGCGTATCGGCCAGATGCCGTTGACCAAACCTGTGTCGCTTGATCCGGTGTGAGCTGACTGTCAGGGCCAAACAGCTTCTCGTTATCGAGCCAATTTCCGCCAGGTGTTGTCTCGATCTTTGAGGCTGTGATGCTTGCAACGTACTGACTCGCCAAAGCCTGTTTCCCGGACCCGATTAGAAGCGGCATTACGCAAACTGCTGTCCAAGGAAGCAGATCGAGATTGCAGCGCGTATAGCAGGTCAGAGAGCATCTTTCAGTGTCGCCAAATGCGTGTTTAGGTCAGGCGTCAATGTCCGATCCAAGGTGTTGGCATCAGCCCTGTGTCTGCGATTCGACTAACTCCAGGTTACGATCATGTCTGTTTGCGCGGTCCTTGGGTCGAAAGTGGATTCTATAGTGCCCCACGTGAACTTGTATGTGGTTGCAGCAGGCGTTCTGCGGCTTGGAACGCCCAGCATCGAGGCTAGAAATCGATCATGTGTTTCTCTGCGGTTCGCAGCAGGCAAGTCAGAAAGATCATTGAAACCGAAAGCAGCGTCACGGAGCAGTTCGTCATTGAATCCGAGGCCAAACTGTACTGTATGCCCCTGAATGTTGAATTGGCTTGTCGTCCGGTATACCCAGCCGGTTCCGACCCTGATCTCACGCACAAAAATCAGGTTTGAGGCATGGGTAACATCGATGGCGGCCATACCGCCGCGTAGCCTCGATCCGTTTGGCAGAAACAAATAACCGTCGGCCGTGTCGAAAAGATCAGAATTGGCATTGTTCACTTGAAAGGGACCGTTCGTATCGGAGTGAGACCGCTCTGGTAATCAGGAATAAAATATTGTGGCGCTCCACCAGAACCGTTCTTCGGGTTGGCGAGTGCGTTGCTCGTTGCTGCCGGAAGATTGTCGGTGTTGACCTCGTACTCGGTCCCTCCGCTGCGATAGGGTGGGTAACTGGTGTTGGTCCTGTTCGGCGCAATCTGAAGATTTTCGTAGTAGCTCTGGGCCGTGCCGTCCGTACTTTCAATATCGTCTGCCGTTGTGTAAAGCTTCCCTGCCCGGGCGTTGCGCCAAAAACTCGCGTATTTTGGGCAAAGCCGTGTTCTTCCAATCATCCGCACCTGGGTAGCTGCCCCATTCATGACTTTCGATGGGCGATAGTAATGGCCCTAGTGGTCTCATGCGCCACCAGATACAACTATTGTTGTAGCTGCCGACGAAGCATTCGTCTCCACCATCGCTACCATGGTCAGTGTTGGCGTTGGCTTGGCCGTAAGTCATATCAATTTAATGAACCAAGTTCTGCTCGGAGGAGGTTTGCACATTGCAGGCCTTTGTTAGTGACCGCGATGCCAATCGATCTTAGCTCTGAGTTTTGTGCGATACAGGCGCCTTGGTCTGCTAAGCCTTTGTTGACCCCAGCTGCTCCGTTTGCCGCCCTCAAGGCTCCTATTACGTCACCAGTTTGCATTGCGGTCTCAAGAGTCGTTCTATAATGCGTGACTACCTCTAAAACGTCTTTCGACGCTTTCATCTGCGAATTGCTGTTCCAGAGAGCAGATTGGGATTGCAGCGCGTACAGCAGATCAGAAAGCATCTCTTTCAGTGTCGCCAATTGCGTGTTCAAGTCAGGGGTCAATGTCCGCTCCAAGGTGTTGGCATTGTGGGACCTGGCTGCGCCGAACCGGGCGGAATCCAAATCTGCTGGCCGCCGCCGGGAAGGACGTTAACACCGTCGCTCGAGTTTTGTGGTCTGGCAGAGCCTATCCAGCCGCGCAATCCATCTGTGGGGGATTGAACGTATCCGCCATTTCCATTCCAGTCGTTCTTGACAGCCGACGGACCGCGCCAGGCGGCTTCTTCGGCAGGGACACCCTCTTGCCAATACCCGCCATTCGCGCTGGCATCTTGGCCAATCACTCTGGAGATCGTGCCAGGGTTTTGATCTCCATTCCATGGCCGCACGTCGTCGCCGAAGTTGCGCGCCTCCTCGGCCGGTAAATCGGGATAGCCGGGCGCCGATCGGCCAGGGACGTTTTCGGCGGCGTTAATTTGAGCTTGAAGTTCCGGCGTGCTCGGCATAGCACCTGGTTCGGTCTGCCCTAGGTTTTTGGGTGAGTAGGGGAAACCTCGCCCACCGACTTGTTCGTCGGACAGGGCCGCATCCCCGGCTGCATTGCCCGCTCCGAGACCGCCAGCCAGCCTTCCGACAGCTACACCTCCTCCCGCTCCCCCCAACACACCGCCAACTGCCTGTCCCCAAGC
>CALMVI010000159.1 GCA_937873095.1 uncultured Acetobacteraceae bacterium | reverse complement strand
ATCCCACCCCACCACCGACCGCCTGGGCGACCCGCCGGCATTGGGCGCCAGCAGAGCCTGCACCTCCAGCAGCACCGGCCGCGTGCCCTCCAGCCCCGCGAACACCGCGCTGCCGGCGATGTGGCCGCGCCGCTCGGCCAGGAACAGCGCGGACGGGTTGGCCACTTCGGCCAAGCCCCGGTCGGTCATCTCGAACACGCCGATCTCGTCGGTGGCGCCGAACCGGTTCTTGGTGCCGCGCAGGATGCGGAACTGGTGTCCCCGGTCGCCTTCGAAATGCAGCACCGCGTCCACCATGTGCTCCAGCACGCGCGGGCCGGCCAGCGTTCCCTCCTTGGTCACGTGGCCCACCAGGATCAGCGCGAACCCGCGCGATTTCGCCAGCCGGATCAGCTCGAACCCGGCCGAGCGCACCTGCGTCACCGTGCCGGGCGCGCTCTCCACGCTGTCGAGCCACATGGTCTGGATCGAGTCGATCACCACCATGGCCAGGTCCCGCTCGCTCTCCAGCGCGCCGGCGATGTCGCGCACGCTGATCGTGGCGGCGAGTTCCATGGGCGCCGCATCCAGCCCCAGCCGGCGGGCGCGGAGCCGTATCTGCTCGATGGCTTCCTCGCCGGAGATGTACAGCACGCGGCTGCCCGCCCGGCTCAGGGCCGCCGCGGCCTGCAGCATCAGCGTCGATTTGCCGATGCCCGGGTCGCCGCCCACCAGCACGGCGGATGCCGCCACCAACCCCCCGCCCAGCACACGGTCCAACTCGCCGATGCCGGTCAGCAGGCGCGGCGGCGGCGCGGCTTCCCCAGCCAGGCCCACGAACGCCACGCGCCCGCCGGGTTTTCGCGCCGGACCAGGCCGCGCCTCGGCGTGCTCCTCGACGATGGTGTTCCACTCGCCGCAGGATTCGCAGCGACCGGCCCATCTGGGCGTGACCGCGCCGCAGGATTGGCAGACGTAGCGGGCGGTGGTCTTAGCCAAGACTAAACAGTGCCACTCTGATGCGCCGCCGCGGATATCGAATCGATTTCGTATTGACTCACGACCCACATGTTATTATCCGTAAGTACAGTTTACGGGGCAGGATTATGAATTGCTTCCCGGTACTTTTATTTAGCGCCGGCGTGCTTGTTGGATGCACGCGGACGTCGGTGATGCCCTTGGCCGCGGATACGTTGCAAATCACAACGTCAGCCGCTCCAGTATGCGGCATGGTTGGTGCCCAAGGTGCCGCCGTTCACCACGCCGCTGTAGAAACGCTTCGCAGTGGCTACGACAGGTTTCTTGTGATGGATCAGCAGGCCACTAACGACGTGCACGTCCTTGGCTACACTCCGGTCGTAGCCAACACCGTCAGCTCCGGAACAGCGTATGGCGGATACGGTTACGAGACTGCTTCGGGCAGTGCGACAACCACCATGTCTGGAGGCGTGCCGATCATCGGCGGTCATCACAATCAGAGCATCGTCATAAAGATGTTCCACGACGCCGACCCTGCCGCAGCAAACGCCGTCTCCGCGCGTGGTCTGCTGGGACCAGACTGGCAAACTGCCGTCAAGACTGGCGGCTCAGGAACATGCTTGTAGACGCCACCTGCGCTAAACCGCACGCATCGGCTCAGCCAATGTCAGCTGGGCGATGTATCCGGACCGGCTTTCCCCCGCCGCACGCGCTTGCGCGTCAAGCCGGTTGAGTACGCGGCGCGGCAGGGTGATGTTTACCCGCTCGGTCGTGTCGTCCAGGGCCGCAGGGTCCAAAGTGACAACACCGAAGATCCACCCGGCGTATCGTGTATCGTGACGGAGCGTTTCCAAGCTGCTCGGGGCAGGGATGGGCAGTCCCTGGTCGAGCGCGGAATCGACCCAGGCCGCAGCAGCCTCCCGGGCCGCCAGCATGGCTTGGTCGAGCGTGTCGCCCGCTGAGAAACACCCCGGCAGGTCGGGCACCACTACGCCGAAGGCGGCTGTGTCGGTTCCTGGTTCGATGGCAATCGGGTAATGCATGACAACTCCTTCACAGACCGGCCTGCTTGCGGATGGCCGCGACAAGTCCCGTGCCGAAACCCTTCTTTGGATGAGGAACGACGATGTGACCCGGACGGGTAGGATGACGAAAGACATGGTGTGAACCACGCACACGGTCCAAGCCCCATCCAGCGCGCTTCAACTCACGTATGAGGTCTGCGCTTCTCATCGTGCGTATGATACACACGCTGCCGCTCGCGTCAAGCTGATCGAGAGTCACCGCATCGGCGGCAGCGCCTCGCAGAACCTCAGCGTATACCCGTCGGGGTCCACCACCTCAAACGCCCGGTGGCCCATCCTTGCTCCGTCCTCCTCGCGCCAGATTTCGGCCATCGGGCGATGCAGGCGCGCGCCGTAGGCCTCGACGCCGCTCAGCACGGCGTCGGCATCCTGCGTCCACAGCACCAGCGTGACACCGCGGCCGAACGGGTATTCCGGCGGCGCCAGGCCGTCCGCCACGCCCTCTGCGATCTCCAGCGTGACGCCGTCGCGCTCGAGTTCCGCGCGTCGGTGCTCGGGGTCGTAGCGCATGGTGGTGAAGCCCAGCACGTCGGTGTAGAAACGCAACGACCGGGCGAAGCCCGTGCACACCAGCTGGACGGCCAGGCTCACCGTCGCAGGCTCAGCGCGGGATCAGCGTCAGCACCGCCTGCGGGGGAGACGGCGCGGTCGACACCAGGACGTGCATCGGCTTGCCGCCGAGCGTGACGCTGTACGCGTTGTGCTGCACACCCGGGCGGCCCTTGGGGTCGGCCTGGGTGCCGAGCGGGGTCAGCGTCAGGCCGTTCTCCTGCGCCGCCTGGCCCAGCACGGCCAGCACCTGGCGCGAATCGGCCTGCTCGGTCACCGCCTCGCAGCCGCCATCGTCCAGCGACACCAAAGCGAGCTTGGTCGCCTGGTAGCTCACGTCGAACACCTGGCCGTGCCGCCCCGCCAGGAACGCATCGCGCGCGGCCACAGGCATCTGCGGCGCGCCCTGTTGCACCAGGAAGCCGCGCATCGGCTCCACGCCGCCGGCGAAATGCAGGCAGGTTGCGCCGAACAGCCCCACCACCTGGTCGGCGGCAGTGGTCTGCTCGCCAGGCTGCGGCTGAGCCAGAGCGGGCCCGGCCGCCAGCAGAGCCGCACCAATCACTATCGCTGCCCGCACACCCATCTCCCCATACCGTTCCGACACCTGAAAGCCGAACGCTGACGGCTACCGGCGCAACTCCATCTGGATCGGACCGTCGCGCCGCCCGTGCGTGAACTGGTCCACCAGCGGGTTACCGCTGTCGAGCAGATGGGCGGCTTCGCCCTGCCACACCAGACGGCCGCGGAACAGCATGGCTGCTTTGTCACCAATTCTTACGGCGCTCGCCATGTCGTGGGTGATCGCGATCGCGGTGCTGCCCAGCGTGCGCACGCACTCCACGATCAGCCCGTCGATCACCGCGCCCATGATCGGGTCCAGCCCCGTCGTCGGCTCGTCGAAGAACAGGATTTCCGGCCGGGCGGCGATGGCGCGCGCCAGCCCCACCCGTTTCTGCATGCCGCCGGACAGTTCCGCGGGCGAAAGCTCGCCCACGCTCGCCGCCAGCCCCACCTGCGCCAGCACTTCGCCCGCGCGTGCACGCGCCGCCTCGCGCCCCATGCCGCCCTGGGCGAGCAGGCCGAAGGCCACGTTCTCCCAGACCGGCAGGCTGTCGAACAGGGCGGCGTTCTGGAACAGCATGCCGATCTCGGCCCGCCTGGCCGCGCGGGCCGCCGGATCCAGCGCCGCCAGGTCCTGCCCGTCGATCGCGATGCTGCCCTCGTCCGGCTCCATCAGCCCGAGGATGCATTTCAGCAGCACCGACTTGCCGGAGCCCGAGCCGCCGATGACCACCAACGAGGTCCCCTGCGCCACGTCCAGATCCACCCCGTCCAGCACCTGTTTGCCGGCGAACGCCTTGCGCAAGCCCCGCACCCGTATCTTGGCCACGGCGGCGCTCATCGGGCGAAGAACAGCTCGGTCAGCACGTAGTCGAACGCCAGGATCAGGATGCTGGCCGACACCACGGCCGACGTCGTGGCGGCGCCCACGCCCTGCGCCCCGCCGCGGCTGTGGTAGCCGTGGTAGCAGCCCATCAGCGCCACGATCACGCCGAACACCGCCGCCTTGGCCAGGCTGAGCGCCACGTCGCTGACCGTGAGGAAGCCGAGCGAGCTGGCCAGGTAGGCGTTCGCGCTGAAGCCGAGCTTGGCCACCGCCACCAGGAAGCCGCCGGCCACACCCAGCACGTCTGCCACCAGAACCAGCAGCGGCAGGGCGAGCAGCCCGGCCAGCAGGCGGGGTGCGACCAGGTATTTCATCGGGTCGGTCGAGAGCGTGCGCAACGCGTCGATCTGGTCGGTCACCCGCATCGTGCCGAGCTCGGCCGCCATCGCAGCGCCTACGCGGCCGGCCACCATCAGCCCCGCCAGCACCGGCGCCAGCTCGCGCACCACCGAGATCAGCACGATGTTGGCTATCGCGCTGGTGGCCCCGTAGCGGGAGAAGCCGGTGTAGGATTGCAGCGCGATCACCATGCCGGAGAACACCGCCGTCATCGCGACCACCGGCAGGCTGAAATAGGCGAAATCGATGAAGTTGCGCCAGAACAGCCGGCCGTAGAACGGCGGGCGCACCAGGTGGGAGAACCCGGCGGCGCCGA
>CALMVI010000158.1 GCA_937873095.1 uncultured Acetobacteraceae bacterium | reverse complement strand
CATCAGACAAGCATGATCGCTTCAGGTTGACCTTCAACCACGATGAACATGCTCGGTAAAACAAAGAGCTAGACCCTGATCGCTTCGTCTACCAGAAGCGATCAGGGTCTAGCCAGAACGGGAAGCGTCGTCCGCCGCCAGGCACGACGCTTCCCACCTCTCGCCGCTGACGACCGGGGCGGCTTGGCAGGCCTTGGTCAGCCCTCGCGCGCCGCCCTGATCAGTGCGCGCATCTGCCTGACGCTGCCCGCCAGGCCATGGACGATCGCCGCGCCGATGAGATAGTGGCCGATGTTCAGCTCGGCCACGTCCGGCAATGCGGCCACGGGCGCCACGTTGTCGTAGGTCAGTCCGTGGCCGGCATGGCATTCCAGGCCCAGCGCGCTGGCCAGGGCGGCCGCCTCGCCCAGGCGCTGCAGCTCGCCAGGGCGGTCCAGGGCGTAGGCGCCGGTATGCAGCTCGACCACAGGCGCCTGCAGCGAGGCCGCGGCCCGCAACTGCGCCGGGTCGGGATCGATGAACAGGGACACGCGTATGCCGCCGGCGCTCAACGCGGCCACGATCGGGCGCAGCACCGCCATCTGCCCCGCCGCGTCCAGCCCGCCCTCGGTGGTGACCTCGCGACGGTGCTCGGGCACGATGCAGCAGGCGTGCGGCCGCGTCCGCAGCGCGATCTGCACCATCTCGTCGGTCGCCGCCATCTCCAGGTTGATCGGCGCGGTCAGGGCGGCGCGCATGCGCGAGAGGTCGTGGTCGTGGATGTGCCGGCGGTCTTCGCGCAGGTGCAGGGTGATGCCGTCCGCGCCGGCGTCCAGCGCAATCCGGGCGGCCTCGAGCGGGTCCGGGAAGCTGCCGCCACGCGCGTTCCGCAGGGTCGCCACGTGGTCGATGTTCACGCCCAGGCGAGCGGTCGGACGTTCGGACGGCATGGGAGGCTCCCTGGCTAAGTGCTGGCCCGTCTGGTGGCGATCTCTGCGGCCAGGCGCAAGGCGGCGATCAGGCTGGACGGGTCGGCGATGCCCCGCCCCGCGATGTCGAAGGCGGTGCCGTGATCGGGCGAGGTGCGCACGATCGGCAGGCCCAGCGTGACGTTCACCCCGCCCGACATGTCCAGAGTCTTGAGCGGGATCAGCGCCTGGTCGTGATACATGCAGATCGCGGCGTCGTACCGCTTGCGGGCCGCATCGGTGAACATGGTGTCGGGCGGCCAGGGGCCGGTCACGTCGCACCCCTCGGCGCGCAGCCGGTCGATGGCGGGCTGGATCAGGGTCGCCTCCTCGGTTCCCATGCGCCCCTGCTCCCCGGCATGCGGGTTCAGGCCGGCCACCGCCAGGCGCGGCGCGGCCACCCCGAAATCGCCGACCAGCGCCGCGCGGGTGGCGCGCGCCACACAGACGATGCCCTCGGTCGTCAGCCGGTCCAGCGCCGCGCGCAGCGAGAGGTGGATGGTCACCGGCACGACGCGCAGCAGGGGGGAGGCGAGCATCATCACCTCGCGCCCCGACGCACCGGTCAGTTCGGCCAGGAACTCGGTGTGCCCGGGATGCGCGAAGCCTGCCGATTGCAGCACCGCCTTGCTGATCGGGTTGGTCACCACGCCGGACACCTGGCCCGATTGCGCCAGCCGCACCGCACGCTCGATGCTGGCGATGGTGGCCGGCGCGTTGGCCGTGTCCGGCCGGCCGGGCTGGGCGGGGCTTGCGAGCGGCACGTCCAGAACCGGCAGGGCGTCCGCGAAGCGGGCATCATCGGCTTCCGCCACCACCTGCACCGGCCCGTATCGGGAAAGCCAGCCAGAATCTGCCAGCGCCACGAACGCCGGTCCCGTTTCGCGCAGAGCGCTCCAGGCGCCGGCGGCTATCTCGCCGCCAATGCCCGCAGGGTCGCCCATCGTCAGCGCGAGCGCCATGACGAGACGGACCTAGGTCAATGGGCCGGCGCCGGCTGTACCTGAACGATCACGGGCGGCGGCTGGTTCTGGCCCAGCTTGAAGCCAAGCGCCGTGCAGAGGGCGCCGACAGTGGCAAGCAGGATGGCGATGTTGCGCGGTGTTTCCCAGAAAGCCTGCTTGGTCTTCAGGTTGAGGTCCATTCGCATCAACTCCAGCTTCAGGCTTCGTTCCGGGTCGCTGTCGCTCATCTGCCGGCTGCGATCTAGATATGGATCGCCCGCCCATCCGCGGCCAGCGCCGCCTCCTTCACCGCCTCGCTCAGGGAGGGATGCGCGTGGCAGGTGCGGGCGATGTCCTCGGCACTGGCGCCAAACTCCATCGCGGTCGCGATCTCGGCAATCAGCGTGCCGGCGTCCGGGCCGATGATGTGGGCGCCGAGCACGCGGTCGGTCGCCTTGTCGGCCAGGATTTTGACGAACCCGTCGGTCGATCCCATGGCGCGCGCGCGGCCGTTGGCGGTGAAAGGGAATTTGCCGATGTTGTAGGCGACGCCGTCGCGTTTCAGCATCTCCTCGGTGGCGCCGATGCTGGCCACTTCCGGCCAGGTGTACACCACGCCGGGGATGACGTTGTAGTTCACGTGCCCTGCCTGGCCGGCGATCAGCTCGGCAACCGCCACACCCTCCTCCTCCGCCTTGTGGGCGAGCATGGGTCCGGTGATGACGTCGCCGATGGCGTAGATGCCATCGACATTGGTGCGGTAATGCGTGTCGATGCGCACGAAGCCGCGCTCGTCCAGCGCCACGCCCGCCTCTGCCAGGCCCAGGTTCTTCGTGAACGGGCGGCGGCCGATGGAGACCAGAACCACGTCGGCCTGCAGCGTCTCGGACGGCCCGCCCTTGGCCGGTTCGACGGTCAGCTCGACGCCGGTCTCGGTCAGTTTGGCCGACGTGACCTTCGTCGAAAGCCTGAATATCAGGCCCTGCTTGCTCAGCACGCGCTCGAACGTGCGGCCGATCTCGCCGTCCATGCCAGGCACGAGCTTGTCGAGGTACTCGACGACGGTCACCTCCGCGCCCAGGCGGTGCCATACCGAGCCGAGTTCGAGCCCGATATAGCCGCCGCCGATGATCACCATCCTGCCGGGCACGGCATCGAGCTCCAGCGCCCCGGTGGAGCTGACGATGCGCGCCTCGTCCACCGTCACGCCGGGCAGGGGGATGCTCTCGCTGCCGGTCGCGATCACGATGTGCTTGGCGGCATACACCGTGTCGTCCACGCTCACCTGGCCTGGCGCGGACACCCGGCCCGCGCCCTTCAGCCAGTCGACCTTGTTCTTCTTGAACAAAAAGGCGACGCCGTTGACGTTGGCGGCCACGACGTCGGCCTTGCGCTTCTGCATGCGCGCCAGATCCAGGGTCACGCCGGTCACGTTGATGCCGTGGTCCTTGAACGACCCCAGCACCTCGTGAAAGTTCTCCGAAGATTGCAGCAGCGCCTTGGACGGGATGCAGCCGATGTTGAGGCAGGTGCCGCCCAGCGTCGCACGCATTTCCACGCAGGCGGTCCGCAGGCCGAGCTGGGCCGCGCGGATGGCGGCCACGTAGCCGCCAGGGCCGCCGCCGATGACGATGACGTCGTATTCCTTCTCGACGCTGGCGGCGGGCGCTTGCGGCGCGGTGTGCTGCGCCTGCGCCTGCGCCTGCGCCGGTTCGGCGGTCACCGGCGCCGGGGCGGCTTCGGGTTCCGCATGCGCCGTTGCCGGCGCGGGTTCGGCGACTGCGCCGGCTGCTTCGATGCTGCCCAGGACCGCGCCCACGCTCACCTCGGCGCCCGCCTCCGCCTGCACGGCGCCCAGCATGCCCGAAGCCGGCGCGTTCACCTCGACCGTCACCTTGTCGGTCTCCAGCTCCACCACCGCCTCATCGGCCGCAACCGCATCCCCCGGCCGCTTCATCCAGCGCGCAACGGTCGCCGAAGAAACGCTTTCCCCCAGAGCCGGCACAACAATATCAACCATAAGACACTCCGTAGGGTGGGATGCGCTTTGGCATCCCACCATCACGCCCAGATCGGCGCGTCGAATTGGAGATGGTGCGCGCCGGGGACAGGTGGAATGCCAAAGCGCATTCCACCCTACGATCACAACCCCAGCAGCAACCGCCGCGGGTCCTCCACGCCTTCCTTCACCCGCACCAGGAAACTGACCGCCTCCTTGCCGTCGACGATCCGGTGGTCGTAGCTCACCGCCAGATACATCATCGGCCGTATCTCGACTTTTCCAGCAACCGCGATCGGCCGGTCCTGGATCTTGTGCATGCCGAGGATGGCCGATTGCGGCGGGTTCAGGATGGGCGTGCTCATCAGTGAGCCGTAGGTGCCGCCGTTGGTGATGGAGAAACTGCCGCCGGTCAGCTCCTCGAGCTTGAGCTGGCCGTCGCGGGCGCGGCGGCCCATGTCGCCGATCCTCTTTTCTATTTCGGCGAAACCCAGCGTCTGCGCGTCGCGCAGCACCGGCACCACCAGGCCGTTCGCGCCGCCCACCGCGATGCCCATGTCGACGTAGTTCTTGTAGACGATGTCCTCGCCGTCGATCTCGGCGTTCACGGCGGGGTATTCGTGCAGGGCGGCCACGCAGGCGCGCACGAAGAAGCTCATGAAGCCCAGGCGGACGCCGCCATGCTTCTTCTCGAACGCCTCCTTGTATTCCTGGCGGAGCGCCATGACCGCGCTCATGTCCACCTCGTTGAAGGTGGTCAGGATGGCGGCCGTGTTCTGCGCGTCCTTGAGCCGCTGCGCGATGGTGCGGCGCAGGCGGGTCATGCGCACGCGCTCCTCGCGCGCGTCCGGCGCGCGCGGCACCGGCTTTGCGGTCGGCGCGGGGATGCCGGCGGGTGCCGGGGCGGGCCGGTCGAGGAAGGCCAGCACGTCGCCCTTGGTGATCCGGCCGTCCTTGCCGGTGCCGGCGCCGACCTCAGAAGCGGAGACGCGCCGCTCCTCCATCATCTTGGCGGCCGCCGGCAGGGGCGCGTGGGCGGGCGCGCCGCCGGCACGGACGTCGGCGGTCGAGGCGGCCGGGCGCGCCACGGGTCCGGCCGCAGGCGGCGGCGTGTTGACGCCCGCGCCGGTCGGCTGCGGCGCGAGCCGCACCGGCGCGGGTTCGGCAGGAGCCAGAGGCTGAACCGGTGCGGCTTGGGCCGGAGCAGGAGCAGGAGCAGGCTGGCTCGAGGGCTGGACCGTTGACGGCCTGGGTGCGGCCGCACCGCCGGCCGAGATCGTGCCCAGCACCGTGCCGACCTCGACCTCCGCCCCCTCGGCCACCGCCGGCTGCTCCATCACGCCGGCCGCGGACGCGTTGACCTCGACGGTCACCTTGTCGGTCTCCAGCTCCACCACCGGCTCGTCGGCGGCAACGGCCTCGCCGGCCTGCTTGAGCCAGCGCGCGACGGTGGCGCTGGTGACGCTCTCGCCGAGCGCGGGGACGACGATGTCGGCCATCACTGCACGCCCAGGGCGGCGCGGACCAGGGCCGCCTGTTCGGCGGCATGGGTCTTGGCCAGGCCGGTGGCAGGGCTGGCGGCGGCCGCGCGGCCGGCATACTCGGGCCGCTTGGCGCGGTGCTTGAGCACGCTCAGCACGCGCTCGATCCGGCGGTCGACGAAGCTCCAGGCGCCCATGTTTTCCGGCTCCTCCTGGCACCACACCACCGCCTGCGCCTTGGCGTAGGGTTTCAGCGTGAAGGCCAGCGTCTTTTCGGGGAACGGGTAGAGCTGTTCCAGCCGCAGTATGGCCACGTCGCGCAGCCCCCTGTCCCGCCGCTCGGCCAGCAGGTCGTAATACACCTTTCCGCTGCACAGCACGACGCGCTTCACCTCGGCGCCCGGCGCGATCGGGTCGATCTCGCCGATCACCGTGCGGAACCGGCTGTCGCCGGCCATCTCCGAGACGGGCGATACCGCAAGCTTGGCGCGCAGCAGGGATTTCGGCGTCATGATGACGAGCGGCTTGCGGAAGTTGCGCTTCACCTGCCGCCGCAGCACGTGGAAGTAGTTGGCCGGCGTGGTCAGGTTGGCGACCGTCATGTTGCGCTCGGCACAGAGCTGCAGGTAGCGCTCCAGCCGTGCGGAGGAATGCTCCGGCCCCTGGCCCTCATGCCCGTGCGGCAGCAGCAGGGTCAGGCCGGACATGCGCAGCCATTTGGTCTCGCCGCTGGCCAGGAACTGGTCGATGATGACCTGGGCGCCGTTGGCGAAATCGCCGAACTGCGCCTCCCACAGCACCAGCGTCCAGGGATCGGCCAGCGAGTAGCCGTATTCGAAGCCGAGCACGCCCGCTTCCGACAGCAGCGAGTTGAATATCTCGATGTTGCCCTGTTTCGGCCGAATGTTGTTCAGCGGCACGTATTCGTTCTGGTTGGTCTGGTCGATCAGCACCGCGTGGCGCTGGCTGAACGTGCCGCGCTGGCTGTCCTCGCCGGACAGGCGGACGTGGTGGCCCTCCAGCAGCAGCGAGCCGAAGGCCAGCGCCTCGGCCGTCGCCCAGTCCACGCCCTCGCCGGTCTCGATCATCTGCCGCTTGGCGTCGAGCTGGCGGGCGATCTTCGGGTTCAAATCGAAGTTTTGCGGCACGGTGGCCAGCGCCATGCCCACCTCGTGCAGGTCGGCGGCGCGGGCAGCGGTCGGGTCCTCTGTCTCGTCCTGCGCGTCGTCGTTCTTCAGGCCGCGCCACTTGCCTTCCAGCCAGTCCGCCTTGTTCACGCGGTAGGATTGGGCCGCCTGGTGCGCCTCGTCGTACTGCTTGAACAGCGTGTCCCACATGCCTTGCGCGTCGGCCTCGCTCGCCACCCCCTCGCGCGCCAGGCGCTGCGCGTACAGCGCGCGCGTGGTCGGCATCTCGCGGATCGCGCGGTACATGATCGGCTGCGTGAAGGCCGGCTCGTCGGTCTCGTTATGGCCGTGGCGGCGGTAGCACACGATGTCGAGCACGAAGTCGGTGCCGAATTGCTGGCGGAACTCCGCCGCCATGCGGGATGCGAACACCACCGCCTCCGGCTCGTCGCCGTTGACGTGGATGATCGGCGCCTGGATCGATTTGGCGACGTCGGTGCAGTACAGCCCCGAATAGGCGTGCGCCGGCACCGTGGTGAAGCCGATCTGGTTGTTGACCACGACGTGGATGGTGCCGCCGGTGCGGTAGCCGATCAGCTGGCTCATCGCCAGGGTCTCGTACACCAGCCCCTGGCCGGCGAAGGCCGCGTCGCCATGCAGCAGGATCGCCATGCTGCTCCGCCGGCCTTCTATGTCGCCCGCCATGTCCTGGCGCGCGCGCACCTTGCCCACCACGACCGGATCGACCGCCTCGAGATGCGAGGGATTGGGCTGCAGCGAAAGGTGCACGCGCCGGCCGCCGATCTCGATGTCGGTGGACGTTCCGAGATGATACTTCACATCGCCCGAGCCCTGCACGTCGTCCGGCTTGAAGCTGGCGCCGGCGAACTCGGAGAACACCGCGCTGAGCGGCTTCTTGACGATGTTGACCAGGGTGTTCAGCCGGCCGCGATGCGGCATGCCGATCGCCACCTCCCTGGTGCCGTCCGCAACCACGGTGTCGATGATGGCGTGCAGCGCGGGAATGGTGACCTCGCCGCCTTCCAAACCAAAGCGTTTGGTGCCGACATAGCGCTTCTGGCAGAATGCCTCGAACCCCTCCGCCTCTGTCAGCTGGCCGAGGATGGTGCGCTTGGCGTTGGCGTCGAAGGCCGAAAGCCAGGGCGCGCCCTCGATCCGGCGCTGGATCCAGGCTTTTTGTTCCGGGTCCTGGATGTGCATGAACTCCACCCCGATCGGCCCGCAATAGCTGCGGCGCAGGATGTCCATGATCTCCCGCAGGGTCGCCGTCTCCCGCCCCAGCACGCGGTCGATGAAGATCGGCCGGTCGTAATCGGCATCCGTAAAACCGTAGCTGTGCGGGTCGAGCTCGGGGTGGCTTTTCGGCACCTGCAGGCCGAGCGGGTCGAGCCGGGCTTCGAGGTGGCCGCGCACACGATACACGCGGATCATCATCAGCGCGCGTATGCTGTCCAGGGTCGCGGCGCGCACCGCGGCGTCGCTGACGGCCCTGCGGTCCCGCAGGCCGGGCGAGGAGTCGGGCTCGGCGTCCGAGAAGTCGGGGCAGCGCGGCGCCCAGGACGCGCCGGACGCGTCGGTCAGCACGGCGCGCGCCTCGTCGTTGAGCGAGCCGAACAGCTCGGCAAAGCTCGCATCGACCGAGCCGGGTGCGGCCACCCAGCGGGCGTAGAGGTCTGCGATGAAGGCGGCGTTGCCGCCGTTCAGCGCGGTAGCAAACATGTCGGCGCCGGGCATCGGCCGTGGTCTCCGTTGACGTGCTCCGGGCCTAGTCTAGCGCCCGATATGGCAGAAATAGGGTCACGCGGCGGCCTCGTCCGCATTGGGCTTGCTGCAATGCCGCATCTGCATGGCTTGCGGGCGGGGCGTGGCCGCACCGTGTATCACACTCCCGCGGAGTCCCGCGCCACAATGCACGCCCCAGCGTGGCCGGCCGGATCGTCGGCATCGTCCCCGTCTAGCCTTTCAGCACCTTGACCATCGTGCTGCCGAGCGCGGACGGGCTGTCGGCCACGTGGATGCCGGCCAGCCGCATCGCCTCGATCTTGGCGCCAGCCGTGTCGCGCCCGCCGCTGATCACCGCGCCGGCATGGCCCATGCGCCGGCCGGGCGGGGCGGTGCTGCCGGCGATGAAGCCCACCACCGGCTTTGGCGACTTCTCGCGCGCCAGGAACTCGGCCGCGTCGATCTCGCTGGCGCCGCCGATCTCGCCGATCATGATGATCGACTCGGTCTCCGGGTCCGCCAGGAACATCCGCAGCACCTCGATGAAGTCCAGGCCCTTGACCGGGTCGCCGCCGATGCCGACGCAGGTGGACTGGCCGAGCCCGGCCGCGGTGGTCTGGGCCACCGCCTCGTAGGTCAGCGTGCCGGACCGGCTGACGATGCCGACGCGGCCGCGCCTGTGGATGTGGCCGGGCATGATGCCGATCTTGCAGGCGTCCGGCGTGATCACGCCCGGGCAGTTCGGCCCGACCAGGATGGAGGACGTGCCGGACAGCGCGCGCTTGACCCGCACCATGTCCAGCACCGGGATGCCCTCGGTGATCGTCACGATCAGCTCCATGCCGGCCTCGACCGCCTCCAGTATGGCGTCGGCAGCGAACGGCGGCGGCACGTAGATCGCGGTCGCGGTGGCGCCCGTCGCGTGCCGCGCCTCGGCCACCGTGTCGAACACCGGCAGGTCGAGATGCGTGGTGCCGCCCTTGCCCGGCGTGACCCCGCCCAGCACGCGGGTGCCGTAGGCGATCGCCTGCTCGGAATGGAAGGTGCCCTGGGCTCCTGTGAAGCCCTGGGTGATGACGGTGGTGTCGCGGTCGACCAGGATCGCCATGTCAGCCGGCTTCCTTGACGGCGCGCACGATCTTTTCGGCGGCATCCGCCAGGTTGTCGGCCGACACGATAGGCAGCCCCGACTTGGCCAGGATGTCCTTGCCCAGCGCCACGTTCGTGCCCTCCAGCCGCACCACCAGCGGCACGTTGAGCGACACCTCGCGGGCGGCAGCGACCACGCCCTCGGCGATCACGTCGCAGCGCATGATGCCGCCGAAGATGTTGACCAGGATGCCTTCGACGTTGGGGTCCGACAGGATGATCTTGAACGCGGCCGTGACCTTCTCCCGCGTCGCCCCGCCGCCGACATCGAGGAAGTTGGCGGGCGAGGAGCCGTACAGCTTGATGATGTCCATCGTGGCCATCGCCAGGCCCGCGCCGTTGACCATGCAGCCGATCACGCCGTCCAGCGCCACGTAGTTCAGGTCGAAGCGCGCCGCCTCGAGTTCCTTGGGGTCCTCCTCGGCCTCGTCGCGCAGGGCGGCCAGTTCGCCGTGGCGGTAGAGCGCGTTGTCGTCGAAGCTGACCTTGGCATCCAGCGCCACCACCTCGCCGGAACCGGTCACCACCAGAGGGTTGATCTCGACGATGGCGCAGTCCAGCGCCACGAAGGCCTTGTACATCGCGTCCACGAAGGTGCTAAAGGCACCCACCTGCCTGCCGGTCAGGCCGAGCCCGAAGGCCAGCTTGCGCGCGTGGAACGGAAGCATGCCGGCGGCGGGATCGACGGCGACCCGAAGGATCTTCTCCGGGCTGTGCGCGGCCACCTCCTCGACCTCCATGCCGCCCTCGGTGCTCGCCATGACCAGGATGCGGGAGGTGTCGCGGTCGACCAGCAGCGACAGATAGAGCTCGCGCGCGATGTCGCAGCCGGCCTCGACATAGACGCGGCGCACGTCGCGGCCGGCGGGCCCGGTCTGCTTGGTGACCAGGGTGCGGCCGATCATCGCCTCGGCGGCCGCCCGCACCTCGTCGGCCGAGCGGGCGAGGCGGACGCCGCCGCGGCCCTCGGGGTCGTGCTTGAAGTGTCCGGCGCCGCGCCCGCCGGCGTGGATCTGCGACTTCACCACGTAAATGGGGCCAGGCAGCTTCGCGGCCGCCTCGGCCGCCTCGTCCGCGGTCCAGGCGGCAAAGCCCTGCAACACGTTCACGCCGTAGCCGCGCAGCAGCTCCTTGGCCTGGTATTCGTGGATGTTCATGCATCACCCTTCGTAGGGTGGGGTGCGCTCTGGCGCCCCACCTTGCCGGCGCGCGAATGGTGGGGCGCCAAAGCGCATCCCACCCTACGGTCAGACATCAAGCTTCTTGAAATCCTCGATCAGCTTGCGGACCGCGTCGCAGCTGCGGTCGAAGGCGGCCTGCTCGCCGGGGGCGAGCTTGATCTCGACGATGCGCTCCACGCCGCCGGCGCCGATCACCACCGGCACGCCGATGTAGAGGTCGTGCAGGCCGTACTGGCCGGTCAGCAGCGCCGCGCAGGGCAGCACGCGCTTGCGGTCCAGCAGGTAGCTCTCCGCCATCGCGATTGCGGACGCGGCCGGCGCGTAGAAGGCGCTGCCGCGTTCCAGCAGCTTGACGATCTCGCCGCCGCCATTGGCGGTGCGGGCGCAGATCGCGTCGATCCTCTCCTGCGTGGTCCAGCCCATCGCCACGAGATCGGCCAGCGGAATGCCCGCGACGGTGGAGTAGCGGGTCAGCGGCACCATGGTGTCGCCGTGGCCGCCGAGCACGAAGGCGGTCACGTCCTCGACGCTGACGTTGAACTCGTGCGCCAGGAATAGCTTGAACCGCGCGCTGTCCAGCACGCCCGCCATGCCGACGACCTTGTTCGGCGGCAGGCCGGAGCGCTGCTGCAACTGCCACACCATCACGTCCAGCGGGTTGGTGATGACGATGACGAACGCGTCGGGGCAGTGCGCCTTGATGCCGTCGGCGACCTGGTTGATGACGCCGGCGTTCTTGGCCAGCAGGTCGTCGCGCGACATGCCGGGCATGCGCGGGAACCCGGCTGTCACGATGACCACGTCCGAGCCGGCGATGGCCGCGTAGTCCGAGCCGCCGGTCATCTGGCTGTCGAACAGATCGACACTGCCGGACTGCATGAGATCGAGCGCCTTGCCGGCCGCCACCCCCCCCGCGACGTCGAACAGCACGACGTCGCCCAGTTCCTTGAGGCCAACCAGATGGGCGAGCGTGCCGCCGATGTTGCCGGCGCCGATCAGCGCGATCTTGTTGCGGGCCATGGGCGTCCTTGTGCGGTGCAGAAGATGGCCCGGGTGCTAGACCAAAGGTGGGGGGGCTTCAAGCAGGGGCTTGTCCACGTCACGCCCGATGTCGGGCGAGCGTCGGAGATCGATGCCGCTGAGAGGCGCCGTTTCGAGCAGGATTTTGAGGATGCGATTTGACGAGTCCTGCCTGAGTGGAGGCTCGCAATCTCGGACGCTTGGTAGGCCTGGTTTGGGTGACATCGCGGGACAGCCTGCTTTCGTTGTTCCATGAACACTATTGCAACCCAGTCAGGCACGCAACGATGGTGTTGACAATGTACCCACATTGAGTGACGGTGGAGCATGGGACAAAGTGCGGCTACAGCCGAGGTGAACCTGCATTTGCGCGCTCGCGCGGAGGACAGGCGGTTAATCGATCAGGCGGCCGAGTTGGTTGGTGCGAACCGGTCGCAGTTCATGCTCGCCTCTGCGCTCAAGGAAGCGAAAACCGTGCTGGCGGATCAGTCGACCATCCACGTCGATGCCGAGACGTTTTGCAAGGTCATGGATTGGATGGATGCGGCTGCGACACCGGCCGAGACGGAGGGGATGCGGCGCCTGCTGGGCGCCAAACGGCCCTGGCGCGCCTGATGCCTTGGAAGATTTTGATGCACCGACGCTGCTGACCGAGGCGCACGACGCATCCGGGTTCGATTCGGGCGAAACCTCGCTGGACGAGTGGCTTCGCAAACGCGCTTTGGGCAATCTAGCGACCGGGGCGAGCCGCACCTATGTCGTCTGCCCAACCGGCAGGCTGCGGATAGCGGGCTACGCCACGCTCAGCATGGGCCAGATCCTTGCGGCCGAAGTCACCGGCGCGATGCGCCGGAACATGCCGCCAAACATCCCGGCCATCGTGCTCGGCCGCCTGGCGATCGACCGCACGTGGCACGGACGCGGCCTCGGCGCCGCGTTGCTCGCCGACGGGGTACAGCGGTCATTGCGTGCTTCAAGCGAGGTTGCGGCCCGGCTTATCATCGTTCACGCCATCTCACCCGCATCCGAAGCGTTTTACTTGCACCACGGTTTTACGCGGTTGCCGGTGCAGACGCCAACGTTGGCGCTCGATTTGATTAAGCTTCAGAAGATCATCGCGTAGGGGCGATGCGATTGGGTCTCCCTTCATGTTGTGCGGGTTTGGGACGAACGTTCGCATGAGCGAGTCCCGCAACAAGATGCGGGATACAGTATTGCCTATGCAAACGCCGACGTTTGGACGTGGCGGTCCGCCCAAGCGACTGCAGTCAGGATTCCCCAATTGCCTTTGTCGTTCGGGCGACGCCAACGTGCCGCAGGTTGCGTGCGCAGATAGACAAGCGCCTGCCGAAAATCGGCAAATTTTCTTTCGTCATGCTTACCACCCACTGTGAAAAACCCAGCACGACACAAATGTGGTTCGAAAAACGTGTTGTCCGCTGCAACTGGAACGTTGATCATTTTACGTTATCTCCTTGTTTTTATGCGTGAGAACAAACCTTGCTATATCGAAAAAATCCGCATGCAGCGCGATCTTGCAAGAAGACTCTTTAGGCGAGACTTGGCGATCATCGATATTCTGAATCGAGATGCGAGTTCCAGGATATTATGCAGCCGCCGAACGAGTCGCTCTCTTCCCGCCCGCCTCGCCGAGCATCCCGTGCAGCCGCAGGTGGTGCCTGAACTGATAATAGCTCAGCCCAAGCTGCCGCGCCGCCTCGGCCTGGTTGAAGCGGCAGGATTCAAGCGCGCGGTGCAGCAGGCGGGCTTCGTAGGCGCGGGTGGCCGCCTCGAAATTGCCGTCGGCGGGCGGTTCGGGAGCGGGGTCGGCCGCGATTGCCGCAGGGGCAGGGCCGGCGGCTCTTGCCGGCGCGGCGGGGGCGTGCGCCGAGGCGAACGGGTCCAGAACGATGGTTGAGAGCCGCTTCTCCGGATCTGGCATGCGGTAGAGGCTGCGTTCCACCACGTTGCGCAGTTCGCGGACGTTGCCGGGCCAGTCGTGGCGGGTCAGCGTGTCGAGGGCGCGCTCGGCAAACCCGGCGAACACCTCCCTGCCGAGCTCCCGGGTAAACGCCATGGCGAAGTGCTCGGCCAGTCGGGGAATGTCGTCGCGGCGGGCGCGCAGCGGCGGCACGGTCACGACATCGAAGGCCAGGCGGTCGAGCAAATCGGCGCGGAACCGCCCCGATGCGGCCAGGTCGGGGAGGTGCACGTTGGTGGCGGCGACGACGCGAACGTCCACGTGCAGCGTGTCGCCGCCGCCCACCCGCTCGAAGCTGCCGTATTCGATGACCCGCAGCAGCTTTTCCTGCACCGCGGGCGAGGCGGTGGCGATTTCGTCGAGGAAGATGGTGCCGCGGTCGGCCAGCTCGAACCGCCCTGGCCGGCGGCGCGCGGCGCCGGTGAAGCTGCCCGCCTCGTGGCCGAACAGCTCGGAATCGAGCAGCGCGTCGGGCAGGGCGGCGCAGTTCAGCTTGACGAAGGGTGCGGACCAGCGCGGCGACAGCAGCGCCAGGCGGCCGGCCACCAGCTCCTTGCCGGTGCCGCGCTCGCCGATCACCAGCACCGGGCGGTTCAGCGGCGCTGCCTGGGAGACGTGGGCGAGCATGTCGAGGAAGGCCGGCGCCGAGCCGATCGGGGTGGGCAGTTCGGCCGGGTTAGCCAGACGCGCCATCAGGTGGCCTCACTCGCCATGGATTGGCGCGCCTAGCGTAGTCACAACCCGGCTCTGCCTGCAACATGGCAAAATACTGTGTTCAAACAACGGGTTACGCGAGTGGCACGGCGGATGCAAACATCCTGGCAGGCCAAGCCCGGCCTGACCAGGAGACACCGCCATGACCACCATCAGCTTCGACTCCGCCAGCTTCCTCGCCGCGCCCAAGGCGCCCCGCGCCGCCGCTGCGCCGAAAGCGCCCCGCCTCTCGTTTGCGGCCCGGCTGGCGGCGCTGCAGGCGCGGCACGACCAGGCGCCGCATCTGACCGCGATCTTCGGCGTCGCAGCCCGCGCCGCCATCGCCCTGGTGCCGTTCGCCACCCTGGCCTGGGTCTTCGTGACCGTCTGACCGCGATCGGCTATCATCCCGACCAACCAAGGACCAACGCCATGGGCATCTTTTCCCGGCTGACCGACATCGTGAACTCCAACCTGAACGCATTGCTCGCCAGTGCCGAGGACCCGGAGAAGATCATCCGCCTCATCATCCAGGAGATGGAGGACACTCTGGTTGAGGTGCGTTCCTCGGCGGTGCGCAGCATCGCCGAGCGGCGCGAGCTGGAACGGCGGGTGGAGGCGCTACGACGGGAGGAAGCCGACTGGCAGTCCAAGGCCGAGCTGGCGCTGACCCGCGGGCGCGAGGACCTGGCGCGCGGCGCATTGCTGGCCCGCTCCCACCGCGCGCAGGCGCGCGCCGGGCTGGAGCAGCAGGTGCAGCAGCTGGTGGGTGCGCTGGCGCAGCAGAACGAGGACATCGGCAAGCTGCAGACCAAGCTGGCGGACGCAAAGGCGCGCGAACAGAGCTTCGCGCAACGCCGGACCACCGCAGGCAACCGCATGAAGGTGCGCGAGAAGCTGCACGACGAGCGCATTAACGACGCCTTCCTGCGGTTCGAGACGGCAGAGCGGCAGCTCGACCACATGGAGGGCCGCGTCGAAGCCTACGACCTCGGCCGCCAGCCCGGCCGCGTGCCCACGCTGGAGGAGGAGCTCGCGACGCTCGCCGCCGACGCCAGCATGAACGACGAGCTGGAGGCGCTGAAGGCCAGGCTCGGCAACCGCATGCCGCAGAAAGAGCCCAGCACCGAGAGCTAGGACAGGATCGATGAGCGAGGAGGCCTACATCGTCTCGGTGGTCATGTTCATGGTCGTCCTGATCGTCGTGCCCGCCATCTTCTTCGACTACCGGCTCAAGTCGCGTCGGCTGAACACGCGTGCGGATGACGGTGCGGCGACCCAGCAATTGTGGGAGGCTGCGCGGCGGATGGAGACCAGGATAGGCTATCTGGAGACCGTGCTGGACACCGAAGTGCCCGGCTGGCGCAGCAGGAGCGAGACACGATGAACGCCGCAATCGCCACCGTCTTCGACCGGCCGCGGCTGATCCGCGGCGTGTGCGCAGAGATCGCCGAGCGTGCCGGCACGGCCGCCTGGCTGCCGCGCGCCGCGTTCCTGGTGTTCGGGCTGCTGCACTGGTTCCTGGCCGTCATCCTCTACGTCGTGCTCGCCAAGCTGCTCGGGCAGGGTCGCGAGGCTGCGCGCGCCGCACCCGTCTACCGGCCGGACACCGGCGATGTGCGCGAACGCTTCGGCGCCCTGGACGCAAGGCTGGCCAAGCTCGAGGCGGCGACGCTGAGGGAGGAGGCGGGCCTGAGGCGCGCGTTCCAGGAGCTCGACCAGGAGCTCGACCAGGAGTTCGAGCGGAACCCGCCCGCGCGATAGGCACGCGCGGGCCCGTGCGGGGCGCCGACGCGGCGGATGGCTGAACCGGACCGGCCTGGCGTAGAGAGGGCCGCAAGCCAGCGTCAGGGAGCGTCCATGGTCCGCGAACTCACCCATTTCGTCGGCGGCCGGCACCTGGCCGGACAGTCGGGCCGCTTCGCCGACGTGTTCGATCCCAATACCGGGCAGGTGCAGTCGCGCGTGCCGCTCGCCGACGCGCACGAGGTGCGCCGGGCGGTGGACGACGCGGCCGCCGCACAGCCTGGCTGGGCGGCGGCCAACCCGCAGCGCCGCGCCCGCGTGCTGATGCGGTTCGTCGAGCTGCTCAACGCGCACATGGACGAACTCGCCAGGCTGCTCAGCGCCGAGCACGGCAAGACGATCGCCGACAGCCGGGGCGACGTGCAGCGCGGGCTGGAGGTGGCCGAGTTCGCCATCGGCATCCCGCATCTGCTGAAGGGCGAGTACTCCGACAGCGCCGGGACCGGCATCGACGTGTTCTCCATGCGCCAGCCGCTGGGCGTGGTCGCTGGCATCACCCCGTTCAACTTCCCCGCCATGATACCGCTGTGGAAGGCGGCGCCTGCAATCGCCTGCGGCAACGCGTTCGTCCTCAAACCGTCCGAACGCGACCCGTCCGTGCCGCTTCGGCTGGCCGAGCTGTTCATCGAGGCGGGGTTGCCGCCTGGCATCCTCAACGTGGTCAACGGCGACCGCGCAGCCGTGGACGCTCTCCTGGAGGAGCCGCGGATCAAGGCGGTGGGCTTCGTCGGCTCCACGCCCATTGCGGCCTACATCTACGAAACCGCCGCACGGCACGGCAAGCGCGTGCAGTGCTTCGGCGGCGCCAAGAACCACGCCGTCATCATGCCCGACGCCGACATGGACCTGGCCGTGGAGTCGCTGATCGGCGCGGGGTTCGGCTCGGCGGGCGAACGCTGCATGGCGATCTCGGTCGCGGTCCCGGTGGGCGAACGCACCGCCGACGAGCTTGCCCGCCGGCTTGCGCCTCGGGTCGAGGCGCTGCGCGTCGGCACCTCGACCGACGAGACCGCCGATTACGGGCCGATGGTGACGCGGGAGGCCAGGCAGCGCGCGGTGGACTATATCGGCATCGGGCAGGCGGAGGGGGCCAGCCTGCTGGTGGACGGCCGCGGCTACACGCTGCAGGGCTACGAGAACGGGTATTTCCTCGGCGGCAGCCTGTTCGACCACGTGACGCCGGCGATGCGCATCTACCGCGAGGAGATCTTCGGGCCGGTCCTGTCGATCGCGCGCGCCGCCTCCTACGAGGACGCGCTGGGGCTCTGCAACGACCACGAATACGGCAACGGGGTCGCCATCTTCACGCGCGACGGCGACGCGGCGCGTGACTTCGCCTCCCGCGTGCAAGTGGGGATGGTGGGGGTGAACGTGCCGATCCCGGTGCCGATCGCCTACCACACCTTCGGGGGCTGGAAGCGCTCGGGCTTCGGCGACCTCAACCAGCACGGCCCGGATTCGATCCGCTTCTACACGCGCACCAAGACGGTGACGCAGCGCTGGACGCCGTCCGACAAGGCAAGCGGGGTGAAATCCGGCGCGAGCTTCGTCATCCCGACGATGGGCTGAGCCGGTGGCGACAGTCGGCTTCGTCGGGCTGGGCAACATGGGCGCTCCCATGGCGGCCAACCTGGTCCGCGCCGGCCACGCGGTGCGCGGCTTCGACCTGTCGGCAGGTGCGATGCAGCAGGCGCGCGACGCGGGCGTGCAGGCCGCCCCCGACGCGGCCGCCGCGGTGCGCCAGGCGAGCGTGGTGATTACCATGCTGCCGGCCGGCCGCCACGTGCTGTCGGCCTATCCCGGGCTGCTGCAGGCGGCGCCCAAGGGCGCGCTGTTCATCGACTGCTCGACCATCGACGTGGACAGCGCCAGGCAAGCCCATGCTTTGGCCGAGCAGGCCGGCATGCCGGCGCTGGACGCGCCGGTGTCGGGCGGCACCGGGGGGGCCGCGGCGGGCACGCTCACCTTCATGGTGGGCGGGTCCGAGGGCGCGTTTGCCGCGGCGGAGCCGGTGCTGTCCGCCATGGGCAGGAGCCGCGTGCATTGCGGTGCCGCGGGGGCGGGGCAGGCCGCGAAGATCTGCAACAACATGATCCTGGGCATCTCGATGATCGGCGTATCGGAGGCGTTCGTGCTGGCCGAGGCGCTCGGCCTGTCGCACCAGGCGCTGTTCGACGTCGCCTCCGCCTCGTCGGGCCAGTGCTGGTCGCTGACCAGCTATTGCCCGGTGCCGGGGCCGGTGCCGTCGAGCCCGGCTAATCGCGGCTACCAGGCGGGGTTCGCGGCGGGACTGATGCTGAAGGATTTGCGTCTGGCGCAGCAGGCGGCCGAGGCGTCCGGCGCGGATGCGGCACTCGGGCGGCATGCGGCGGAGATCTATGCCGCCCTGGCCGAGGCCGGCCATGAGCGCGCGGATTTCTCGGCCGTGATCAACGCGATACGCGGCCGCTCGCAACGCTAGAACATGTTCCGTTCACTCGCGTTCACTCCACAGGCTCTAGCTCGTTGTCTTACGAGCATCTTCACCCGGTCAGACGATCCCGTCTGACCGGGATCTGCTCTAGGGTGGGCAAACCGCCCGGCCGTCACAGTTCTGCCTCAACCCAACCTTAGGGAGGCGTTCTGATGCTGGCTCTGTTCTCCATGGTGTTCATCCTGTTCGGCGCGCCCGCCATCCTGCTGTTCGCCGGCCGGCTGATCCAGTCGCGGACGGACGCGCTGCATGGCGCCGTCCGGCGCGCGCCGGCGCCGGCGCTTTCCGGCAGCGAATGGTATTGCCGGCCACCCGCGCCGCTGTTCGGCCCGGCGGGCGCGTCTGCCGGGGCCGCGGGGGAGGCGGATGGACGCTGGTTTCAACGGCCGCTGCCGCCGCTCTTTGCCTGGTCTGATCTGCGCCGGTTGATGGGGCGCGCCAGGGGCGTCACGCGCTAGCGTGCTTCGCACGACGCCCCTGGACCCGGCTGGGGTTTGAAACCCCAGACCCCCGAATCCTGAGTCAGCGGCCGGCTTGCAGCATGGCTAAAGCTGCGGCTTGGCCCAGGTCCATGCCGCGCTGGTGGGCCTGGTCCTCGACCGCGTCGGGGCTGGCGCCGCAGGCGGCGATGGACCGGGCCAGGTCGGCCGCCGCGTCGTCGCGGTCCTGGGCGGGTGCCAGATCCTCCCGGTGGTTGATCCAGACGAGGTAGAGGGTCTGCACGGTCGCGCTACGGGCGCGAGCCGCGGCACATGACAGCGCCGGGTCCACCGCCGGCCTGCTATCGGCCAGCATGCGCCGCTGCTGCGCCACCTGGCGCTCGAAAGCGAGCTGGTCGCGCGGGTCGAGGCCGGGATGGCCGTTGCGCACGCTGCTCAGCACGAGGATGGCGACCAGCAAGGCGGCCGAGACGGCGATGGCTTTCCACATGGGGGCGAGCTTGGGCGCGGCGGCCGGGCTTGCAAGCGGTCGGGGCCGCGTCTAATCAGGCGTGCGCCAATCCGCCAGGGCGCTGCTGTAGCTCAGTGGTAGAGCACTCCCTTGGTAAGGGAGAGGTCGAGAGTTCAATCCCCTCCAGCAGCACCACCGTTGGTGAGTTGACGCAAGGCTCGCGGGGACATCAAAGCCAGATGAGGCAAACCGCGCCGCCGGCCGGACCGGTGTTGAGGCTCGGCGTCCGCGTGCTCGCAATCGAGCTGTTCCTGGCGTTGGTGTGCATCCGCATTCCCCCGATCATCCGTTTCGGCCGGTTTTGGGCGGAGGAGGGAACGATCTACTTCCTTCACGCCTGGACCATGCCCTGGTGGCGGGCTCTGCTGATGCCGGCAAACGGCTATCTCAGCCTGCTTGCCAACGCCGCGGGAGTCGCAGCCCGCCTGGCTCCCCTGCGCGAGGCGCCCCACGTGACAACCGCGGTTGCGCTGGCCGTCCAGACGCTCCCCGCAATCCTGCTCGCCACAGCACGCGACGGGTGGCTGCAGCGGCCGACAGTCCTGCTGTCGGCGATGCTGCTCCTGAGCATGCCCCCTGTCTGCGACGAGGTTTGGCTGAACACCGCCAACAGCCAGTTCCATCTGGCCGTCGCGGCTGCACTCTGCCTGGTATTGGGCACGCCTGCGGGCGTAGGGGCGGCGGCCGTGCGCAGGCTTCTGGTGTTCCTGACGCCGCTCTGCAGTCCCGGAAGCGTCGCTCTGGCGCCACTTTTCGTTCTGCGGGCGGCGGTCGATCGCCAAATGGCCCGCACCTACGACGCCGCAGCTATCGTTGCAGGGTCGGCCATACAGTTCCTGGCTTTTTACTCGGCAACGCCGGGTCGCGGGCATATTCTCGGCCCGAGTGTGCTGTTGTTGATCGTTTCGGTCAAACATCTGGCGATCCCCCTGCTGGGGGAACAGGCGGCCGAGCGGCTGGCGGCAGACATCCACGCCCAACTCGCCGCCGGGCGTGGTGCGGCCGACGCGGTCGGATTGACGGCAGCAGGCGTCGGCCTGATCGCCATCGCCGTCGCCCTGCGCCGGCGGCCTGAACCGTTTTGGCTGTTCGCCTCTGGCGGCGCGCTTGCTGTCCTATCCTATGACGGGGCGCTGGCGAGCGGGCCGGACCTGATCACGACTGTCCTAGGTAATCGCTACGCCTTCGCGCCCTCGGTCCTGTTCGCGCTGGGCATCCTGTCCCTTGCGGCGACCGCGTGGCGACCCGACCGCGTCGCCCTGTGTGCCTGGGCGGCGGTGGTCTGGCTGGTGGCGATCTCGGTCCAGCAGACGGTGCTGCCGCAGGACGGCATGTTCGTCGACGGGCCGAGCTGGACGGTTGAGGTGGCCGCGTGGCGCGCCGACCCCAATCATGCTCTGGCGATCTGGCCCACAGGGTGGGCAGTGCGATTGCCGTCCGCCGGCGATGGCGCGCAAGCTCGGCCGCCGTGATGCATCCTCGGGGCGAGAAGATTATGGGCGAGAAGCTCGCCCCATCTCGGCCAGCGCGTCCGGCAGCGTCGAGGCTAGCAGGGCTGCCCACGCGGACTGTCCGTCGGCGTTCGCGATCAGGTCCTGGCGAATCTCCAGCTCCACATAGGGCAGCGCGCGGGCTTCGGCGTGCACCGGCACGGTGTAGTCGGAGTCGTCGGTCAGCGTGTACGGCTCGTTCTCGCCCACGATGTAGCCCGCGCGGCGGAGCCGGACGGCCAGGGCCAGGGACAGGCGCGGGTCGCGGTTGAACAGCACGCCGGCCTGCCAGGGCCGGGCGGACCCTGCCAGCACCGGCGTGAAGCTGTGCATGGCCAGCAGGATTGTCATGCGCCCGGCCGCCTGCCGGCGGTCAAGTTCAGCGGCGATGGCGCGGTGGTAGGGCGCGAACACCGCGTCCGCGCGGGCCTGCCGGGCAGCCTCGGACAGGCGGGCGTTGGCGGGGACCGGCGTGCCGTCGCTGACCGGCGGGATCGAGGTCGGGTGGCCGGGCCTGCGGTTGCAGTCGATCACCAGGCGGGAATAGAGCTGTTCGATCCAGGTGGCACCCAGCAGCGGCGCCAGGCGCGCACACACGCCGGCGATGCCGATGTCCCAGGCGATGTGGCGGTCCCAGTCGGGCTGCCACACGCCC
This sequence comes from uncultured Acetobacteraceae bacterium, assembly GCA_937873095.1. Lineage (GTDB taxonomy): Bacteria > Pseudomonadota > Alphaproteobacteria > Acetobacterales > Acetobacteraceae > BOG-908. The sequence continues at coordinate 21,881 of CALMVI010000158.1, read as the reverse complement.
ATGTCGCCCAGGGCGGCCGGCACGCGCCGTCCGGCATGGTCGCAGGTCAGCAGGAAGGGCGAGGGTCCGCCCGCATCGTGCACCAGCACGGGGTGCGGGTCGCCTGGGCCGAGCAGCGGCGCCGATCGGCCGTCGGCGTGATCGGTGTAGTCTGGGCTTTGGGGCATGCCGATTGCATAATCCGATCGTGGCGTCGCAGCCCAGCGTCCGTGGTGGCCGGGCGGGACACAAGAGCATGTTGCGTTCACTTGCGTTCACTCCACAGGCTCTAGCTCGTGTTTTGCGAGCATCTTCACCCGATCAGACAATTCCGTCTGATCGGGATCTGCTCTAGCGGGAGGGAAGGGTCCGGACGATGCCGCTGCTGACCGTCCGACATGTCTCGACCTACCGCTACAAGCAGCCGGTGGCGTTCGGCGAGCACCGGGTGATGTACCGGCCGCGGGACAGCTACGACCAGCGGCTGATCCACGCCGCGCTGACGGTGGACCCGGCGCCCGCCTCGGTGCACTGGATGCACGACGTGTTCGGCAATTGCGTGGCCTGCGTGGGGTTTTCCCGCCGCGCCACGATGCTGCGCTTCGAAAGCGTCATCCAGCTCGAACATGCAGGCCGCGAGCTGCTGCATTTTCCGGTGGCGCCGTACGCGGAAACCTATCCCTTCGCCTACGACCAGGAGGACATGCCCGACCTTCTGCGCTCGGTGGAACGGCACTACCCCGATCCGAGGCGGGAGCTGTCGGGCTGGGCCGCAAGCTTCGTGGGCGGGCGCGGGTCCCCGAGTGCCGAGCTGCTGGCGCGCATCACCCAGGCGATCCGGCGCGACTTCACCTATGTGCGGCGCGAGGAGATGGGCATCCAGGAGCCGCTGCTGACGCTGAAGCTCGGCCGCGGGTCCTGCCGCGACTTCGCGCTGCTGATGATGGAGGCGGTGCGCGCGCTGGGCTTTGCCGCCCGGTTCGTTTCCGGCTACCTCTACAGCCCGGCGGGCGACCGCGGACCCGCGCGGACCGGCGGCGGGTCGACCCATGCCTGGGTGCAGGTCTACCTGCCCGGCGCGGGCTGGATGGAGTTCGACCCCACCAACGGCATCGTCGGCAGCCACGACCTGATACGGGTCGCGATCGGGCGCCACCCGTCGCAGGCGGTGCCGCTCTGGGGCAGCTGGACGGGGTTTCCGAGCGACAGCCTGGGGCTGGCGGTGGAGGTCAGCGTCACCGCGTCGGCCGGGCACGGCGCGCCCGCCAGGCCAGGGATCGATGCCGCGCCGGGCGCCGCCAGGGAGAGTTGAGGGACATGCGCATACACGCCGGCTACGAGATCAGCTTCGACTGCTTCCAGCCCACGCCGATGATGCTGGCCATCAGCGTGCATCCCAGCCGCGCGCACGACCTGCTGACCGAGGCGCCGATCACCTACACGCCGCACGTCGCACTCGAGACCTATGTCGACCGGTTCGACAATCTGTGCACGCGCATCGTGGCCCCGCCCGGGCGCACCACCATCCACACCGCGTTCGACGTGTACGACACCGGCCTGCCGGACGCGGTGGACTGGAGCGCCGAGCAGCATCCGGTGGAGACCCTGCCGCCCGACCTGCTGACGTTCCTGCTCGGCAGCCGCTACTGCGAGACCGACCGGCTGAGCGACACCGCATGGTCGCTGTTCGGCCACACGCAGCCTGGCTGGGGCCGCGTGCAGGCGATCTGCGACTTCGTGCACGCCCATATCAGGTTCAACTACCAGGACGCGCGCAGCACGCGCACGGCGTGGGAGGGCTATCAGGAGGGCCGCGGCGTGTGCCGCGACTTCGCGCACCTGGCGGTGGCGTTCTGCCGCTGCATGAACATCCCCGCGCGCTACTGCACCGGCTACCTGGGCGACATCGGCGTGCCGCGGGTGGACGCGCCAGGCGATTTTTCCGCCTGGTTCGAAGCCTATCTCGGCGGGCGCTGGTACACGTTCGACGCACGGCATAACATTCCCCGGATCGGCCGCATCCTGATGGCGCGCGGGCGCGACGCGACGGACGTTGCGATCTCGACCGTGTTCGGACCGTCGATCCTGTCGGGGTTTACGGTCTGGACCGACGAGGTGCCGGAGTAGTGCCGGACCTGACACCCCGTGCGGCGGCCGAGGCGCAGGCCCGGCGCGAGCGGGAGGCGGCTGCGCTGCGGGAAAACCTGCGCCGCCGCAAGGCGCAGGCGCGGGCTAAGGAGGATTGCTCAACGCAACCGCTCGAGCCGCCATCTCCGGCAACTGACGTCCTGAAAACTGGCAACTGAATGCCCGTGATGCCCGACCACTGGATACGCCGCATGGCGGCCGAACGTGCGATGATCGAGCCGTTCGTCGAGACGCAGAAGCGGGAAGGGGTGATCAGCTACGGGCTGTCGAGCTACGGCTACGACGCGCGGGTGGCCGATGATTTCCGCATCTTCACCAACGTTGACAGCGCGGTTGTCGACCCGAAGGAGTTTTCGGACAGCAGCTTCGTCACCCGCCGGGCGCCGGTGTGCATCATTCCGCCGAACAGTTTCGCGCTGGCGCACACGGTCGAGTATTTCCGCATCCCGCGCGACATCCTGGTGATCTGCCTGGGCAAGTCGACCTATGCGCGCTGCGGCATCATCGTGAACGTGACGCCGCTGGAGCCGGAATGGGAGGGCCAGGTGACGATAGAGATCAGCAACACCACGCCACTGCCGGCGAAGATCCACGCCAACGAGGGCATCTGCCAGTTCCTGTTCCTGCAGGGCGACAGCCCGCCAGAGGTCAGCTATGCCGACAAGCGCGGCAAGTACATGCGCCAACGCGGCGTGTCCCTGCCGCGCATGTAATGGGGTCTGGGGCCGACTGGCCCCAGCCGGGTCCAGGGGCAGAGCCCCTGGCCTTGTTTTTCGGGGGTTGTTGCGTGGACCGAATACTCATCCGTGGCGGCCGTCCGCTGCACGGCGACATCCCCATTCGCGGCGCGAAGAACGCCGGCCTGCCGCTGATGACCGCGGGCCTGCTGACCGACGAGCGCCTGGTGCTGTCCAACGTGCCGCTGCTGGCCGATCTGGACACGATGGGCGACCTGCTGGCCCAGCACGGCATCGCCGTCGAGCGTGTCGGCAACGAGGGGCGCGTGCTGTCGCTGGGCGGGCGGATCACCAGCACGCTCGCCCCCTACGACATCGTGCGCAAGATGCGTGCGTCGATCCTGGTGCTGGGGCCGCTGCTGGCGCGGTGCCGCGAGGCGAAGGTCTCCCTGCCGGGCGGGTGCGCGATCGGCGCCAGGCCCGTCGACCTGCACCTCAAGGGCCTGGAGCAGATGGGCGCCGAGATACGGCTCGAAGGCGGCTACGTGCACGCCGCCGTGCCGCAGGGCCTGCGGGGCGCCGACATCCTGTTCCCCTTCGTCTCGGTGGGCGCGACCGAGAACCTGCTGATGGCGGCAAGCCTGGCGCAGGGCCGCACGGTCCTGTCCAACGCGGCGCGCGAGCCGGAAATCAGCGACCTGGCCGACTGCCTGGTGGCGATGGGCGCGCGCATCGAGGGCATCGGCACCGACCAGCTCACCATCGAGGGGGTCGCCGCGCTGCACGGCGCCGAGCACCCTATCGTGCCGGACCGGATCGAGACCGGCACCTATGCCTGTGCCGCCGGCATTGCGGGCGGCGAGGTGCGGCTGCTGGGCGCGCGGCTGGACCACATGGCGGCCCTGGCGGTCGCACTGGCCGAAGCGGGCGTGGAGGTGAGCGAGGTCGAGGGCGGCTTGGCCGTGCGCCGGCTGAACGGGCTGCACGGCACCGACATGAAGACCGAGCCGTATCCTGGCTTTCCCACCGACATGCAGGCGCAGTTCATGTCGCTGATGTGCGTCGCCGAAGGGGCGGCGATGATCACCGAGACCATCTTCGAGAACCGCTTCATGCACGCGCCGGAGCTGAGCCGGATGGGCGCGCGCATCAACGTGCACGGCTCGTCGGCCATCGTGCGCGGCGTGCGGTCGCTGCAGGGCGCGCCGGTGATGGCGACCGATCTGCGGGCGAGCGTATCGCTGGTGCTGGCGGGGCTGGCTGCGCGCGGCGAGACGATGGTGAACCGCGTCTATCACCTCGACCGCGGCTACGAGGCGGTGGAGCGCAAGCTCGGCGCGTGCGGCGCCGACATCGAGCGGGTCTAGAGGCCAGCTTTCGCTCTGGCGAGCAGCTTCATCATTCAGACCGATTCCTGTCTGAATGATGCTGCTCTGACCACCTACCTGAACCGCTGCAGCACGCCGCCATAGACCACGGGACCGGTCGGCTGGCCGGTAGGGGAACCGCCTTTGGGTTCCAGGCTGACCAGCAGCTTGGTGCCGGGCTGCACGCCGGGCGGGAGTTGCTTGCCCCCTGCCGGCAGGACGCCGAGCGACGCCGGGCGCGTCGCCCCTTCCGGCAGCGACCACAGCTGAAGGTCGCGGTCCTGGGCGACCCCGATCGCCGCACTCGGGCGCAGGCCGATCGCCTCGCCCTGGCCGCCGAACGCCACCAGCACCGGCGCCACGGCCCCTGTGGGCGAGAGCACGGCGAAGACCGGGGGATGGGCCGGACGCAGCGCCACGAACAGGGCCAGCGACGCCGCAACCGCCGACGCCGCGAGCGCGGCGGTGCGCCAGAAGCGCACGCGGTTGTCGTTGGCCGGCGCGGGGGCGCCGATGGAGGCCTCGATGCGGCTTAGCAGGGCGGCCGGCGGGGGCACGGGTGCAGCCAGCGCGGTCAGCGGGAACAGGCGGTCCTCCCAGAACCGCACCTCGGCCGCGAAGGCCGGGTCCACCGCCAGCCTGGCCGAAGCGGCGGCGTGCCCGGCCGCGTCCAGCGTTCCCAGCACGTATTCCGCGGCCAGGGTCTCGGGGCTGAAATCGTCGTCCGCCCCGCTCACGACGCCAGGCACTCCTTCAGCCCGATCAGGCTGCGCCTGATCCACGATTTCACCGTGCCGACCGGCACGGCCAGCAATGCCGCAAGCTGGCTGTGCGAGTAGCCTTCGACAAAGGCGAGCACGATCAGCCTTCGCCGTTCCGGCTGGAGCGTTTCCAGGCAGCGATGCAGCGCGCCGCCATCGGCCGCGGCCAGCAGGCTTGCCAGAGGGTCGGGGCCTTGGTCGGCCTGATCCTGCGCCGGTTCGTGGCCCAGCCTCTCACGTCCGCGCCGGCGTACCAGGTCGAGCGCCCTGTAGCGCGCCAGGCTCATCAGCCACGCCCCCGCCTCGCCCAGCTTGGGGTCGTAGCGTGCGGCCTGTTGCCAGAGCTGGACGAACGCGTCGTGGGTGGCGTCGGCGGCCAGTGCCGGATCACGGGTGATGCGCAAGGCGACACCGTGCAGCCTGGCGCTCCACTTGGCGTAGAGTGTGCGGAACGCGGCGCGGTCCTGGCCGGCGCAGCGCAGGATGAGGTCGGCGTCGTTCAGGCTTGCGGCATCGGCCGGCATGCAGGACGGGTCCCCTGACCTGGCGCCCGGGCGCCGTGCTGCCGCGCTGCGTGAGCGGGCCTGTGTTCGCCGTCATTGGTGCCGCTCCCGGCCGGCGGCGCAAGAGGGATGGCCGGGCCGCTGCTCATTCTACGGGCGGTGCGGCATAATGGATGCGGGGTCGCCCAGGCGCCGAGAAGACTTGGGACTCTGCCCCAAACCCCGCCGGGGGCGGGCGCCCCCGGACGCGCAGACTACCCGAACGCCATCACCAGCGTGTGCGCGACCAGGGCCGGCTTCTGGGCGCCCTCGATCTCGACGGTATTCTCGAACGCGATCAGCGTGCGGCCCGGCCCCTTCTCCTCCACCGACAGCAGCCGCAGCCGGTTGCGGATGCGCGAGCCCGCGGTGACCGGAGTGAGGAAGCGCAGCTTGTCGAGCCCGTAATTCAGCATCGCGTCCAGCTGCAGGCCGGCCGCCCACACGCCGGAGGTCAGGCGCGGCAGCAGGGACAGGGTCAGGAAGCCATGCGCGATGGTGGCGCCGAACGGCCCGGCCGCAGCGCGCTCGCGGTCGACGTGGATCCACTGGAAGTCCTCGGTGCAGGCGGCGAACGCGTCGATGCGCGCCTGGTCCACCTCCAGCCAGTCCGAAACCGCCAGCTCCTCGCCGATACGGTCCCGCAGCGCCTCCGCAACCTTGCCCATGTGCCGTTCCGTGCTGTGCCGGACGCGACCTACCCGCTTCACAGCGTGCGGGGAACCGGCATAGTGCGCGCCATGAACGATGCGCCCCACGCCCAGCCCAGCACTTCCCACTCCGGCGCCCCCGAGGCCAGCATCGGGGCCGTCCTGGACCTGATCGCGGCGACCCGCGCCGACGCGCAGGCGCGGCTGATGGAGTTCCTTCGCATCCCCAGCGTCAGCGCGCAGCCGGCCCATGCCGCCGATTGCCGGCGCGCGGCGGACTGGGCGCACGGCCAGCTTCAGGCGATCGGCTTCGCCTCCCGGCTGGTCGAGACCGCGGGCCACCCCGTCGTGCTCGCCCATCACCCGGGCCCCGTCACGCAGGCCGGCCCGGCGCCGCACATCCTGTATTACGGCCATTACGACGTGCAGCCGGCCGAGCCGCTGGAGCTGTGGACCAGCCCGCCCTTCGAGCCGGTGATCGTGCAGGGCCGCCATGGCGCGCGCGTGGTGGCGCGCGGCGCGGTCGACGACAAGGGCCAGGTCACGATGTGGCTGGAGGCGTTGCGCGCCTGGCACGACGCGGCCGGCGGCCCGCCCGCCAGGGTCACCGTGGTGCTGGAGGGCGAGGAGGAGGTGGGCAGCGCCAACCTGGAAGCGTTCCTGCACCGCCACGCCGACGAGCTGCGGGCCGACATCGCCGTCATCTCCGACACCGGCATGTGGGACATCGACACGCCGGCGATCACCACCCGGCTGCGCGGCATGGTGTACGCCGAACTGCGCGTCCGCGGCCCCTCGCGCGACCTGCATTCGGGCCTGTTCGGCGGCTCGGCGCTGAACCCGATCAACGCGCTGGCCGGCATACTGGCCCGGCTGCACGACGATGCGGGCCGCGTGCAGCTGCCCGGCTTCTACGACCGCGTGCCGGAAACCACGCCCGGGCAGCAGGCGGAATGGGCGGAACTCGGCTTCGACGAGGCGGCGTTCCTGGGCGAGATCGGCCTGGCCGCGCCTGTGGGCGAACGGGGCCGCGCCGGCCTGGACCGGCTCTGGGCACGGCCCACCGCCGACATCAACGGCATCTGGGGCGGCTACCAGGGGGTCGGGGCCAAGACGGTTATCGCGTCGCAAGCCGGCGCCAAGGTGTCGTTCCGGCTGGTGGGCGGACAGGACCCGGCAACGATCCTCGACAGCTTCCGCAGCTTCGTGGCCGCACACGCCCCGGCGGGGCTGCAGGTGGAGGTCGAGGCGCACAGCCTGGCGCCGGGGTTCGAGGTGGCGGCCGGCAACCCCTGGGTGGACCTGGCCCGCGGCGTGCTGGCCGAGGAGTACGGCCGCCCCGCCGTGACGATCGGCAGCGGCGGGTCGATCCCGGTGGTGGAAAGCCTGCGCCGCATCCTGGGGCTGGACACCCTGCTGATGGGTTTCGGCCTGAACGACGACCAGGTGCACAGCCCGAACGAGAAGTTCGACCTGCGCTGCCTGGACCACGGCACCAACGCGCATGCCCGGCTGCTGGGTGCGGCGGCCGGCGGCCGGATCGGGGAGGCGGGACGATGAAGCTCAGCGCGCGCAACCAGATACCCGGCCGCATCACCGCCGTCATCCGCGGCCAGACGACCGGCCACGTCCACATCGACATCGGCCAGGGCGTCACCGTGCACGCCTCGATCACCAACGAGGCGATCGACGATCTGAAGCTGGCGGTGGGCGACGAGGCGATGGCGGTGATCAAGTCGTCCGACGTGATGGTGGCGAAGTAGGATGCGCCGGCTGCTGCTCGCGCTCGCGCTGGCCTGGCCGGCCGCGGCGGGGCAGGCGGCCGACATCGCCCTGTCGCTGTCGGGGCGTCTGGCCCACCCGCGAAGCTTCTCGGCCGCCGAACTGGCCGCCTTGCCCCAAGCTGCGTTGCCCGAGGCTGCATTGCCCGAGCCCGCCTCCGACCCGGCGGCGCCCGGTCCGCACTGGACCGGCGTGCTGCTCTGGCCGCTGCTGGACCAGGCGGGCTGGGTGGACCAGCCCGGCCGCAAGACGCACCTGCAGCACGTGATCCTCGCGCGCGGGCGGGACGGCTACACCGTGGCGCTGTCGATCGGCGAGCTCGACCCGGCATTCGAGGGCAAGCAGGTGCTGATCGCGACCGGCCGGGACGGCAAGGCGCTGGGCAGCCTGGACCTGGTCGTGCCCGGCGACAGGCGCCACGCCCGCTGGGTGCACGACCTGCAGGCGATCGAGGTGCAGTGACGCCGCTGGAGGTCCGACCCGGAGTCGAACCGGGCTAGAGGGATTTGCAGTCCCTTACATAACCGCTCTGACATCGGACCGCCGGCGGAGGCGGAGCGTATAGGACCGAACGGCTGGCCGGTCCAGATGGTCGGCCTGATCATCCAGACTGTTTCCAGTTCGGGTTATGCGGCTCTATTCGCTTTTTTGTGGGTTCTGGTGGTTTCACCTTACCCGACAAACATGCTCGCCCGATGCGAAGGTAGAGCATGTCCGGTTCAACTCGAACCGAACATGCTCTAAGACACGGCGCAAATCCTGCGGAGCCGTGCCGATGTCCCTGTCCGCCACCGATGCGCCGTCGTCCGTCGCCCTCTCGCCGGACGACGCCCGTCTGGCGCGCAACCTGATGGTGGATGGCCAGCTGCGCCCCTCCAAGGTGAACGACCGGCGCATCCTGGACGCGATGCGCACGCTGCCGCGCGAGGCGTACGTGCCGGCGCCGGCGGCAGCGCTCGCCTATATCGACGACGACATCCAGCTTGGCGGCGGGCGCGTGCTGCTCAAGCCGCTGGTGCTGGCACGGCTGGTCCAGCTGGCGCGGCCGCGCGCCGGCGAGGCGGCGCTCGTGGTGGGCGCCGGCTGCGGCTACGGCAGCGCCATACTGGCCGCCTGCGGCGTGCACGTTACGGCGCTGGAGGAGGAGGAGGCCCTGCTCGAACTGGCCCGCCGCAACCCCAGCCCGCTGGTGACGCTGGTCCAGGGGCGGCTGGCGCTGGGCCACCCGGACGGCGCGCCGTACGACCTCGTGGTGATCGAGGGGGCGGTGCGCGACATTCCCGACGCGATCGGGCGGCAGGTTTCGGCCAACGGCCGGCTGGTGACCGTCCTGTCCCCCGCGGGCGGAACCAGCGTCGGCGTGCTGGCCGAGCCGAGCACCGGCGGGCTGCGGGCGCAGGCCGCTTTCGACGCCGCCGCGCCGTTGCTGCCCAGCCTGGCCCCCGCACCGGGCTTCGTCTTCTGAACGAGCGAAGGCCAGGGGCTTTGGGGCTGTGAATCTATCGGCGCCGAAGGCGCAACAGGCAGGAAAGGGGGGGGGGGGGCCCCCCCGCCCCGCACCCCGCCAAACGCTGGGCGTTTGGATCCCAGTAATCTCGCTTGTTTGCGGGTCCGGGGGCGCCCGCCCCCGGCGGGGTCTGGGCGGAGCCCCTGGCCTTCCTGCGTGACCTGCCACTTCACGTTCCGCTGAACAGTGTTGCCGCCAGGTCGTTGGCGGCGGGCAAGCACTGTGCCACACTCGGCGCGTTTCGAGACGGAGTTGCTGCATGCGCATGTCGCGCGTCGTTCTGGCTGTGGGCGTGCTGGGTGCCGCGCCCGCGGTGGCGCAGGACCAGAGTGGCGGCCGCACGCACCCCAAGCACGTCTTCGTTCCAGCAGGGCCCGGCATGGCGAGCACCATCGCCACGGACGAGCCGGACAGCGTGCCGCACACCCTGGCCGAAGCGCTGGCGCTGGCCTACTCCAACAACCCCCAGCTGACGGGCGAGCGCGCGCATCTGCGCTCCACCGACGAGAACGTGCCGACGGCGCTGGCGGGGTGGCGGCCCACCGTGGCGCTCACCGGCGCCTACGGATACGCGATAGGCCGCATCGCCGAGGAGGCGGGGTTCGGAAGCAGCCCCGGTCAGACAGGGGTGACCGGAACCCAGCCTCTTCAGACCCGCGGGATACCGCCCGGCAGCAGCGCCTACGTCTCGGCCATCAACAACCGCGACACCACGAGCGCGCAGGCGACGGTGACCCAGTACCTCTACCGCGGCGGCCGGACCACCGCCACGACGCACGAGGCCGTCAACAGCGTCTATGCCGAGCGTGCGCGGCTGATCGCCGAGGAGGAATCCGTCTTCGGCGACACCGTCAACGCCTATGTGGGCGTGATCGAGGATCGTCAGCTGCTCAAGCTGGACCGCGCGAACGAGCAGGTGCTGGGCGACGAGTTGCGCGCCATCAACGACCGCTTCAAGGTGGGCGAGCTGACGCGGACGGACGTGGCGCAGGCCGAGGCGGCGCTCGCCCAGGCGATCGCCACCCGGCAGACGGCGGAGGGAACGCTGGAGACGGCCGCCGCCACCTTCGTGCGCGAGGTGGGGGTGCAGCCGCCGGCCGACCTGGCCGACCCTCAACCCCTGAAGCTTCCGGTCACGGCCGAGGTGGATGCGGCCAACCAGGCGACCGCGAACAACCCCAACGTGATCGCCGCGAAGTTCAACGCGTCCCAGCTGCGCGACGCGGTCGACGTCGCGTTCTCGACGCTGGCCCCGAACGTGAGCCTGCAGGGCAGCGGGTTCTTCCAGTCCAACCAGGCGGCACCCGGGGTGCGGACCTATGGCGAGCAGGCGACCATCAACCTGACCTGGCCGCTCTACCAGGGCGGCCAGGAATACTCAGCCATCCGGCAGGCAAGGCAGAACTTCTTGCAGGCGGTACGGCAGACCGAGGACGCGCAGCGCGCGGCCCGGCAGCAGGCGGTGCAGGCGTACGAGACGCTGACCGCCGCGCGCGCCTCCATCGCCAGCTCGCGCGTCGCCGTCCGGTCCAGCGAGATCGCGCTGGAGGGGCTGGAGCGCGAGGCGCTGGTCGGCAGTGCCACCACGCAGGAGGTGCTGATCGGCCAGCAGAACCTGCTTTCGGCCGAGATCACGCTGGTGCAGAACGTGACCAGCCTGGTGACCGCGTCCTACGGCGTCGCGTCCGCCATCGGGCGGCTGACCGCGAGCGACCTCGGCCTGGCCGTGCCGCTCTACGATGAGACGGCCTACTACAAGGCGGTACGCGACCTGCTGTGGGGCAGCGGGGATCGGGCCGTCTACCAGCCTGGACGCTGACCCGGTGAGCCAGGGTGCGGGAGAGGCCGAGGATCCCTCGATGGAGGACATCCTCGCCTCCATCCGACGCATCCTCAACGACGACGAGCCGGCAGCCGACGCGCATGGCGGGCAGGCCGCGGCGGAGCACCAGGGCGTGGACCGCGCCGCGCCGCCGCAGGACGACGTCTTCGTGCTCGACCAGAGCATGCTGGTGGCCGAGCCTGCAGCCGCAGCCGCCGTCCCGCCAGCGTCCATCCCGCCCCAGCCCGCGCCGACCATCGCGCCGGCGGGTGCGGCAGCATTCGAACCGCCCGCGCCACCCCAGCAGGGGACACCATTGCCCATGATGCACGAAGCACCGACCCCAGCCACCGAGGCCGGTCCGGACGAGCCGCTGATGGCCCCGTCGACGGCCGCCGCCGCCGCAGCATCGATGGGCGCGCTGGTGCGGGTGATCGGGCAGCAGCAGACGGCCGTCTATCGCGGCGGACCGACGCTGGAGGACATGGTACGCGACGAGATTCGCCCTATGGTGAGGGCCTGGCTGGACGAGAACCTGCCGCCGATTGTCGAGCGCATGGTGCGGGCGGAGATCGCCCGGGTTACCGAGGGGAAGTAACCTCCCTCGCGAGCCTGGCCCAGGCACCGCCGGGCCCGGCCGGTCCCCCGTTGATGAGAGACGCCGACATTGCTCGATAAGACGTTCGACCACGCCCGCATCGAGCGTGCGCTCTACGATGGCTGGGAGCGGAGCGGCGCCTTCGGCACCGGCGGCGGCGGCAGCCCGTTCACCATCATGATCCCGCCGCCCAACGTGACCGGCAGCCTGCACATGGGCCATGCGCTGACCATGACCCTGCAGGACGCGCTGGTCCGCTGGCGCCGCATGCAGGGCCGCGACGCGCTGTGGCAGCCGGGCACGGACCATGCCGGCATCGCGACCCAGATGGTGGTCGAGCGCACGCTGGCCGCCCAGAACACCACGCGCCAGGCGCTCGGCCGCGACGCCTTCCTGTCGCGCGTGTGGGAGTGGCGCGACCAGTCGGGCGGCGCCATCACCGGCCAGCTCCGCCGCCTGGGCGCCTCGCTCGACTGGCAGCGCGAACGGTTCACCATGGACGAGGGTCTGAGCCGCGCCGTCCGGCGCGTGTTCGTGCGCCTGCACCGCGAGGGCCTGATCTACCGCGACCGCCGGCTGGTGAACTGGGACGTCACGTTCCAGACCGCGATCTCGGACCTTGAGGTCGAGGCACGGGAGGTCCGCGGCAACCTCTGGCACATCGCCTATCCCATCGAGGGCGAGGACGGCCGGACCCTGACCGTCGCCACCACCCGGCCGGAGACCATGCTGGGCGACACCGCGGTCGCGGTGCATCCCGACGACGACCGCTACCGCGACCTGGTCGGCCGCATGGTCGTGCTGCCGCTGACCGGGCGGCGCGTCCCGGTCATCGCCGACGCCTATTCCGATCCGGAAAAGGGCACGGGCGCGGTCAAGATCACCCCTGCGCACGACTTCAACGACTTCGCCGTCGGCCAGCGCCACGGCCTGCCGATGCCCTCCATCCTGGACCGCCAGGCGAGGGTGACGCTGGCCGAGATCGAGCTGTTCCGGGTGCCTGGGCTCGCCGAACCCGATTTCGTGCGCGGGCTGGAAGGCCAGGGCAGGGAGGCGGCGCGCGCGGCCGTGGTCGCCGAGCTGCAGCGGCTGGACCGGCTGGCGCGCATCGAACCGCATGTCCACCAGGTGCCCCATGGCGACCGCAGCGGCACGATCGTGGAGCCGCTGCTGACCGTGCAGTGGTATTGCGACGCGAAAACCCTGGCCCGGCCCGCCATCGCCGCGGTGGAACAAGGCGGCGTCGCTTTCGTGCCCCGCCAGTGGGAAAACACGTTCTTCGCCTGGATGCGGTCGATCGAGCCGTGGTGCATCAGCCGGCAGCTCTGGTGGGGCCACCGCATCCCTGCCTGGTACGCGCCGGACGGCAGCGTGTTCGTGGGCGAAACCGAGGCCAGCGCCCTGCAGCAGGCACGCGACGCGCTCGGCCCGGATGCGACGCTGGTGCAGGACGAGGACGTGCTCGACACCTGGTTCAGCTCGGCGCTCTGGCCGTTCAGCACGCTCGGCTGGCCTGACGACACGCCGGAGCTGGCCGCGCGCTACCCGACCGACGTGCTGGTCACCGGCTTCGACATCATCTTCTTCTGGGTCGCCCGCATGATGATGATGGGCCTGCACGTGATGGGCGACGTGCCGTTCCGCACCGTCGTCATCCACGGCCTGGTGCGCGACGAGCGCGGCCAGAAGATGAGCAAGTCCCGCGGCAACGTCGTCGACCCGCTGGTGATGATCGACGAGTACGGCGCCGACGCGCTGCGCTTGGCCGTCTGCCAGCTGACCGGGCCGGGCCGCGACATCAAGCTCGGGGCCGAACGCATTGCCGAGTCGCGCAGCTTCGTCACCAAGCTGTGGAACGCCGCCCGCTTCTGCGAGATGAACGGGGTCGCCCCGGTGGCCGGCTTCGACCCCGCTTGCGTGCAGGCCCCGCTGTGCCGCTGGCTGCTGGACGCCGCCAACGGCGCCGTGGCGGAGGCCGGCGCCGCCCTGGAGGCGTTCCGTTTCGACGAGTACGCCGCGTCCTGCTATCGCTTCACCTGGAACGTGTTCTGCGACTGGTTCGTGGAGCTGTCCAAGCCGGTCCTGTCCGGCCCGGAGGGCCCCGCAAAGCAGGAGTTGCGCGCGACCGGCGCGCACGTCCTGGGCGTGGTGCTGCGCCTGCTGCACCCTGCCGCACCCTTCGTGACGGAGGCGCTGTGGGACGGCCTGGGCTACGGCCCGGCCCTGAGCCTGGTCCGCGCCGCCTGGCCGGGGGCGATGGAGGTGCAGGGCGCGGCAGACGCCCGGGCGGAGATCGATTGGGTGATCCGCTTCGTCACCACGGTGCGCACCGTGCGGGCGGAGATGAACGTGCCGCCCTCGGTCAAGACGCCGGTGCTGCTGCGCGACGCCTCCGCGCTCAACCGCCGCCGCGCCGAGCACTGGCTGGACGCGGCCGCCAGGCTGGCCCGCATCTCGGCCATCGGCGAGGCGCCGCCGGAAACGCCGCCCGGCTCGGCGCAGATGGTGCTGGGCGAGGCGACGCTGGTGATGCCGCTGGCCGATTTCATCGACCTGGCCGCCGAGCGCGCGCGGCTGGGACGCGAGCGGGACCGTGCGGCGGCCGAGCTGGCCAAGCTGGCGGCCAAGCTCGCCAACCCGGATTTCGTGGCGCGCGCCAAGCCCGAGGTGGTCGAGGAGAACCGCGAGCGCGAGCGCCGCTGCGCCGGCGAGATCGCCCGCCTGGATGCGGCCCTCGCCCGGCTGAGCTAGCGCATGGTCGGTTCAGGTGGAATCACCTGAACCGACCATGCTCGCCCAATGCAAAAGTTGAGCATGTCCGGTTCGACTTGAACCGAACACGCTCGACGATATCGCCGGCCTGCTTAACGCTTCGGTGACACCGCCACCTTATCCTGGGTGGCAGTCATGATGGGGGTCGGCGATGGAGCGGGGGGTTCAGATCCCAATGTGTCGTGTTGCCCGCCGCCGGGGCGCCGCTGGGCCCCGTCCATGATCGGGGCCGAATTGCACGAACTTATCGACGACTGGCTCGCTGCGGCGGACCGCACGCCATGGCTGCGTTTCCCGCCTGCGCTGGAACGCCGTTACGAAGCCGATATCGGGCCTGCGCGCAGCCGCACGATGATGATCTGCGGCCTGTTCGGTTTCGTGCTGGCCGCATTCATCTATCCTGCCGTGCGGGACACCATGCCCGACATCGCCGGACAGTGCCGCACCCTCTTTCTGTTCACCGTCGTTCCGTTCGGGCTGCTGCTCTCGGCGGCCATCGGCCTCAACCTGCGCCCGTTCTTCCGCGAGAGCCTGGCGTTGCTGGCCAACTCGGCCTGCATCTGCACGTCCGCCTACCTCGAAGCCCTGACGCGCAGCCCGCATATCGAATTTTTCGTTGCCGGAACGACGGTGCTGATGGTGTACAGCGCCATCGGCATACAGCTTCGCTTCAGGTTTGCCGCCTGCGCTATGGTGCTCATCCTGCTTACCTACGGGTTGGCGATGCACGTGCGCGCCGACATGAGTGCGACATCGCAGCGCAACCTGCTCAGCATGGTCGCCTGCACGGCCGTCTACCTGCTGCTGGCGAACTGGCGGCTGGAACGGGAAGCCAGGCGCGGCTACCTCAATACCCTGCGCGAAGTGCTGCAGGGGCAGGACCTGTCGGTACGCAACCTCGAGCTCGACGCGCTGGCCCGGCGCGACCAGCTGACGGGCCTGGCCAACCGCCGCGCCTACGACGCCTGGGTGCTCTCCACCTGGGAACAGCAGGCAGCCCATGGCGGCCGGCTGGGTCTGATCGTCATCGACGTGGACCGGTTCAAGGCGTTCAACGACTTCTACGGACATGCGGCAGGCGATCGCTGCCTGCAGAAGATCGCCCTCTGCCTGCGCGAGCAGTTGCGCGGCACCACCGACCTTGTGGCAAGGCTGGGCGGGGAAGAGTTCGCGATCCTGCTGCCTGGCCTGGATGAACAGCTTTGTGCCGACATTGCCGAGCGCATGCGCACCGCCATCCGCCTCCTGGAACTGCCCCATTCCGGCCTTGGGCCGCACGGCCTCGTCAGCATAAGCGCCGGTGTGGCCAGCCACCCGGCGACCCTGGAGGAGTTGCCGTCCGGCCTGTTCGATGCCGCGGATTCGGCGTTGTATCAGGCCAAGCTCTCCGGTCGCGACAGGGTTTGCGTGGCCCTCCAGGTCGAGCACGAGACAGTCCAGGCGCCGGCCGAGTAGCTACCGGAACAGGGCTGCCGCTTGCATCAGGGTCAACACGAACCCCCACGCCAGCGGAATACCGACGGCCAGCCAGGCGAGCGTGATCGACAGGCCTGGCGCGGGGCCTGCCGCATACGCCCCGCCCGCCACCGCCACACCGGCCGGGCCGGCTGCGGGCAGGTCGGGTCCTGCCGCCAGGCCCGCCCGTGTGAACAGGTCGGGGCGCACAGGGCGTATCAGCAGGTTGCACACCAGGCCCGCGGCCAGGAGTGCTGCCAGGAGATACATGGTGTAGTCGTAGACGTTGCGTCGCTCCACGCCCGCGTCGATCTGCAGCTGGCGCAGTTGGGCAACCAGTATCGGCCCGATGACGCCGGCAGCCGACCACGCCGTCAGCAACCGGCCGTGGATGGCGCCGACGAAGCCGGTGCCGAACAGGTCCGACAGATAGGCGGGAACCGTCGCGAACCCGCCGCCGTACATCGACAGGATCACGCCCAGCGTCAGGGCAAACGCCGCCTTGCTGCCGATCGCGGCAAAGCTCGGTGCTGCGATGTAGAGAACGATGCCGAGGACGAAGAACGTCGTGTAGGTGACGCGCCTGGAGAGCCGGTCCGACACGGACGCCCAGGCGAGCCGGCCCACGATGTTGAACAGGGAGAGGAAGCCGGCAAACCCCGCGGCGATGCCGCCCACCGCCTTGACCTGGTCGGGCGACAGCGCGGTGAAGCCCACGCCGGGGCGCCCGATCAGCGACCCGCCGAACATCTCCTGCAGCATGGGGCTCGCCATGCCGATGACGCCGATGCCGGCCGAGACGTTCAGGCACAGCACGCCCCAGAGCAGCCAGAACTGCGGCGTCCGAAAGGCCGTGTTCAACTCCACCGAGCTTTGCGGCCCGCTGCGGTCGGCCGGGCGCGGCACGCCTGCCGGCCAGTAGCCAGGAGGCGGCACCCTGTAGCCCAGGGCGCCCGCCGCCATGAACACGGCGTAGACCGCAGCCAGGACGAGGAAGGTCTGCCACACGCCGACGTCGTGGGCGCCGTGGAAACGCGCCATCAGCCAGGCCGAAAGCGGGCTGCCGATCATGGCACCCCCGCCGAAGCCCATGATCGCCAGGCCGGTGGCCAAGCCCCGGCGATCGGGAAACCACTTGATCAGCGTGGACACGGGCGAGATGTAGCCGAGCCCCAGCCCGACGCCGCCGAGGATGCCGCCGCCCAGCCAGAACAGCCAGAGCTGATGCAGGACCACGCCGAGCGCCGCCACCGCAAGACCGCCGGGCCAGCACAGCGCCGCCGTCAGTCCCGCCCGCCGCGGACCGGCACGTTCCAGCCAGCCGCCCCACAGCGCCGCCGAGATGCCCAGGAAGACGATGCCCAGCGTGAAGACGAAGCTGATCTCGGCCACCGTCCAGTCGCAGTTGACGGCGGTCATGCGGGCGAGCAGCGACGTGCCGGCCGGACAGGCGAGCGGATGGGCGATGCCCACCGACCGGCTCAGCGGCAGCCAGAACACGCTCATCCCGTAGATCATGCCGATGCTGAGATGGATGGCCAGCGCCGCCGGCGGCAGGAGCCAGCGGTTGTATAGCGGACCGGCGACGATGCGTTCGCGCGTCAGCCATCCGGGCTGCGCCATCGGCTGATCCATGTTTCACTCCCGTTTTCTTGTCGTTGGCGTCGTACAGACGTTCCCCAGGCCCGGGCGTTCCCCAGGCCCGGGCGTTCCTCAGACCTGGCCGGGAACCGGTCCAGGACCCAATGCGCTTCCCGACCGCCGGCGGAGTTCCATGTCAGGCCGAACGACACACCAGCACGACATCGTCTCGCGCTACGCCGTTCCGTCCGACGTCGCGTCGCCTGAGGACCTGACGCTCGGCCCGGCCAGGCCCGGCCTGGCCCTGCCCCAGGATGCGCTGGCCTACTGTGCCGACTTCACCGCCAGACGGGTGATTTTCACGCATCACGAGGCGGCCGAACTCGACGATATGTTCGCCGCACCCTTCCTGTTCGTCGAGCAGCTGCGGCGCGCCACCGGCGCGACCACGGTGCCGTTCGAAAGCCTTGGCGCGCTGCGGCTCGCCCCGCCCGGCCTGCGGCCCGTCCTGGTGTTCTCTCCCGGACGGACCGGCTCCACGCTGCTCGCCCGGCTGCTGACCGAGTCGGGCGTGGGCTGCGCGTCCGAGCCGGACATGCTGACCCAGATCGCCCGCATCCACCCCGGCACCTGGGACAGCCTGCCGCCCGGCACCGACACGCTGCTCGCCGGCGCGTGCATCGGGGCACTCTGCCGGGCGCTCGGTCCGCGGACGGCCGTCAAGCTGCGCGGCTGGTGCAATGCCCGGCCGATGGCGATGGTGCGCGGCTTCCCGCAATGCCGCGTGGTGTTCATGCTGCGCGGGATGGCCGGCTGGGCGATGTCGCGGCACCGCGTGTTTCAGGAAACCCCGGACGCGGTCGCGGCGGAGCTATACCGGGCGCTGGACGCGCTCGACGTTCTGGCGTCGGCTCGTGTCGGCGTCGAGATCCTGTGGTACGAGACGCTGGTTTCGGACGCGCCGGGCGCGCTCGCCCTGTTCGACGCGCGTCTTCCGCCCGACCGGCTCGACCGCCTGATGCAAGAGGATTCCCAGGCGGACAGCTGGATTTCCCGCCGGCGCGTGGCGGGCAGGCCCGTCCAGGACGGCTTCCTGCGGGGTTTCGCCGCCGCCTGGGCCGCCCGCCGCCAGGGCAGGCGCTGGAGCGCGGGCACGCAGGCGCTGCTGGAGCGTATGTGGGATACCGGCCGTGCCTAGAGCAGATCGCGAATCTGCTCGCCGAAACGACACGGTGACCTAGACGGCTGCACCACCACGCCATCGTGTCGCGCTGCGGCTTCCCCTTGTCGCGCGCGCCGGGCCGGACGAGGCAGCGGTCGGCCCGACCCCGGCGCTTGCCTCGCGCCCCGGGCGCGGCTACGTCCGCGGCGGGTCACGCCCCCCCAACGGGGCGCTCGTCTTCTGAAAGGGAGGGCTTATCCATGGCGCTCGCCATCCAGCCGCACACGCGTCCGCACAACCCGTGCTTTTCCTCCGGCCCGTGCGCCAAGCGGCCAGGCTGGTCGTTGCAGGCCCTCTCGGCCGCCCAGCTTGGACGAAGCCATCGTGCCAAGGCGCCCAAGGCGGCGCTGGCCGAAATCATCGCCCGCTCGCGCGCCGTGCTCGGGCTGCCGGCCGACTGGCGGCTCGGCATCATGCCCGGATCGGACACCGGTGCGTTCGAGGCGGCGATGTGGTCGCTGCTCGGCGCCCGTGGGGTGGATGTCCTGTCGTTCGAAAGCTTCTCCGAGGGCTGGGCCACCGACGCGGTCAAGCAGCTGAGGATCGACGCGCGCGTGCTCGGCGCCGCCTACGGCGCGCTGCCCGACCTGCAGGCGATCGACTTCGGCCGCGACGTGGTGCTGTGCTGGAACGGGACCACCAGCGGCGTGTGCCTCCCCCACGGCGACTTCATCCCGTCCGATCGCGAGGGGCTGGTGCTGTGCGACGCGACCAGCGCCGCGTTCGCAATGGAGCTGCCCTACGAAAAGCTCGATGTGGTGACCTGGTCCTGGCAGAAGGTGCTGGGCGGCGAGGCGGCGCACGGCATGCTGGCATTGTCGCCGCGCGCCGTGGAGCGCTTGCAAAGCTACAAGCCCGCCTGGCCGCTGCCCAAGATCTTCCGCCTGACCAAGGGCGGCGCGCTGATCGACGGGATCTTCGCGGGCGAGACGATCAACACCCCGTCCATGCTGTGCGTCGAGGACGCGCTCGACGGGCTGCGCTGGGCCGAGCAGGTGGGCGGCCTGCCGGGGCTGGTCGCGCGCAGCCGCGCCAACCTTGCGGCGCTGACCGGCTGGGTCGCGCGAAGCGACTGGGCGGCGTTCCTGGCCGAGGACGCGGCGGCGCGCTCCAGCACGTCGATCTGCCTGAAGATCGTGGCACCCTGGTTCGTGTCGCTGCCTGCCGATGCGCAGGCCGCCGCGGCAAAGGCGCTGGCGGCACTGCTGGAGCGGGAAGGGGTGGCGCTCGACATCGGCGCCTATCGCGACGCGCCGCCCGGCCTGCGCATCTGGGGCGGGGCGACCGTCGAGACGAGCGACATCGAGGCGCTGCTGCCCTGGCTGGACTGGGCCGCCGCCCGGATCGCCGCCGGGCAGACCAGCCTGGCCGCGGAGTAGCACCGATGGCAAAGGTGCTGATCAGCGACAAGCTGTCGCCGGACGCGGTAGCGGTGTTCCGCCACCGCGGCGTGGAGGTCGATGTCCGGCCCGGCCTGACCCCAGCCGAGCATCGCGGGATCATAGGGGCGTATGAAGGCCTGGCCATCCGGTCGGCGACGAAAGTCACGCGCGAGCTGCTCGACGCCGCGACCAACCTCAAGGTGGTCGGCCGCGCGGGCATCGGCGTCGACAACGTCGACCTGAAATCGGCGACCGCGCGCGGCGTCATCGTGATGAACACGCCGCACGGCAACTCGATCACCACGGCCGAGCACGCGATCGCGATGATGTTCGCGCTGGCCCGGCAGATCCCCGAAGCCACCGCCTCGACCAAGGCCGGCCGCTGGGAGAAGAACCGGTTCATGGGCACCGAGCTGACCGGCAAGCTGCTCGGCCTGATCGGCGCCGGCAACATCGGCTCCATCGTGGCCGACCGCGCGCACGGCCTGCACATGCGCGTCTTGGCCTACGACCCCTACCTGTCCGCACAGCGGGCCCTGGACCTCGGCGTCGAAAAGCTGGAGCTGGACGAGCTGCTGGCGCGCGCCGACTTCATCACCCTGCACACGCCGATGACGGAGGCGACACGCAACATCCTGTCCCGCGAGGCCCTGGCGCGCTGCAAGCGCGGCGTGCGCATCATCAACTGCGCGCGCGGCGGGCTGATCGACGAGGCGGCGCTGGCCGACGCGCTGCGGTCGGGCCAGGTCGGCGGCGCGGCGCTGGACGTGTTCGAGACCGAGCCCGCCACGGACAGCCCGCTGTTCGGGATGGAGAACGTGGTGTGCACGCCGCATCTCGGCGCGTCGACCAACGAGGCGCAGGAAAACGTGGCGCTGCAGGTCGCCGAACAGATCAGCGACTTCCTGCTGACCGGCGCCGTGACCAACGCGATCAACACCGCGTCGGTCAGTGCGGAGGATGCGCCGCGGCTGCGACCCTACATGCAGCTGGTGCAGTTCCTGGGCGCGTTCGCCGGGCAGATGACGCGGGCGCAGGACGGCGTGATCGCCCGTGTCGCGATCGACTACGAGGGTGCGGTCGCCACGCTGAACCAGAAGCCGCTGACGGCGGCAGCACTGGCCGGCGTGCTCCGTCCCGTGCTGTCCGGGGTGAACATGGTCAACGCGCCGGTCGTGGCGCGCGAGCACGGCATCGACATCGCAGAGACCACGCACGACCGGCCGGGCGAGTATCAGACCCTGGTCCGCGTCATCGTCACCACCGATCGCGGCGCGCGCGCGGTCGCGGGCACGCTGTTCGCCGGCAAGCCGAGGCTGGTCGAAGTCAAGAGCATCAAGGTGGAGGCCGATTTTTCCCCGCACATGCTGTATGTGACCAACCGCGACAAACCCGGGTTCATCGGCCGCTTCGGCGAGACGCTGGCACGGCACGGCATCAACATCGCCACCTTCCATCTCGGGCGCGCCGGGCAGGGCGGCGATGCGATCTGCCTGGTGTCCGTCGACGAGGATCTGGACGAAGCGGTGCTGTCCGAGGTGCGCGCGCTGCCCCTGGTGGTGCAGGCGACGCCGCTGGCCTTTTGAGCTTGGGGCTCTGCCCCAAACCCCGCCGGGGGCGGGCGCCCCCGGACCCG
>CALMVI010000157.1 GCA_937873095.1 uncultured Acetobacteraceae bacterium | reverse complement strand
GGGAGGACCTCCTGTTCGAACCAGGGGTGGGCTTGCTGCCAGGCGCCTGTCCGCCAGGACGGGTGCGGCAGGGGGAAGTAGCGCGGCAGGTAGGCGCGGTAGTTCCTGCCGCGCTCGGTCATGCTCGCCTTGGGCCAGCCTTCCCGCTTGGCGGCACCCTCCTGGGCGTAGCTGCCGACCAGAAGCGTCAGCCTTAGCGCCGGCATCTTCGCCAGCACGCGGCTGTGCCACAGCGGCGCGCATTCGCGGCGCGGGGGCGCGTCGCCGCCGTTCGGCAGGCGGCCCGGGTAGCACAGCGCGGTGGGCAGGATGGCGACCTGCGACGCGTCGTAGAACAGCGACTTGTCCATCGCCAGCCATTGGCGCAGGCGCTCGCCTGACGCGTCCCAGAAGCTGATGCCGGCGTGGTGCACGCGGGTGCCGGGCGCCTGGCTTGCGATCAGCAGGCGGGCGGTGGCCGAAATGTGCAGCACCGGCCTCGGCCCGAGCGGCAGGTGCGCCGCACAGGCGGTGCAGGCGCGTATCTCGGTCAGCAGGCGCTCGATCTCGGGCGCGCTCACCCGAGCGGATACTCCACTTCCGGCGTGTAGACCGGCTGGTCCGGGCCGAGCACCGAGGTGAACAGGGTGAAGTGCCCCACATCCATCGGCGCCGAGCGGAACAGGTTGTGCGACTGCACCCAGGCCGCCACCCTCGCCTGCTCGACCTGCTCGCCCAGCCTGGCGAGCGTCACATGCGGCATGTAACGCCGCCGCTCGGCCGCCATGCCGGCCCGCTGGACCGCCGTGTCGACCTTGGCGCGCAGGTGCAGCAGGGCCGGGTTGCTGGCGACCCCGGCCCAGAGCGCGGTCACCCGCCCGGCCCGGTCCAGCGTGCCGACTCCGGCCAGCTCCAGGGTGAAACGGCGCGCCCTGATGTCGGCCAGCGCCAGGTCGAGTTCCTCGGCCTTGTAGGCGGGCAGCTCGCCCACGAACCGGATGGTGACGTGGTAGTTTTCCGGCGGCACCCAGCGCACGCCGGACACGCCCGTCGCCAGATCCGCCAGCCGCTGCCGCACGGTCCGGGGCAGGTCCAACGCCACGAAAAGTCGCATGATGGCGCGAAACTCCATGAGGCGCGGGGTGCGGTCAAGCGGCCCAGGCGGGGCCGCCGGACGTGCTGTCAGAGGCCGGAGGGCGCGTCTTGATTGCGGGATCGAACCGCCCAAGTTGACGGCAGACGCGGGTGGGTACGATATGGCTGCAGATGGGCAGCCCGGCCCTTCCCGTGCAAAGGATCAACCGATGGCATACACTCCAAACACCCGGAGTCCGTCCAGTCCGTTCAGTGGCGTCGCGGGTGCGGCCGCCATCGACGAGGGTCTGCGCGCCTATATGCGCCGGGTCTACAACTGGATGGCGTCCGGGCTGCTGCTGACCGGCATCGTCGCCTATGGCGTGGCCAACACGCAGCTGATCAACCTGTTCTACCACCCGGTCGCCACCGAGTACGGCACCCGG
This sequence comes from uncultured Acetobacteraceae bacterium, assembly GCA_937873095.1. Taxonomy (GTDB): domain Bacteria; phylum Pseudomonadota; class Alphaproteobacteria; order Acetobacterales; family Acetobacteraceae; genus BOG-908. The sequence continues at coordinate 667 of CALMVI010000157.1, read as the reverse complement.
ATCGTGCCGACCGGGCTCGGCACCCTGTCGATGTTCGCGCCGCTGGCCTTCGTGCTTGTGCTGAGCTTCGGCGTCAACCGGATGGCGAGCGGCACGGTGCAGGCGCTCTACTGGGCGTTCTGCCTTGCCATGGGCGCCAGCCTGACGAACATCTTCCTGGTCTATGCGCATGAGAGCATCGCCGAGACGTTCTTCATCACGGCGGCGATGTTCGCCGGCATGTCGATCTGGGGCTACACGACCAACACCGACCTGTCGCGCGTCGGCAGCTTCCTGATCATGGGCCTGTTCGGCATCGTGATCGCCAGCCTGCTGAACATGTTCCTGCACAGCAGCGCCATCCAGTTCGCCGTCAGCATCATCGGCGTCGTCGTGTTCACCGGGCTGACCGCCTACGACACGCAGCGCATCAAGGTGAACTACACGCAGTTCGCCTATGCCGACGGGCCCGAGGGTGCGGCCAAGCGCAGCGTCTACGACGCGCTGAGCCTGTATCTGAACTTCATCAACCTGTTCATGCTGCTGCTGCAGCTGACCGGAAACCGCCGCAGCAACTAGCTGCACGGCGAGCGGAAGAGCGAGGCGATATTCGCTATCGGTATCTGTGCCGGTGGCGGAGGTCGCTTCGCTCTTCCGCCCTTGTAATAGCCGGATTCCCTATATCCGT
>CALMVI010000156.1:72089-80065 GCA_937873095.1 uncultured Acetobacteraceae bacterium | reverse complement strand
GCTTGGGCTCGGGCGGCTTCTCGGCGGGGTTGTCGTCGGCCGGCGTGTCGGCTTCGGTGGGTGCTGCGACGTGGCCGGTCCGGTCCGATTTCTGTGCGGAATCAGCTTTTCCCTCGAACTCCACCTCCATCGCGTTGTCCGGAGGCGGAGGCGGCGGCGCGGGCGTGGGCAGCACGACGATGAGCGCCAGCAGCACCGCCAAATGCAGCCCCGCAGAGATCGCCGCCGTCCGCCGCATGTCCGATCGCATGGAGGCCCAGACCCTATTTCTGGGTCTGCTCGGCCAGCAGGGCCACCTTGGTGAAGCCGCCGGAGGCAATGCTGGCCATCACCTGCATCACCTGGCCGTAGGGGATAGAGCGGTCGCCGCGCACGAAGATCCGCCGCGCCATGTCGTTCTGCGAGGCGGCGCGCAGCTTGTCGACCAGGTCGCCCTGCAGCACCGCCTCGTCCTGCAGGTGGATCTGCCCGTCGGCCGAGATCGTGACGGTCAGCGGCGTCGCGTCCGCGTTCAGCGGCTGCGCGTTGGTCTTGGGCAGGTCCACGTTCACGCCGGAGGTGAGCATGGGTGCGGTCACCATGAACACGATCAGCAGCACCAGCATCACGTCGACCAGCGGCGTCACGTTGATCTCTGACATCGAGCGGTAGCGGCCGGTGCGGCCCGAGCCGCGGCCCATCAGCCCGCCGGCCATCAGATTTGGTCCCCACAGAGATTCACCTTGGCCGGGCTTGTCCCGGCCATCCACGCGGTTGCATTGCCCGGACATACGAAGAGCGAGCGACGCTGGCGGCAGCGCCGGTTTCTAATCGGCAACGGGTATGCCGGCACGACCGCGTTGGTGACCGGGACAGGCCCGGTCAAGGGGAGGTTACGTGTGAGAGGCATCACACCTTCTCCTCGCTCTGGCGGCTGAGGATGGCGCCGAACTCCACCCCGAACCCTTCCAGGCGGGAAGCGAACCGGCCGAGTGCGGTCGAGATCTGGTTGTAGGCGAGCACCGCAGGGATCGCCGCGACGAGGCCGATGGCGGTGGCGAACAGCGCTTCCGCGATGCCGGGGGCCACCACCGACAGGTTGGTGTTGTGCATGGCGGCGATGGCGGAGAAGCTGTGCATGATGCCCCAGACGGTGCCGAACAGGCCGATGAACGGCCCGATGGAGCCGACGCTGGCCAGGAACACCATCCAGCGCTCCAGCCGCTCCATCTCGCGCGTCACCGTCACGTTCATCGCGCGGTCGATGCGGTCACGCACGCTGCCGCGGGCCATGTCGGCGCCGGCGACGCGGGACGAGCGCCGCCACTCGCCCATCGCCGCGCCGAACACGGCGGCGATCGGGTGGAGCGGCCGCGCGCCCTCGGCATCGTAGAGGTCCTCGAGGCTGCCGCCCGACCAGAAGCGCTCCTCGAACGCGGCGGCCAGACGGTTCACCCGGCGCAGCGCCGTCACTTTCTCGAAAACGATGGCCCAGACCCAGATGCTGGCGGCCAGCAACATGATCATGACCAGCTTGACCACGATGTCGGCCTGCCAGAACAGGCTGGCAAGGCTGAGGTCGCCGGTGGGAGCGGCGAGGGTGGTTGCGGTGACCGTAGGGTCCAACGAAGGGCCTCCTCGAAAGTCTGTCGGGTAATGCGGGAGCGGCGGCGATCGTTCACACGGGCGTGCTGCGCGGCCGGCTGGCGCCGTTGATGCGCATGTCTGGACAGCCCTTCAGCTCAGGATGTACCGCCAGCGCGGCGGGATGCGGGCGGGGCGGCCGGTGGACGCGCGGACACAGGCCAGCACCACGTCGACGACCGCCGACAGGCTCCTGTCGGCGCCGGCAAACGCCTGGCGCAACGTGATGGTGGCGCCGGTTTCGCCGAGCCGAGTGGTGGTGATGGTCAAGATGTCGTCCAGCCGCGCCGGGCGCAGATACTCCAGATTGGCGCGTCGTACCATGAAGATGCAGTCATGAACGCGCCGCAACTCCTCATGCGGCAGCCCGGCATCGTGCAGCGCCTCGGTGCGGGCGCGCTCGGCCATCGCAAGATAGGTGGCGTGGTAGACGACCCCGCCCGCGTCGGTGTCGGCGTAATAGACGCGGGTCGTGTAGACGTGCTCGTTCACGGCAGCAGGTCCTGCGGAGGCGTCATGGATGACGATCGTGCGGGCACCTGTAACAGAACATCCTGCCGAGATGTCATAGAAGCAGGTCCTACGGACATCTCATAGAAGCAGGTCCTGCGGACACCTCATAGAAGCAGGTCCTGCGGACCGGATGGCGGCTTCAGCCCCAGATGGCGCCAGCCGGGCTCGCCCAGCATGCGGCCGCGGCTGGTGCGCAGCATCAGGCCCTCCTGGATGAGGTAGGGCTCGACCACGTCCTCAAGCGTGTCGCGCGCTTCGGCCAGGGCGGCGGCCAGCGTCTCCACGCCCACCGGGCCGCCGCCATGGTGCTCGGCCATCCGGCGCAGGTAGCGGCGGTCCATCGCGTCCAGGCCCAGCGCGTCCACCTCCAGCCGAAGCAGCGCGGCGTCGGCGGTGTCGCGGTCCACCGATCTGCGGCCGGAGACGAGCGCGAAGTCGCGCACCCGGCGCAGCAGCCGGCCGGCGATGCGCGGGGTGCCGCGGGAGCGCCGCGCGATCTCGCGCGCGCCGTCACCGGTCAGGTCGAAGGCGAGTTTTTCCGCCCCGCGCGCCACGATCAGGGTCAGCTCCTCGGGCGTGTAGAACACCAGGCGCAGCGGGATGCCGAACCGGTCGCGCAGCGGGGTCGCCAGCAGCCCCGCCCGCGTGGTGGCGCCGACCAGGGTGAAGGGTTGCAGGTCGATGCGGACGGAGCGTGCGGCAGGCCCCTCGCCGATGATCAGGTCGAGCTGGTGATCCTCCATCGCCGGATAGAGGATTTCCTCGATCGCGGGCTGCAGCCGGTGGATCTCGTCGATGAACAGCACGTCGCGCGCCTGCAGGTTGGTCAGGATGGCGGCCAGATCCCCCGCGCGCTGGATGACCGGGCCGGAGGTGGCGCGGAAGCCCACGCCCAGCTCGCGCGCCACGATCTGCGCCAGCGTGGTCTTGCCCAGGCCGGGCGGGCCGTGCAGCAGCACGTGGTCTAGCGCCTCGCCCCGCGCCCGCGCCGCCTCGATGAACACGGCCAGGTTTTCCCGGCTGGCGCGCTGGCCCACGAACTCGCGCAGGGTCTGCGGGCGCAGGCTGGCCTCCCCCGCGTCCTCCGGCGCACGCTCGGCAGAGACGGCGCGGGACTCGTCGGTTTCGGGGATGTTCGGGCCGGCCACGCGCGCGTGCTAGAGCAATCCCGCGCGGACTGGAACACTGGGCGTTCCCGGCCGCTCGCTCAGACGGGGCGCGGGCGGCTCACCAGGGCAGCGTGGCGCCCTGGTAGTCGAGATAGGCGATGCCGGGCGTCGTGCGTGCTTCGATCACCTCGGCCATGCCGCGCGCACTCTGCTCGACCGACACCGGCGCGTTCGGCCCGCCCATGTCGGTGCGCACCCAGCCGGGATGCATGACGATCACCGGCCGCTCGCGATGGCGCAGGGCGTAGGAGGAGGCGAACATGTTCAGCGCGGCCTTGCTGGCCCGGTAGAGTTCCCAGCCGCCCGTGGTGTTGCCGGCGATGCTGCCGAGGACGGAGGTCATGAAGACCACCGGCGCGTTCGGCGCCAGGAGGGGCTGCATCGTCTCGGCCAGCGTCACCGGGCCGCTCGCGTTGACGACGAACTCGCGCGCCACGCCCTCGGGCGGGACCTCGTGGATCGGCACGTCCTTGTAGCCGCTGACGCCGGCGACGACGAACAGCACGTCCAGCGTGCGCCCGTCCAGGCGGCCGGCAAGCGCCGCACCGGATTCAGGGTCGGCGACGTCGAGCCGTTCGACGGCCAGCGCGCCCTGATGCGCCGAGCGCAGCTCGTGCAGCGCCTTCGCCTTGTCTGGATCACGCGCCGTCGCGACGACCTGCCAACCGCGGCCGAGATACTCGCGCGCCAGGCCAAGGCCTAAGCCCCGATTGGCGCCGGCCAGAAGGATGGTGTGCGACGGCATAGAGACATCTCCAAACAGCGTCAGCCGGTCGCGGGCGACCGCACCGGCTCTGCCGGCAACAGCGCTTGGCGAAGCAGACGGTTTGCGGGATCGCCCAGCCGACGGGCGATCGCCCCCGCGGCGAGGCAGGAGGCGGCCAGGTAAACCAGCAGCCAGGGGAGCTGCCAGGCGTCGCCGAGCGTGCGGCCGGGAACGGCGTTGCGCATCGCGGCGAGGATGATGATGTGAAAGAGGTACAGCTCGTAGCTGTGCCGGCCGAGCCAGCGAAGGCCGCGAACCGGCCGCCACGCGCCGGGCCGCGCGCCACGCCCGCCCGGACTGGCGGTCCGGTCGAGGCTGGCGATGATGACCGTGGCAGCCGCCAGCGACACGCAGGTGAAGCCCAGGATCTTGTGCGGCCCGCCGAAGCCGCGAAGCCAGAACGCCGCGAGCGCCAGCGCGGCCGCGATCCGTACCACGGCTGCCATCCGCCCGCGCAGCGCCACGTGCTGGGACAGCATCGCCGTCAGGCAGCCGATCGCGATCGCGTCGAAGCAGGCCAGGTTGGCGTAAAGATAGAGGATATCGTCATCGGGGTGCGCGGCGCGGTACAACGGAGCCGCCACGATCAGCGCCAGACAGGGCAGGGCCATCAACGCGTCCCTGCGCAGCACGAGGCAGACGAGCGGAAGGCCGATGTAGAACACCTCCTCGACGGAGAGCGACCAGTAGACATCGAGACAGTAGTTGGAATAGCCGAGCCGCTGCATCAGGACGTTGTGGAAGAAGCCGAGCACCGAGACGGCGTTGAGCAGCATGTGGTTTCCGCTGCCAGGCTCACCGGAAAACGTCGGGACGCCAGCCAGGCCGAGCGGAACGATCACCAGCAACGCCAGCAACAGGCACGGGATGATCCGCGCGATGCGCCGCGCGTAGAACGCGCGCAGGCCGACCCGGCCCAGCCTGCCGGACCGCTCGATCAGGTTCCGGCAGATCAGAAACCCGGAAATGACGAAGAACACGGTGACGCCGTAATTGCCCCAGCCCAGAAGCGACCAGGCGATCGCCGGGCCGACCAGCCAGACGAGCGGTCCCCTGTCCCATACCCCGTAGGTCAGGCCGAAATGGAGCAGCATCACCATCAGGATGGCGGTGCCGCGCAGGTCGTCGATGACGGGGTTTCTGGCGGCGAAGCTCATGGCATCTCATCGGTGCGGTCGAACCTCGACGCAAATAGGAGTTCCGAAGTGTCGTGCCGGTTCGCGATCCACGTCGGCATTGCGCTGACCAACATCGTTCTATCCAGACATGACGGTGACGCGATATAAAGGTTCGGACTATCCGGAGCATCGCCGTGACCTTCAAGCGACAGCCGATGCTCGTTGCCATCGGCTATGCGTCGTTCCTGACCGTGCTGGACATCGTGGCTTGTCTGTTCGATGCCCACGCCGGCCAGTCGGGGGTATCTGCTTTCTGGTCCCCCGTCGTGGTGTACATACTCCTCAACGCGATGTTGCCGCACCCGCCTCGCGTCAGCCTCAAAGATCAGCTGCGTAACCTGAAGACAGCCACGCTCGTTGTCGCATTCATCATCGCTTGCGTCGTCACGTTCCGATACTTTTTCTCATACTCTCGTGCGGTCGCTGATGCCGGTATTTTGGTCTGCTTCTGGCTCGCGTCCAAGCGCGTGCCCCCACACGATATTCAGTTCGATCCGGTTCCGCCGGCGTGGCCCCGGACATAGTCCGACACACGTCATATCTGTCGCCTATGCCCTGAGATCAGCGACGGGGTTCGATGTCTCGGAAGCGGATAGGCGTTTCTCCGATCGTGTGAATTTGGCCTTCACCACCTCGGTCTGTTCAGACACCTTGATCGTGTCGTGAGGCGACACTGTTTGCGCACAGGGGTCATTTGCGCCCGCGATGATCTCGTCGTGCCAGGAATGGTGGTTGTCGGTCTTAAAGCTGCAACTGGCGGGCGCGCGGTCCAGCGAAATGGTGCGGCCGGATACGATATCGCAGGCACCCGCGGCCGTTAGACCCGCCGTCTTGCGTATATCTCATGCCAGACGATGTTGCATGCCCGCCGCTCTTACCGCGCCAGCTCGCGCAGGCTCTCGCGCAGCACGGCGTCCAGCGCCGCGCCGTCGCCCAGGCGTGCGATCACGCGCTCCACCGCGGGCTGCGCCTCCGGGCGGCGGTAGCCGAGATTGGCCAGGGCGGACAGCGCGTCGCCGGCCAGGCCGCCCGACGGGGCCTGCGCGGCCGCAAGCCCGGGGCCAGCCGGCATGGCGCCGGCGCGGTCGCGCAGCTCGGTCAGCAGCCGCACCGCAAGTTTCGGCCCCACGCCCGCCACGCGCGTCAGCGCCGCGCGGTCGGTGCTGGCGATCGCGCCCACCAGCTCGCGCGGGCCGAGCGCCGACAGGATGGCCAGCGCCACTTTCGCACCCACCCCCTGCACGGTGACCAGCAGGCGGAACCAGTCGCGCTCGGCGGCTTCGGCAAAGCCGTAGAGCAGGATCGCGTCCTCCCGCACCACCGTCTCCACCAGCACGCGCGCGAGCGCCGGCGGCGCCGGCAGGGCGGCCAGCGTGCGGGTGCTGGCCTGCACCAGGTAGCCGACGCCGCCGACATCGACGATGCAGGCGCCGCCGTCCAGGCTGTCCACCCTGCCCGTCAGAAGCGCGATCATGCGGTCACGGCAGCACGCGCCACCACCAGCCCGGTCGCGCGGTGATGGGCGTGGCAGATGGCCACCGCCAGCGCGTCCGCCGCATCCGCCCGGCGCAGGGTGGCGCCGGGCAGCAGGCGCGCCACCATGTGGGCCACCTGCGCCTTGTCCGCGTTGCCGTTGCCCACCACCGAGCGCTTGACCATCTTGGCACCGTACTCGGTCACCGCGAGTCCGGCCAGGGCGGGCGCCAGCAGCGCCACCCCGCGCGCGTAGCCGAGCTTCAGCGTCGCCGCCCCGTTGCGGTTGACATAGGTCTCCTCCACCGCCGCCTCCCCCGGACGATGCAGCGCGATCAGCGCGGTCAGCGCCTCGTACAGCGCGCGCAGGCGGTCCGGCACGGCGTGCTCGCTATCGGTCGCGATCACCCCGTCGGCCACGTGGCGCAGCCGGTTGCCCTCGCTCTCGATCAGGCCCCAGCCGGTGAAGCGCAGACCGGGATCCAGACCGAGCAATCTCAATGAAAGCCAACCTTAACTGGCCAGGCGGACGAGGACGGCGTCGGGGATGTCGTAATTGGCGAACACGGTTTGCACGTCGTCGTTCTCCTCCAGCGCGTCGATCAGCTTCAGCACGGAGGCGACGCGTTCCTCATCGAGCGCCACCGTGGTGGATGGGCGCCAGTCGAAGCGCGCGGCTTCCGGCGCGCCGAAGCGCTGCTCCAGCGCGTCGCGCACGGCAAACAGCGTGTCGATGGCGCAGATCACCTGGTGGCCGTCCTCGTCGCGCACCACGTCGTCGGCACCCGCCTCGATCGCGGCTTCCAGCATGGCGTCGTCGGTGGCGGCCTCCGGCCTGTAGGTCACCAGCCCGACACGCGAGAACATGAAGCTGACGGAGTTCGTCTCGCCCAGCGCGCCGCCATGCTTGCTGAAGGCGGACCGCACGTCCGACGCGGTGCGGTTGCGGTTGTCGGTCAGCGCTTCCACGATTACGGCGACGCCGGCGGGTCCGTAGCCCTCGTAGCGGACCTCGGAGAAATCCTCGCCGCCGGCTGCACCCGCCGCCTTCTTGATCGCGCGCTCCACCGTGTCGCGGGTCATGTTCTGCTTGTACGCGGTGGTGACGGCAGCGCGCAGGCGCGCGTTGGCGGCGGGGTCAGGCAGGCCCTGCTTGGCGGCGACGGTAATTTCCCGCAGCAGCTTGGCGAACTGCCGGGCCCGGCGGGCGTCCTGCGCGCCCTTGCGGTGCATGATGTTCTTGGCGTGACTATG
>CALMVI010000156.1:0-71989 GCA_937873095.1 uncultured Acetobacteraceae bacterium | reverse complement strand
CCCGGCGGGCGTCCTGCGCGCCCTTGCGGTGCATGATGTTCTTGGCGTGACTATGCCCGGCCACCGGATATGCTCTCTACAATCTGCCGATGCGAACGGCTTAGCAGAGGTCCGGAGGCGTTTGAACAGCCGGCCCTGCAGCCAGGCCGGGCCGGCTGTACGGACTACGTCATCGCAGGTTCGGGCGCCTGCCCGGGCGAAAGCGCCGAGGCGGGCGGGCGCGATGCGGCGCGCAGGCGTGCTGCCAGGCGCAGCGCCAGCGCCACTATGGTCAGGGTAGGGTTCGCCTGGCCGGAGGTGGGGAACACCGCGCTGCCGGCGATCCATAGGTTCGCCATGCCATGCACCCGGCAATCGGCATCGACCACGCCGTGGCGCGGATCGGCGGACATGCGGGCGGTGCCGATGTGGTGGCCGCCATAGGCGCCGTGGCACAGCAGCGCCGCCTCCAGCCCGTCCTCGTCCCAGTCCAGGCGGGCCGTGCCGGAGGCCGCGAAATCGGCCGACAGCGCGCGCAGGCCCTGGCGCACGGTGTCGATGTCGGCGGGCAGGTGCCGCCAGTCCACGCGCAGCCGCGGCAGGCCGAGCGCGTCCAGCCCCTCCGCCAGCGTGACGCGGCTGTCCAGGTTGGGCACCTGCTCGGCATGGACGTCGAGGCTGTACACGCCGCCGGGCGGTCGCACCACGATGGAGGGGAACTTGCGGGCGGCCAGGGTGCGGCGGCGCAGCCAGTGCAGCAGAAAACCGGCGGTCTCCAGCGGTGAGGCCGCGATGTTGGCCGCGTGGCGGGCGATGGCGGTCGCGCCGGACGGCCCGTCGCGCAGGCGGGTGGCGTATTCGGGCGTGATGAACGGCGCGGCGAAGCGCAGGGCGGAGAGCGGGCCGCTGCCATGCGAGGGGTCGGTGACCTGCGGATGGTGCAGCCGCGCCACCATGTTGCCGCTGCGCAGGCGACGCTGCGCCGCCTCCCTCAGGGCGAAGCGCCGGCGACAATAGGTGCCCTCCGGCGCCAGCGTGTAGCCGTGGTGGACGGGCACGGCCGGGCGCACCGCGCCAAGCGTGCCGGCCAGGTGGCACATGTAAGTGCGGCCCACCATGCCGTGCGCGTTGCCCACCCCGTTCGGGTGCGCGTCGCGCGAGGCGAGCAGCAGCCGGGGGATCTCCAGCCCGCCCGTCGCCAGCACGTAGTCTTGCGCGCGAACCCTCATCCGCCGGCCGGAGAGGCTGCGCACGCCGAGCCCGGCGACAGCGCGGCCCTGGTTCTGTCCCTGGCCCCGCGTGCGTATCTCGGTGACGGTGGCGTGCAGGACGATGCGGATGTTCGCCGCCGCCTCCAGCCGCAGGCGGTAGCGCGCGGCAAAATCGGTGGGGCAGCTGAACCGCTCGATGGCGGACTGGGTGAAGCTGCCGGGCACGAAACCCTGCAGGGTGGGCGGCATGTCCTGGGGTGCGGCGTAGTCGAAATCTCCCGCCTCGCACAGGCGGTTGGCGGCCGGGTAGTAGGGGGCGAGGTCGTCCGGCCCGATCGGCCAGCCGGAGAGCGGCACCCAGTCGCGGACGCGGAAGTCGATCGGGTCCAGCGGCATGCAGCGGCCGCCCCACAGCGTGGTGGCGCCGCCCAGGCGTCGCGGCCGGTAGCGATGCGGCGGGGGGTGCCGGCAGCCTGGCGCGAGCTCGCCCTCTGCCAGCGCCTGTGTCGCCGCTTCGGCCCGCTCGCCGCCCGATTCGAGCAGCAGCACCTGGGTGGACGTGCCCTCGAACTGCAGCGCGAGCGCGATGCCGGCAGCGCCTGCGCCGGCCACGCAGATGTCGGCCTGCAGCAGCGCGCCGTCGTCCAGCGCGTCGATGTCGAGGATCACGCCGCCTGCAATCCCGCCGCGGTGGCGCGGACCGCATCCTCGTCCGGCGTGCGGACGATGCCGAGCAGGCGGTCGGCCAGGCCAGGGTCCAGGCGCATGCGCTGCCCGAACAGCCTGGCAAGCGACGGCGGCACGGGCGGCGGCAGCCAGGCAGGGCCGCGCTGCCGGGTGGCGATGCCGGCCAGGCGCAGCGCCGGCGCGCACAGGCGCTCGATGCGCAGGCGGCGCGCGGTCAGCCGCCTGACCGGCGTTGCGCCGAGCGCGCGGGCGAACAGCACGAGGAAGGCGTTCCAGGTGAGCGGCGATGCGGTCGCCAGGTTGATCGCGCCTGCTGCGTGCGGCGACAGCAGGGCGGCAACCACGCCGGCGCCGAGATCGGGCTCGTAGGTCAGGTTGCAGAAGCCGTCGCCGGCGGGGCCGAGATCGCCCAGGCGGCGGGCGCGCAGCAGGCGGGCGACGCGCTGCGCCCACTGGACGCTGCCCGGACCGAACACCAGGCCGGGCCGCAGGGTGACGGCCTGGCCGCCTGCCGCCACGAACGCCTTGACCTCAGCCTCGCAGGCGATCTTCGCGGCCTCGTAGGCGCTGGGGCGGGATGCGAGCGGTGCGGCCTCGTCCACCATGCCGGCCGCCTGCCCGCCATAGACGGCCATGCTGCTGATGTGCACCACCCGCCGCACGCCGGCCGCGCGGGCCGCCTCGCACAGCGCGCGGGTGGAGGCGAGCAGGGTTGCAGGCCCGCCCCCGACCGCGTTCACCGCCAGGCTGCAGCCGTGCAGCGCCGCCGTCAGCGTCCGCGCGTCCGTGGCGTCGGCCAGGCGCGTGTCCGGCAGGGCGGCGCCCTGGCGCAGGCCGGCGATGCCGCGCAGCGCCGGCTCGGCGCGCACGGCGGCCAGCACGGCGCGCCCGACCGGACCGCCTGCCCCGAGCACCAGGACCGTCTCTGCCGTCACGAGGCGGCGCCGCTCACCCGGGCCAGGCCTGCCGGTTCGGGCTCACCGCCTGAAGCGGCCTGCCGGTACAGCGCCTGCAGCGCTGCGGCAGGAATCGCGATGTCCAGCCGGTCGGCAAAGCAGCGCCTGGCCGCCTCACCCAGGCGGCGGCGGGTCGGCGCGCTGGCGACGAGGCTTGCGATGGCCCGGGCCAGCGCCGGCACGTCGCCCGGGGGAACCAGCCAGGCGGTCTGCCCGTGGTCAAGGAACTCGGGGACCGCGCCGACCGGTGTCGTCACGATGGCCAGGCCGCGCGCCATCGCTTCCAGCACGGCCATCGGCATCACCTCGTGGTGGGAGGCGAGCACGAGCATGTCGGCCTGCGCCAGCGCTTGCGACGCCTGCGCCTGGTCGAGCCAGCCTGGCATGGCGACCCTGCCCGACAAGCCGGCGGCGTCGATCCGGGCGAGGAACGGGCTTGGATCGCCGTCGCCGGCGATGGTGGCGGTCCAGTCCAGTGCGGCGAGCGGCCCGGCCGCGAGATCAGCATCATCCAGACTGCAATCAGCCTGCATGGTTGGGCTGCCCGCCGAACCAGAGGTTGAGCGGGTCGGGCTGACACAGTCGGCATGAACCTGCTCAAGAGCGTCGATCAGCTCGGGCACCCCCTTGCGCGCGCCGAGGCGGCCGAGGAACAGGATGCGCGCCGGCCCGCCCTGCGACACGGCGAGGGGTGCGGCCGGCACGCCGTTGAGGATGACGCGCACGCGTTGGGCGGGAATCCCAAGCCCGATCAGCCGGCTGCGCCAGCTTGCGCCCATGACCACGATGCAGCCGACCCGCGCCATGGCCGCGCGCAGCACGCGTCGCGCCGGGGCGGGCAGCGCGTCGTAGAAATCGAAGAAGTCGGCGCCGTGCAGGTGCAGGATGACGGGCACGCCGAGCAGGCGCGCCAGCGCGCAGAGCACGGCCTTGCGCAACGCGCTGCCGCGCGTGGTCATGTGCACGTGCGCGCAGGCGGCGCGCGCGGTCGCCCCGTCCCACAGCAGGATCGCCACCGCCGCACAGAAACGGAGCAGGGCGGCAGCGGGTCCGCCCGGGCCGCGCGTGTCGACGACGCGGACGGGCATGCTGGACGGATGGCGGTCCCACTCGGCGATCAGGTAGCGCAGCAGCGTTCCGACGCCGCCCGAGACGTGGCTGAGCCCGCCGCCCGCAAAGATCAGAACCTGCTTGCCCCGCTTTGACCGCATCCGTAAACGTTCCGGTATCGAACAATCTGGCGACCTTAGGAGCGACGATGCGGACGCGCAACAGCCGATCACGGCGCCTCGCCTTGGCATGGCTCGTCGCCGCGTTGTGGCTTTGCAGCTTGCCCGCGCCGGCGCGGGATCTCTGGCTGTCGCCGTTCTCCTCGTCGTCGCCCTGGAACACGCCGGTCCGCGCCACGGCCCGGTTCGCGCCGGCGGACGACCCGAGGACGCAGGACCTGCTGGCCGGACGGGCGATCATCCATGCCGGGCGCTGGGGCATGCCGCTCTATCTGGCAGCGGCGTCCGACCCGTGGACCGAGGTGCGGGACGAGGAGAACGCGCGCGTGTTCCGGGTGCGCGTGCCCGCCGACGCGCGCCCCGACCCTATGGGAGACGGCCACATGTTCGTGGTCGACCCCGACCGCCGCTTCGTGCTGGAGATGTACCGCGCGCGGCGCGCGCAGAACGTGATCGTCGCGCGGCGCGCGTTCCGGGTGGATTTGCACGGGCCTGGGTTCTTCCTGCGCGACGGCAGGTTCCCAGGCGTGCGCGCGATGGATGCGAGCGGCTTCGGCGGGGTGCTGCGCGCCTGGGAACTGCGCCAGCGACGCATCCGGCACGCGCTGACGTTCCTGCTGCCTTACAGCAGGCTGAAGCACGGCCCGGTCTGGCCGTCCGGGCGGGAGGATTTCTGGGGCTTTCGGGACTACGCCGGCCACGTGCCGATCGGCACGCTTGCCGCCATCCCGCCCTCCGTGCAGGTGGACCGGCTGGGGCTGTCGCCCGCTGGCCTGGCGCTGGCGCACGCGCTGCAGGATTTCGGCGCCTATTGCGACGACAGCGTGGGCACCGACGCGATGGTGCTGACGGCGGAGGGCGCGGCAGAGACGATGCCGGAGCTGGCCCAGTTGCGGCGCGAGTTTCCGGTTATTCGGGCGGAGCTGCGCATTGTAGTCGACAACGCCCCCTGATGGGGCTGAGATAGCTCCTGGACTCTGACACCCCAGCTATTTTTGGGCGGCTGCGACTAGCGCTGCTATGCGGGCGACGTCGGCGGGGTGGGAGGCGACCCAGGCTGCTTGCGCCTGGTGATAGGCGGCGATCTGGGCCGCAACGATGCCGGGGGTCAGCCGCACGCCGAAGCCTGCCGGCTCGGCCGCACCTTCGATGCGGGCCGCCATCAAGGCGCCAAGCGCCGGCTTGAAGTGCAGGGGTTCGTAAAACCATCGCAGGCCGGGTCCGCGGTCCTGAGGCGGCGGCAGTTCCTCGGTGGTGTAGGCGGAGTAGCCGCTGAAATCCCAGATCGCGACGTGGTCCGGCGCCGCCTTCGAAACGCCCTCCACCAGAGCGGTCTTCCAGGCATCGTAATCTGCGTCGAGCCCGGTCTGGCGCAGCACTTCCAGCCCGTCGGCGTGGTTGGGCAGGATGACGATGGACAGCTCGGCCCCGTGTTCGCGGGCGACCTGCACCAGCCGGAACACCGGGTCGATGTCCAGCACCTTGTGGGCGCGCCAGCTCAGATACTGGCCGATCTTCTCGCGGTCCTTGCGCATCGCCATCGCGTAGGCGCCGTCCTGACGGGTCCAGCCGATCATCATCGCGCCGTTGTTCCAGCCCGCTTCGGTCTGGGCGGCGACGCCGGCCCCATGCTGATGCAGAAGCGTCTTGATGCTGTCGGACAGCGCGGTGAAGGATAGGGTCGCGAAGACCAGGTCGGCCGCGCGGCCGCCGGCATAGGCGGGGTTCGGCCTGCCATCGGCCAGCACGCGCATCCGCTGTTCGAAGTCGAACTGGCTCTGCACCGATGCCGCCACCCGCCTTGCGGTCAGCACCATGCTTTCGTTGAAGTTGACCGCCAGGACGATCTGCCTGGGCGACGCGGTGGCCAAGGCGTGCTGCAGGTAGCGCAGATGATTGCCGGGCAGGCCGCCGTCGATCGCCAGGTTGAACACCGGACGGGCCGCCTCGGGCCACGCCGCGCTGGCGGGGTCGAAGCCGACATCGGCGCTGGAGTTGCCCAGGATGATGGTGGCCGGGCGGGCGCGCTGGACCATGTAGGCCTTCGACAGGCGCGGCCAGTCGATGGCCGCCGTCTTGCGCGCGTTCAGGCCGCCGACCAGCGGCGTGCCGAGCACCGCATAGGGGTCCACCAGCGCGCACAGGCCCATCGTGAGGGCGAGCAGGACCAGCAGCGTGGCCGCCCAGATGGCGATGTAGCGCGGCGCCGGCCCGGCACGCGGCCCGGTGGCCGACGCCGACCGCACCTCCTCGTCGATCAGAACTGCCAATAGAGGAACGCCGAAACGTGGTTGAGCGAGAGGATGCCGGCCGCCGACAGGACGGAGGCGGCGACCGCCCAGGCGGCGCTCGGACGCCAGGCCAGCCGGGCGGACAGGCCGCGCCAGAACGCGAGCCTCGGGTCGTTGGCAGGCGCGGCCGGCATGGTGATGGCCGGCTCGGCCGAATACATCATCTGCAGGATGTTGGGCGGCACCAGCGCCACGGCGAGCAGGACCGCGATCCAGGCGCAGGTGGCGAGCAGCTCGGGCAGCGGCCGGGGTTCGAAGGCCACGCCCGCGCGCGCCAGCAGCGCCGCCAGCGACTGCAGCCGGCTGGCGATGACGTCGGGCAGCGCCACGCCGTGCAGGCCAGCCATGCCGGCCACCACGTTGTTGCCCGCGGACACCGAGTCCGCCCTGAAGTAGGTGAGCGACACGGCAGCGGCAACCAGGGTCAGCAGCAGCCCGGCCGGCCGCATGATGCGGTCGTGGCCGGCCGCATCGGCCCAGAACCTCGGCCGGTACAGGCGCCAGAAATGGTTGATCGTCAGGTAGGCGCCGTGCAGCAATCCGAAGACCAGGAATTGCGGGCCGGCGCCGTGCCACAGCCCGGAGAGGAACATGGTGCCTATGGTCGGCGCCGCGATCATCGAGACGCCCGCGCCCAGCGTTCCCCGCGGCCCCGGCATCTGGCGCCACCCGCGTGCCCGGCGCCAGCGCGCGATGGCCATGGCGGTCGGGTTGTAGACGTAGGCGGTCAGGAACCGCGTCAGCGTCATGTGCCAGCACGCCCAGTATTCGATGATGCTGGCCGCCTTCAGCGGCGAGTTGAAGTTCATCGGCAGCTTGATGCCGAGCATGCGCGCCAGGCCCAGCGCCATCTCGGAATAGCCGGAAAAGTCGAAATACATCTGCAGCGCGAAGCCGAGGCTGGCGGCCCAGGCATAGACGAGCGTCACCGGGCGGCCGGCCGCGGCGTCGCCGAACAGCGGCACGACGGAGGTGGCGATGCCGTCGGCCAGCACGGCCTTCTTGAACAGGCCGACCACGAACAGCGTCAGCCCGACGGCCATGTTGTCCCAGTCGAACCGGTAGGACGCGCGTTCGAACTGCGGCATCATCTCGCGGTGGTGCACGATGGGACCCGCGATCAGATGCGGGAAGAAGATGACGAACAGCCCGAAATCGCGCAGCCTCACGCGCCCGACATCGCCGCCGCTGATGTCCACCAGCAGCGTGATCTGCTGGAAGGTGTAGAACGAGATGCCGAGCGGCAGCAGGATCTGGGCCACCAGGAAATGCGAGCCGCCGACCGCGTTGACGCTGTCGACGAAGAAGTTGGTGTATTTGTAATAGGCGAGCAGGCCGAGATCGACCGCGACCGCTGCCAGCATGTAGGCGCGCCGCCGCTCCTCCGGCAGGCGCAGCATCAGGCTTGCCATGGCGTAGTTGAACAGGATGCTGCCGACCAGCAAAGGCAGGTAGCGCAAGTTCCAGCTGGCGTAGAAGTAGAACGACGCCGCGATCAGCCAGAGCTGCGCCTGCCCTGGCCCGGCAAAGCGCGCGAGAAGGTAAGTGACGGCCAGCGTGACGGGCAGGTAGGCGAGGATGAATTCGTAAGAGTTGAACAGCACGCGACGTCGTTCCCGGGCGATCGGACCGCCGCCGGCCGGCCGATCGTTTCGATGCTAGCGTGCCTCCGTGTCGGATGCAACCGCGGCCCCCGCACCGCCGCGCACGTCATGCGCGCCGAACAGGTGCGCGCCGGCTTCGGGGCGCGCGTTCAACGGCAGGAAGTCGCCGCCGCCCAGCTCGGCGCCGCCGAGTGCCGGGGCGCCAACCAGGATGCCCTCGGCGCAGCCCCAGTACTCCGCGTCCTTGAAGCGGTAGCCGTGCTGCGTCAGCAGCGCACGGGTGTCGGGCGACAGCGCGCCGCGTTCCAGCAGAACGAGGTCGGGGTTGCCCTGTTCGTGGATGCGCGGGGCGTCCACCGCCTCCTGGATCGTCATGTTGTGGTCGATGACGTTGACGATGGCCTCGAGCGTGATGGTGATGATGCGGCTGCCGCCCGGCGAGCCGATCACCATCACCAGGTGACCGTCGCGGGTGACGATGGTGGGCGTCATCGAGCTCAGCGGCGTCTTGCCCGGCGCGATCGCGTTGGCCGTCCCCTGCACCAGACCGAACATGTTGGGCGTGCCCGGCTTGGAGGTGAAATCGTCCATCTCGTCGTTCATGACGATGCCGGTATGGCCGGCCACCTTGCCGGCGCCGAACCAGTTGTTCAGCGTGTAGGTGACGGAAACCGCGTTGCCGGCCGCGTCCACCACGGAATACTGCGTGGTCTGCGTGCCCTCGGGCTTGGGCACCGGCAGCTGCCCGGTGGGGGTGGCGCGTTCCGGGTCGATGGCATGGCGGACGGCTTCGGCATGGGCTGCGCTGATCAGCTCGGCCACCGGGTTGCGGACGAAATCGGGGTCGCCCAGCCGGTTGTTGCGGTCGATGAAGGCGTGGCGCATGGCTTCGGCCAGCACGTGCACCTCGGCCGCGCTGTGGAAGCCCATGGCGTGCAGGTCGTAGCCCTGCAGGATCTGCAGGATCTCGCACAGCACGACGCCGCCGGAGCTGGGCGGGGGCGAGGAGACCACGTGGTAGCCGCGGTAGTCGCACTCCACGGGCGGCATCTCGCGCACCTTGTACTCGGCGAAGTCGCGCTCGCTCAGCTTGGCGCCGCCGGCCTGGGCGGCCTGCGCGATCTCGTGGGCGGCGCGGCCGCGATAGAAGGCGAGTTCGGGGCCGCGGTCGGCGATCTCGCCCAGCGTGTGGGCGAGGTCGGTCTGCACCAGCCTGTCGCCCGGCTGCAGCGGGTCGCCATGGCGCAGGAAGATGGCGGACGCGGCAGGATCCGGGCGGAGCTGCGGTGTGGCCACCTGGAAGATGCCGGCATCCCCCTGGGTGAGCGTGAAGCCGTCGCGGGCCAGCGCGATGGCGGGCGCCATCAGGGCCGCGCGCTCCCACGTGCCGTAATGCACGCGCGCGTATTCCAGGCCGGCGGGCGAGCCAGGGGTCGCGACCGAGGACCAGCTTTCGGTCGACATGCCGCGGACGACGTTGCCCTGGCTGTCCTGGAACATGGCGGCGGTGGCGGCGAGCGGCGCCTTTTCGCGGAAATCGAGAAAGCTGGTGCGCCCGTTGGCCAGGCGCAGCGTCATGAACCCGCCGCCGCCGAGGTTGCCGGCCTCGGGGTAGGTGACAGCCAGCGCGTAGCCGACGGCGACCGCGGCATCCACCGCGTTGCCGCCCCGCCGCAGCACGTCGGCCCCCACCTCGGAGGCCAGATGCTGCGCGCTGACCACCATGCCGCCGCGCGCCGCCACGGGCGCGGGGTCGGCGGCGAGCGCCAGGGTGGGGGCGAGGAGCAGGGGGAGGAGGATGCGCATGGCGGCAGGCTAGCGCGGGGCCGCGCGCGGGTCACGCCGGGTTCGCCGGCGCGCGGCGTTGCCCCAACGCGGCGCGTTGCCTGACGCCCAACGCGGCACGGTGCTTGACGCCCGGCGCGGCGCGTTGCTTGACGATCGATTCATCGGTCGGGTCTATACGCGCAACGACGCGGGGGAGCGGTGACGTTGGCTGTGACACTGACGCCGGAATGGGGTCCCTACGACGGCATGAACGACGCGCGCATGAACCTGTGCCGCCTCGTCGATACCGTGTGCGACCCCGGCGTGGGCGTGGCCTGGGCTTCCGCCGACAACCTCTACCCGCTAAGGGCGCCGCGGCGGGACGGGCTCGGCTTCGGCGACGCGCTGGTGTTCCACTGGCCAGACGCCCCCCCACCCCCACCCAAGCGCCCGGTCGCCGTCTGGGACCGCGTGAGAGCCGCCATCCTCAACGCCATGGCGGCCGAGGGAAACGCCGAGCTGGCCTCGGCCCAAGCGCAGGCAGCAGCGGGCCAGGCGATGGCGGGCGCGCTGACGAAAATCTTTTCCAGGCATGCGGACGACGGGGCCGGGGTGGTTTTTGATGTGGTGTGCGTGGGGATGTCGCTCGCGTTGTTTGCGAGTGGGGTGGGAGTGCTTGGCGGTATCGCCCTGCTCGGCGGGCTAATCCTGCTCAGTGCTGATGGAACCGTGTACGGGTTTGAACTTGCTGGTGACGACGAAGCAGCCGAGCGTGTCCGAAAAAACACGGAGGTTGTTCGAATAATCGCGACGGTCGCCACCCTCCCGGATCTGGGGTGGGGTGGGGTCAAGGCCATCAGAGAACTCCGGGAAATACGTGAGTTGCGGGCTATCGCTCAGGCCACTGCGAAAACGGCAGACACTTTCGCAGCGCGGGCATCCAATGCGTCGCGGGCTGACCAGTATAAGGCCATCGCAGCGCGGGCCCACCTTCGGTCGCAAATTAGGTCTGAGCAGATCAGAGGCATGGTTCTGCACGAGTTGACGCCCCGAGGTGCAGGCGTTGGATCACTCGGATTGCTGTTTAAGGAGGAGTTGGGCAGTGACGAGTCGGTGTTGCATCGCTTCTTGAGTCGACTGCAAATCCATTGCACAGCGGTGCACACATGACAGCACCGCTCGAAATGCCGGGTTCGATGTATTTTTTTACGCTGGCGATTGGATGCGCCGGGGTGGCTTTCGTGGGTATCGGTTTGTGGTCGGGTGTTGAGTCGTTGGTTGGTGGCGATCCTTTCAGCGGGATCAACTATGGCGGCGGCATCGGTACTGCACTGGCTTTCATCTTGCTTTATATTGAACGGGCGACACGATGGGATGAGATTTCATTGTCGGCACGTAAAGCAGCGCGTTGGATGATGACTGCGACGTTGATCGCGTCGGCATTGTGCACAGTGGCTTGCCTGTATCTCGCGTTTGCGTATGGAAGTTATCCTCACCTTTCCCAAATTTTCGGCCTGTTGGCTGCGCTGTGTCAGCCTGCAACGTTCTATTGGCTAGGTCGGGCGCGGCCGCAGGCTGTACCTGTCACTGAATGATTACGGGGTCGCCTTCGTTTACAGATACATAGTGTGGCGACACACACATGACGGTTGCGACCCCAGAACCAAGCAAGAGTTATGGACTTTCTCTAGCGCTCGGCTGCGTGGGCATAACCTTTGTCGGCATAGGCGTGCAGGCCGCCGGGCGAGCACTTGCTGGCAGCGATCCTTTCGGTGGCGGAAGTTATGGGGCGACGATCGGCGCTTTGATGTCATTTGGGATGCTTTACCTCGAACGTGCAACCCGTTGGAACAGGGTACCCGCTCGCCTTCGACGCGCAATATCGTACGCGATAGCAGCCGTTCTTGTTGCGTCCATAATGGGAACGATTTTTTGCCTCTACGTCGCCTTTTCTCACCCGACCTCAGGCAATCTTCCTTTGATCATGGGGCTGATATCTGCGTTTTGCCAAATCTTTACACTATATTGGCTCTGCACTGCGCGTCCGCGCTACGTTTTGACAGCCGGGCCCCACCTGTATGAATAGCTGGCAAGCACGGTTCTTATGCTTGTTCATAGTCGTTTCCATTGCTGGCGTGACAAGACCGGGCGCTTGCCTTGCGCGGGAATAACGGGTTTCGGCAGGTTTGTGCCAGGAGAACAGGTGGGGTGCCAAAGCGCACCCCACCCTACGGGCTGTTTAAAGAAGAATGGCAACGATGAGTCGGCACTGCACCGCTTGAGCAGGTACAATCCATTGCACGGCCGTGGACACAGGAGCACCTCTTTCGGACATGCCGGCACCCTCTTATTTCTTGTCCCTTGGCGTGAGCCTAAGTGGCCTAGCGTTAGTAAGCATTGGGCTTTGGTCAGCCGTGGCGTCTCTCCTCGGCGGCGACCCGCTTGATGGGATTGATCACGGCGGCATTCGCGGCATAGCGCTGACATTCATAGTGGCGCATGTCGAACCGGCAACGCGTTGGCAGAAGCTCTCACCCGCACTGCGGCACTTTGCGGGTCAGTTCGTCGTCGCGGCGGTGATCCTATCGGCCGTATGCACGATAGCCTGCCTGTCTTTGGCGTTGGCCTTCGGACGATATCCCTACCTGTCGCTTATCTTCGGCCTACCAGCCGCAACGTGCCAGATCGGAACGGGGTACTGGTTGGGCATTGCACGCCCTCGTGCGCGTTCCGCGGCGCGGTGATATGCTTACTGAGCCGTTTGCAATTACGTTGGACTGCGATGAACAGGTGAGCTGGCGTTTTGGAGTGTCTTGGCATCCGTATCGTTCGCCGACCGCTGCTGACCATTACGGGGGCAAGAGCGCGTCGACGAGGGCTTCGATTTCGGCGGCGATGCCGGTTTCGGTGAGGGCGGCGCGGATGGCGCGGCGTTTGGCGGTGAAGTGCTGGGTTTCGGTGAGTTCTACGGTAGCGGCGATGGTTTCGGCTCGGGCGGCGGCTGCGGCGAGGTCGCGGTGGAGTTGTTCGGTGTCGTCGTATTCGGGGATGGGCAGGGTCCAGACGAGGTTGTCGAAGTCGCGTTTGTCGCGTTGCCCGTGTGATTGGAGGTCGGTGATTTTTGCAAGGACAGCAGAGCTATTTAAGATAACGGTCAGATAGGCTGCTTCTGCGCTTGACTTTGCCGCGGCCCAATAAGCTTTGTGCTCGACTATTAGGTCTTCTACCTCAACCCGAACTGCAGATAAGCGTGTTCCGGACGCTGTGTAGAACACACGGTTGGCCGAAGGAGTCGCTTGGGCCGTCAGCGTACGCATATGATCCAGTCGGTCGCGCAACGTCATGCGCGACTCGCCATCCGCTTTTTTATTCGTGTGCAGATTCCATTTTGTTTCAGCGTCAAGAAGCCAATCAGCAAGGTGTCGATGACCGGCGTCTCTTGCCGCTGTAGCATCTAAGACCGCTTTCCCTTCCAGGGGGATCACACCCGATACCGTGGCCAGCAGGCGATACGGAACGATCGTCTCCCCTAAAACGATTTGCCGAACGAATTGCGCTTCGACAGGTCCGCGTGGCGGCTCGACGGTCGTCCAAGGGCGCTTGTCCAGCCGGCCGGCGCGCCCCTGCATGATCGGAGCGTGGACGGAGCGGCCCAGGCGGCTTGCGGGAGCCGGGTCCACGATGAAGAAGCGGCGCGGCACGATGGTCGCGCCCTGGCGGAAGCGCGTGCGGTACGGCGATGCGCCGATCAGGGTGCGCGGGCGGGGCCAGGGAATGCGGGTGCGGGTCAGCACGCGCGCCGCCTCGGCCTCGTCGGCGTCGCGTTTGGAAAAGCGGCCCTCCCAGCGGTCGCATTCGGCCGGGTGGGGGCCTGCCATCTGGCGGCGGCCGAACAGCACGCAGGTGCTGGTGGTGCTGCTGCCGGATTGTGCGCCGAAAATGGGCCAAACGCGTTCTAGCGCCCAGGCGCCGGTCAGGCGCACGCGCGACTCGCCCATGCGGCCGGCGCGCAGGCCGGCGAAAACGGGCGCGTTTAACATGGCGTAGGGCAGCACGAAGGCGATGCGGCCGCCGCGCTTGAGATAGCGTTCCGCGCCGCGCGCCCAGAACAGCGCGCACATGTCCTGCTGCGTGGCCAGACTGCCGCCGAGCCACAGATCGTAGCTGCGCAAGGCGGCGTTGAGCCGGTCCTTCATGCCTGGGCTGAGGTGGCGATAGACGATCCAGGGCGGGTTGCCGACCAGCACGTCGGCATGCTGCTCCTGCCGAGACAGCCAGATCGGACGAGCGAGGTTGCGGAATACAAAAATCCAGATGCCGTTGCGGCCGGCGCGGTATAGCGTTTGCAGATGCGCAAACGTTTCGGCGAGCGCGTCGGCATCGGCGGGCAATGCGCCCTCGATACGGCGCAGCGCGCGGGCGACCGCCTTGGGGTCGGCGTTGCCGGGGAGGCCGCGGTTCAGCTCGTCCAGGCCGGCCTCGAAAATAGCCTGGTCTTCGGCGAAGCCGAGCGGGATGCGGAGTTTTTTCGCTTCGCCCGGCACCTCGATGGCGATGTTCACGCGATCGACGATGCGGTCGAGATTCCATTGCATGGCGTCGCCCATGAAGACGGGCACGGTGAGTTTGGACGGGCGTTCCTCGAGCAGCGCGCCCAACGCGAGCAGCCAGGTGACGCGCGCCAGCGTGACGGCGACGGGATGGATGTCCATGCCGCGTACCTGCTCGGCGCAGGCTTCCACTATGCGCGTGCCGGTCCAGCCCGCCGCGTGGCCGGCGGCGATCAGGCGGCGGGCGGCATGGAACAGGAAGGTGCCGGAGCCGCAGGCGGGGTCCAGTACGCGTTGGGTGAGCGGTTCATCCATCGCTTCGGCGACGACGCGGCCGGCGAGCCAGTCGGGCGTATAGTATTCGCCGAGATCGTGGCGCTGGTCCGGATCGACCAGACTTTCGTACAGCACTTTCAGTACGTCGGTTTCGACGTCGGTCAGACGGAAGCGCGCAGTCTGCACGGCGAGTTGGCGGACCAGTTCGGCGCCCGCCGGCAGCTTCAAGAGCCAGTCGAAGAAATCGGCTTCGACGGCGCCGAGAATGCCCTCGTCCGCAAAAACGCGGCCGGAGAGCAGGCGTTCAGCGTCATCGACAGGCAGCTTCAGGACGCGGGCGGCGATCGCCTTGACGATGATGGCCAGATACGTGTGCTGCAGGAACAGCGTGTCGTCGCCCACTTCGGCGCCGTACGCTTCGCGCAACAGGCCGTCCCAGAGGTCGCGCTTGAGGCGCACCTCGGGGTCGTCCTTCAGGGCATGCCACAAGCCCTGCAGAGTCAGGCGGGCGCGGCTGAACGCCAGGCTGCCGCGGCCGAAAGCCTGGGCGACGGCGCGGGCGTCCGGCATCAGGTCGGCGTCGTCGGAGAGCAGGAGTTCGAGCCACGCCATCAGCTCGCCGGGGCGTTCCGGGTCGGTCTCGTAACGGCGTAGCTCCTTGAGCTGACCGTCGATGAGTTGGTAGCCGATGAAGGTGGCGCCGTCGGTGGCGATGCCGGTGGGCGGGCGCGGGTTCCTCCGGGCCGCGTCGGCCAGGTAGTCCGGCATGCGGGCCTGCACGTCCGCCAGCTCGCGCCGAAGATCGGATTTCAGCTCGATCACGACCGCGCCCCACAATGTATCGATGCGGCCGGTGTTGCCCAGAAGGTAAACCTCGTGGGCGATCTCGTCGTAGGAGGCGCCAAAGCCTTGACGCAGGATGGCGGTGACGTGGCCGCGCAGGGCTTCGTGCCGCGGGCGGGCGGCCATGGCGCGGACGTGTTCGGGGAGTTCGTCGCTGCGCCAGGTCACGGCCGCATGATGCCGTGTCGGGGTGTGAGCGCCAAGGCTCTTGGCGACTCGGACGCGGCTGCTAGCGGTTAGTGATGGTAGCGTTTTCGACCCAGCCTGGTCTGTTCGACGATGGCGCGCTGACGCAGTCGGGCGAGCGTGAGGCGGCGCGGGTGCGCATGCTGGAGACGATCGATGCGTTGCTCGCTGCGGCCGTGCCGCCCTGGACGGACGAGATGGGCGTGATCTTGCGAGACGGCGCGTTTCAGCGGGCGATGCGGCTGGTGCCGGAGGACGAGGCGCAGGCGCTGTGGACCGCTTACAACGCGGAGATGGAACGGCTTTACGCGATCTGGGCTGCTGCGGCTCCTCCGGCCTGACTGCCTACCGCTTATTGATGAACGGGTTCACGCTGTAGGAGAAACCCCAGCTGACCGGCACGAATTGCTGGACGTGCTGGTTGAACCAGACGTAGAGGCGGGCGATGCCGGTCTTGGGCACGTAGACGATGTCGAACGGGGCCAGGCGCACGTCGGCGCCGGGGTCGCGGCCGGTGATGGCGGCACGGTAGTCGGCCGACAGCACCTGCGGCGTGTCGCCCTCGCCGCGGCGGAGGATGAACACGTGGGCCTCGTCGCCCGTGGGGCGCAGGCCGCCGGCGCGCGACAGCGCCTGCACCATCGTCAGCGGCGCGCCCAGTGTGGTGAACTCGCCGGGGGCAACCACCTCGCCGCTGACATAAATCCGCGCGGGTGCGGCAGACTTCACCTCCACGGCGAGCTGCGGGTCCTTCAGCTCGTGGGCGTAGATGCGGCGAAGGTCGGCCGCGACCTCGTCGGGCGTGCGGCCCGCAGCCGGGACCGACTGGGCCAGCGCGGTGGTGACCCGGCCGTCCGGCCGCACGGTCACCTCCTCGTCGAGCTCGGGCGCCATGTAGAGCCGCAGGCCGAGCACGTCGCCGACCTGGACGCGGTACGGCGGGGCCGTCTCCGCCCGCGGCGCCGGCGGCAGGCCCTCGGCCACCTGGCTGCAGCCCGCCAGGGCGAGCACCGCCATCAGCTGCGGGAGTGTGGTGCGGAACATGACGCGAGCGTAGCAAGAAACCCGCAGAGAGTTGAAGGGCGTTGCTACCCTGAGTTGATGGAAAGCTCGGCTTCGGTTCTGATCGCGTGGACCAGCGGGCACAGCCCGGTGCCGGCAACTTCCGGGTGCTCGGCGAGGTAGGCGGCGGTGTCGAACCAGGGTCCCGGGTCGGCACCCCTCAGCGCGCCGACCAGCACGTAGTGGAACACCGGGTCGACGGACGCGCCGTCGGCCAGCTCGGGCGTGGCGGCCACGTACCAGGCGGCGTCGAACAGGCGGCTGGCGCGCACCAGCGCCGTGTCGGCCAGGATGGCGGGGGCATGGGTGCGCCGCAGGAGCGGCAGGCGAACGCCCCAGAGCCGCAGCCCCTGCATTTGCGGCAGGATGACCGGCGCGGCGGGGCTGCGCCACGCGTTCAGGCGCGGCAGGTCGCGGGCCAGCGCCTGAGGCGTGTCGCGCGACGGGTCGGCGATCAGCGCGCGCGCCCAGCGGCGCAATCCGTCCCAGCCCGCGTCCGCCTCCTCGCGCGCCTGCAGGGAGCGGCGCACCGCGTCGTGCTGGCCGGCCAGGCGGGCGGCTTCGGCCAGCAGGCCGTCGATCTCGGCGCGCCGCGCGGCCAGGGTCTCCTGCGCCTGGGCCAGTGCCGCCTCCGCCTCGGCCAGCCGCGCGCGCAGGCCGTTCTCCTGGCCCGCAGCCGCCGGCGCGACCGCAGGCTCGGGCGGGGGCTGCACCGGCGCGGCCCGCTGCAGCCGGTCGGCGAAGGCGGCGAGCTCGCTCTCTGCTGCCACCGCCGCCCGGTCGACCAGGAACGCGCCGGGGCTGACGAAACTCGCGTCGAACTCGACGACCGGCTGGTAGCCGAACTCTGCGAACACCTCGAACCACTCGGAAAGCTGCGGCAGGGCGGGATCGTCGGAGGGTGCGGCCGCGCCGAGCGGCAGGGGAGCGAACAACAGGCGTTCGCTGGCATGCGAGAGGGCATCCACCACCTGCCGGGTGGACGGGTCCGCGGCCGAGCCGGCCTCGGCCAGAAGGATGGCGAGGTCGAACCCCTCGGGCGCCTGGCCGCCGGAGAAGGTCTCGGCGGCGGCACCCTCGGACTCGAGCTCGGCCGCGAGCGACGGCGCCCCCTCGCCCGCCACCAGCACGGAGACCAGCATCAGCTCGTTGACCAGCCGGGACGCGATCATCGGGTCAGGGCGCTCGTCGCACGGCGTCGTGCAGGATCATGGGTCAAGGAACGCCCTCGGCGGAGAACGGGAAGTCCGGGTCATACGGGGAGGCGAGCGCCGGCGCCATGTCGGCACGCTCGCGCGACGACAGCATGTCGACGAACAGCGCGTGCGGCGTCACCCGGCCGGCGCGCAGGCTGCCTGCATGCAGCCGGCTTTCGGCGCCGGACGGCCAGCGCCCGAGCACGAAGCGGAACAGCCCGTCCACGAAGCGCGCCTCGCCCATCGCTGCCAGGTTGGCGGCCATGTCCAGGCAGGCCGGACGCTCGAGCAGGTCGGCGGTGGTCCATCCAGGCTCGGCGGCCAGGAGCGACTCGACCGTCCTGGGCCGAGGCGGGTGCAGGGGCGGCACCGTCATCGCCATCGACGCGGCGATGCCGGTGCGCGGCAGATGCAGGCTGACGCTGCACGGGCCGGGGGGAAGCGTCTCGCGCAGCCGCGCCTGGAAGCCGTAATGACCGTGACCGTGGCCCGCCCGCAGCAGGTCCGCCCGGAACGTCCCGGCGATGGCTTCGGCGAGCAGGACGCCGTGCTGCAGGATTTGCACGTGGCACGGCATGGCGGCGCTTCGGTCGCGCAGCCAGCCATGCATCACGCCGTCGGGCGACACGGTTTCGATGTGGCCTTCGATCAGTGTAGGAATCCGCTTCCGGTTGTGCCTCCTTATCCTTCTAGAGCATGTTTCGTTCACTTGCGTTCACTCCACAGGCTCTAGCTTCTGTTTGCGAGCATCTTCACCCGATCAGACGATTCCGTCTGATCGGGATCTGCTCTGGCCGATTTGAGAAAGTCCGCCTCACCGCTCGGGGCGTGGAAGGATCCTGGTGGATGCCCTGCCCGGCTGGGAAGCCGTCTCAGCCCTCATTCTCAGCTGTCCAGGACCGCTTCGCCGGCACGCCGCCGCGCTGATGCCGGCGGGCGAGTTGTGCCTGCCGCAAGTGCTTCTCGGCAGCGAGTCGCAGCTGCTCGCCTTCGTCGCGGCGGCCGGCGGCCTGGCGGGGCGGATGTATTTCGCGCCGATGCCGGAGGTTTTTCCGGACCGGCGCAGCGTTCGCGCCGCGCTGGCGCGCGCCGGGGCGGCGCCGGGCAGGGCGGAACGCCTGGTCCACCTCCGGTTCGGCAGCGTCCGCGCCGCGCGCGTGCTGAAAGGGGTGCGCAACGCCTGCGTGATCGCAGAAGCGGGCGGGGCGCCGCCGCTGACCGCCAGCCATCATCCCTTCGCCTCCGGCATGGTGCTGCCAGCGTCCATCCGGCGGCTGTTCGTCTATGACCAGGCGCTGCGCCCGAGGGTGATCGGCGGACAGGCGATCCCGGCCTCGCTGCTGCCGCAATCCTGCATCACCGCCGACATCCCGGCCGACACGCCGACGCGCCGGGCGCATCAGAACGGGGCCGATGCCGGCCTCGACCTGGTGTCGCTTGCCGAGTTCCGCTCGCTGGCCTGGGCGGCCGGGCCTGTGCGGTCGCGCACCGGCCGACTGATGGCCGGCATCGGCCAGGCGCCCGTCGTGCTGCTGCCGTGGAACATGGACCATCCCGGCAGCATCGTGCCCGAGTTGCTGGCCCGGCTGGCGCGGCTGCACGCGCCGGGCGGCGCGGCGGCCGAGCACATGCCCCGCATCGTCCTGCTGCCGTTCAACTATATCGGCCAGACCGGCATCATCCGGCAGCTGATCGCCACCCTGCGCGACGCGGCGCCGGCCGCCGAGGGCGCGCTCGCCGGCATCTTCCTCGCCCGGGTCGGCACGATGGATGCGGCGGCGCTGCTGCGCAGCCTGGCCGGCTGCGCCTGGGTGGACGGCAACGACCCCGAGCACTGGTGGACGCTGGCCAGGCTGGCGGCCTGCGGGATCAGGACCATCCTGATCGACCCGTCGGGCAGCGCCGGGCCTGGCGACCGCCTGCTGGCCGACGAGGCGATCTGGGTGGACGCGCAGACACGCTGCGGCGCCCTGACCTTCTCGGCGCGGCTGCCGTCGCTGCGGGCGATGCCGACGCTGCTGCAGCTGACGGCAGCCAGGGCGGCAGCACCGGCGCCGCCGCGCGCGCGGCGGCCGGCCCGCGCCCGGGCAGAAGCGACGGCGTGAGGCAGCACGCGGTCGAGCGTTTCGCGGCGGCGCTGCACGCCCAGGACGCGACGCTGTATTTCGACGTCTCGCCGTTGCTGGAGCGGCAATGGACCGGCATCCCCGTCGTGGCGGCGGGGCTCGCCTCCGCCCTGCTCTCGGGCGTGGGGGACCGGCTGCGCTTCTTCCTCGACCTTTCGGTCGTTCACCGCGACGCCGTGGCCGATGCCCTGCGGCGCAACACCGGCCTGTTCCTCAAGCGCGAGATCGCGTCCGGCCGCGCCCGCACCGGCCTGCTGCCGGTGCTGGCGCGCGGCACGCCGGGGGCCGCGCGCACCATCGGGCTGTTCCCCTCGGTCAAGCAGGTGCGCCGGCTGTTCGACGTCGAGTGCAGCGTGTTCCACGACCTGTCCACGCTGGTGCTGCCCTACTTCCACATCAAGGGAAACGTCGACCACCACATGGAGGCGATGATGGCCGACATCGCCTCCGACGACCTCGTGGTCGCGGTATCGGCGGCCTCGCGCGACGACCTCGCCGCGTATCTCGGCGTGGAGGCCCGGCGGATGATGGTGGCCCATAACGGGGTGGCCTGGCCGGATGGCTATGCGGTCCGTGCGGGCAACGCGCTGTCGCCGGCGGGTGCAGAGCCCTACCTGCTGATCCTGGGCACCCGCGAGCCGCGCAAGAACGTCAGCCTGGTGTTCGACATGCTGGAGCGGGCGCCCGCGCTGCTGGACAGCCACCGTTTCGTGTTCGCCGGCAAGATGGGCTGGCTGGAGGAGCAGCACAGCCTGCCGCACGGGCTGGAGGCGGCGCGGGCGTCCGGGCGCATCGTGTTCACCGGTTTCGTGCCCGACCAGACCAAGTACCTGCTGCTGGCCGGTGCGGAGGCGACCCTGTATCCTTCGCTGTTCGAGGGCTTCGGCCTTCCCGTGCTGGAAAGCCTCTCGGCCGGCACCCCCTGCGTCGCCTCGTGGAGTTCGAGCATCCCCGAGGTGGGCGGGGAGGTGTGCGGCTATTTCGACCCGCTCTCGGCGGCCGACCTGCAGCGCGCGGTCGTCGACATGCTGGCCCGCCGGCGGCGCCAGGGCCCGGCGCTGGCGCAGGCCTGCCGCGCCCATGCCGCCCGGTTCAGCTGGGACGCATCCCTGGCCCGCATTCTTGACCGCCTGAAGCCTTTGCTGCAGGGCACGACACCCCCACCTGCAGCCGCTGACGATTGATAGCTGAAAGCTGACTGCCCCCTCATGGCCGCGTTCTACGAAGAAAAAGTCCTGGCCGTTCACCACTGGACGGACAGCCTGTTCAGCTTCACCTGCACCAGGGACCCGACGTTCCGCTTCAAGAGCGGCCAGTTCTCGATGATCGGGCTGATGATCGACGACCGTCCCCTGTTGCGCGCCTATTCGATGGTGAGCGGGCATTGGGAGGAGACGCTGGAGTTCCTCAGCATCAAGGTGGCCGACGGGCCGCTGACCTCCCGCCTGCAGCACATCCGGCCGGGCGATCCCGTGCTGATCGGCCGCAAGCCTGTGGGCACCCTGCTCGCCGAGACGCTGCTGCCCGGCCGCACGCTGTACATGCTCGGCACGGGCACGGGCCTGGCACCGTTCATGAGCCTGATCAAGGACCCCGACACCTACGAGCCGTTCGAGCGGGTGGTGCTGGTGCATGGCTGCCGGACGGTTGGCGAGCTCGCCTATCAGGAGCAGATCACGCGCGAGCTGCACGCCCACGAGTTGCTGGGGGAGTTCGCGCGCGACAAGCTGGTCTACTACCCGACCGTTACCCGCGAGCCGTTCATCCACCAGGGCCGGGTGACCGACCTGATGTTCAGCGGCAAGCTGCAGGCCGATCTGGGCCTGGACCCGGTGGAGCGCGCGCATGACCGCGTGATGCTGTGCGGCAGCCCCGGCCTGCTTGCCGATTACGGCGCCTGGTTCGAGCAGGGCGGCTGGGTTGAGGGCACCAATACGCGGCAGGGCGAATACGTGATCGAAAAGGCGTTCGTCGAGAAATAACGCCTCGCGGCTGGCGGGGCGGGCCCCGGACGGGCGCTGGCTTGCCAGCCGAGGGGCGGCGGGTGCAAGCAGCGCGCAGCACGCCATCGGAGGCACTCATGACCGGACGCATCGCCGCACGCCTGGAGGCGCTGGGCCTGTCCTTGCCGGCAGCGCAGCCGCCGGTCGCGACCTACGTGCCGTACGTGGTCACCGGCAACCTGGTGGTGGTGTCGGGCCAGCTGCCGATGGTGTCGGGCAGGCTCGGCTGGACCGGCAAGCTTGGCCAGGAGGTGAGCCAGGAAGACGGGCTGGCCGCCGCCCGCCAGTGCCTGCTGAACATGCTGGCCCATGTGAACGCCGCATGCGACGGCGACCTGGACCGGGTGGCGCGGGTGGTACGCCTGGGCGGGTTCGTCGCCTGCACGCCCACGTTCACTGCCCATCCGGCGGTGATCAACGGCGCGTCCGACCTTGCGGTGGAGATCTTCGGCGATGCCGGCCGGCATGCGCGTGCGGCGGTCGGCGTGCCCAGCCTGCCGCTCGACGCGCCGGTGGAGATCGACGGCATGTTCGAGATCGACCCGGTCGCCTGACCGGCCCACGCCTGATTTCCGGAGCGACGATGGCATCTTCCCTGCGCCTTGTTCTGCTGTGCTGCGCCGTGCTGGCAGGAGCGGCAGGGACGCCGCCCGCTTCGCCCGGCCCCGCCTCGCCCGGCCCCGCCTCAACCGGCCCCGCCTTACCCGGTACAGCCACACCCGGCACAGCACCTGGCGCGCCCGCCAGGCTGGACAGCGAGCTGGCGCGCGCGTTTGCGCCCAGGACGGACAGGTTCGACTACACGCGACGCGAAGCCATGATCCCCATGCGCGACGGCGTGCTCCTGCACACCGTGATCTTCGTCCCGCGCGGCGCCGAGCGCGCGCCGATCCTGCTCACGCGCACGCCCTATGGCGCGGACCAGCGCTTTGGCGACACCAGCAGCGCGCACCTGTCCGCCGTGATGGGCGACCACGACGTGGCCGACGAGCTGGTGACCCGGGACAACTACATACGCGTGATCCAGGACGTGCGCGGCAAGTACGGCTCGGAGGGCGATTACGTGATGACGCGCCCGCTGCGCGGCCCGCTGAACCCGACCGATGTCGATCACGCGACAGACACCTACGATACGATCGAGTGGCTGGTGCACCACACGCCAGAGAGCAACGGCCGGGTCGGCATGCTCGGCATCTCGTATGACGGTTTCACCACCCTGATGGCGCTGTTCCATCCGCATCCTGCGTTGCGCGCGGTGGTGCCGATCAACGCGATGGTGGACGGGTGGCGCGGCGACGACTGGTTCCACAACGGCGCCTTCCGCCAGGACAGCCTCGTCTATGCGCACGACCAGGAGGCGACGCGGGGCAGCACGGTGAAATGGTGGTCGGACCATTACGACGATTACGACACCTGGTTGGCCGCCGGGTCGGCGGGCGAGATGGCGCGGCTGCACGGCCTGGACCAGGTGGGGTTTGCGGCCAAGCTGATGAGCCATCCGTCCTACGACGCGTTCTGGCAGGGCCAGGCGATCGACAAGCTGCTGCAGAACGAGCCCGTCAGCGTGCCGACGATGCTGGTCCACAGCCTGTGGGACCAGGAGGACATCTTCGGCAACATCGCCGTCTACAAGGCGATCAAGCCGAAGGACCCTGACGGCAAGGTCTACCTGGTGATCGGGCCGTGGTTCCACCACCAGGAGCGTCTGGACGGGTTCAGCGTCGGGCCGATCGCGTTCGGCAGCGACACGGCGGCGTATTTCCGCCGCGAGCTGCTCAAGCCGTTCTTCGACCATTTCCTGAAGGACGAGCCGTTGCCGCCCGGCCTGGCTCCCGTCACCGCGTTCGAGACGGGGACGAACGCCTGGCGATCGCTTGCCTCCTGGCCGTCCGGCTGCGCCGACGGATGCCGGATCGACCACGAACCGATGTTCCTGCAGCCGGGCGGCAGGCTCGGCACGTCGGCCGCAGCACCCGCGGTGCCGGGGTTCGACAGCTACACCGCCGACCCCGCCAAGCCCGTGCCCTATCTGCCCCGGCCGGTCCACATCGAGGATGACGGCGCCCATAGCTGGCAGACCTGGCTGACCAGCGACCAGCGCGAGGTGGCCAGCCGGACCGACGTGCTGAGCTACGCCTCGCCGCCCTTGACCGCGCCGCTCAAGATCAGCGGCGAACCGGTCGCCAACATCGCCGCGTCCACCACCGGGACCGACGGCGACTTTGTCTTCAAGCTGATCGACGTGTATCCCGAGGAGATGGGCAGGAGCGCAGCACTCGGCGGCTACCAGCTTATGGTGTCGGCCGACATCCTTCGCGCACGCTACCGCAACGATCCGGCCCACCCGGCGCCGATGCCGTCCGACCAGCGCCAGATGCTGCGGCTTGCGCTGCCGACCGCCAACCACGTGTTCCTGCCGGGCCACCGGGTGATGGTGCAGATACAGTCGAGCTGGTTTCCCCTGTACGACCGCAACCCGCAGACCTACGTGAAGAATATCTTCTTCGCCAAGCCGGGCGATTACCGCCGCGCCGTGGTCAAGGTGTTCGACGCCGGACCGACCGGAAGCTTCATCGACCTTCCGGTCGTGCGCAGGTAGCGGCCCGACCCCATGGCCGCGCGCTGCATTACGCTACGACGGACCGTCGAAACGGTATAAGGGTGCCGTTCAAGAGCAGCAGCATCACGCTGCTCGACACACCAGGGGTGAGCGGGTCGGGCTGACACGGTCGGCATGAACCCGCTCTGGCCAGCAGAGGACCCGTTTGCACGTGGACGATATAGCCGCCGGCCGCCTTGCATCGATCCACCCAGGGCAGACATCCGATGCGGGCCGCGACCTGGCCGCGCTGCGCGCACGCATCCTGGACAAGCTGACCTACGAGGTCGGGCGCGCGCCGGAAAACGCCAGCCGGCGCGACTGGTTCGTGGCGGCGGCGCATACGATCCGCGACTTCGTCGTCGAGCGCTGGCTGCCCTCGACGCGCCCGGGGGCGGGCGGAACCAAGCGCGTCTATTACCTGTCGCTCGAATTCCTGATCGGCCGGCTGTTCGCCGATACCGCAGGCAACCTCGGCCTGCTGGAGCCGATGCGCGAGGCGCTGGCGTCGCTCGGCGCCGACATCGAGCTGCTGCGCAACGAGGAGCCGGATGCAGCGCTCGGCAATGGCGGGCTGGGCAGGCTGGCCGCGTGCTTCATGGACAGCATGGCCTCTCTGGGCATCCCTGCCTTCGGCTACGGCATACGATACGAACATGGGCTGTTCCGGCAGGAGATCGCCGGCGGCGTGCAGCGCGAACTGCCCGAAGACTGGCTGTCGGTCGGCAACCCCTGGGAGTTCGTGCGGCCGCAGGTGGCCTTCCTGGTGGGGTTCGGCGGTTCGGTTTCCGCGCTGACCGACGCCGCCGGACGGCAGAGCTACGCCTGGCACCCTGGCGAGGTGCTGTCCGCCGTCGCCTACGACATTCCCGTGGTGGGCGCGGGCGGGGCGCATGCGAACACGCTGCGCCTGTGGTCCGCGCGGGCGGCAGAGCCGCTGCACCTGGACCAGTTCAACCGCGGCGACCATGTCGGCGCGCTGCGCGACCGCGTGCGCATCGAGGCCGTCTCGCGCGTGCTGTACCCGGGCGACGATTCCGAAGCCGGGCAGGAGCTGCGCCTGCGGCAGGAGTTCTTCTTCGCCTCCGCATCGCTGCAGGATCTGGTCAAGCGCCACATCGCCGAATACGGCGACGTCGCCAGCCTGCCCGACCACGCCGCCATCCAGCTGAACGACACGCACCCGGCGATTGCGATTGCCGAGCTGATGCGGCTGCTTGTCGACGATCACGGGCTGGACTGGGCCGAGGCGTGGCGGATCACTGTCGCCACGTTCAGCTACACCAACCACACGCTGCTGCCCGAAGCGCTGGAGACGTGGCCGGTGCCGCTGCTGGAGCGGCTTCTGCCGCGGCACATGCAGATCGTCTACAAGCTGAACGGCCACCACCTGGAGGCCGCCAAGCGGGACGCCCACGCGACCGACGCCCAGTTGACGGCGCTGTCGCTGATCGACGAGACGCATGGCCGTCGCCTGCGCATGGGGCACCTGGCCTTCATCGGCAGCCATGCCGTGAACGGGGTGTCCACGCTGCACACCGAGCTGATGCGGCAGACCGTGTTTGCCGGCCTGCACGGATTGTACGGCGGCCGCATCAGCAACAAGACCAACGGCATCACCTTCCGCCGGTGGCTGCACCGCGCCAACCCGGCGCTCACGGCCATCCTTGTGGACAGGCTGGGGGATGCGGTGCTGACCGACCCGAACCGTCTTGCGGATCTGGCCGCCCTTGCCGACGACAGCGGACTGCAGCACGCCATCTCCGCCCAGCGGCTGGTCGCCAAGCAGGCGCTGGCCAGGCTGATACGCGAGCGCGTCGGCATCGCGGTCGACACCGACGCGATGTTCGACGTGCACATCAAGCGCGTTCACGAGTACAAGCGGCAGCTGCTCAATATCCTGCACGCCGTGGCGCTGTACAACACCTTCCGCGCGCAGCCCACGAACGAGCGCGTGGCCAGGGTAAAGATCTTCGCCGGCAAGGCGGCGCCCGGCTACCGCGTAGCCAAGCAGGTCATCCGGCTGGCGCACGACGTGGCGCAAGTGATCAACAGCGACCCCAACATCGGCGAAAAGCTCAAGGTGGTGTTCCTGCCGAACTACAACGTGACGCTGGCCGAGCACATCGTTCCCGCGGCCGACCTGTCCGAACAGATCTCGACGGCCGGCCTGGAGGCGTCCGGCACCGGCAACATGAAGCTGGCGCTGAACGGCGCGCTGACCATCGGCACGCTGGACGGCGCGAACGTGGAGTTGCGCCAGCACGTCGGCGCCGACAATATCTTCATCTTCGGCCTGACCGCGGACCAGGTGGCCGCGCGCAGCTCAGGCGACCTGTCCGGCCACGCAGCGCTTGCCGCCTCGCCTGCGCTGGAGCAGGCGGTTCAGGCGATCGCATCCGGCGTTTTCTCGCCTGACGAGCCGGGCCGCTACCGCGACCTGATCGACGCGATCCTGCACAGGGACGTGTTCATGGTGATGGCCGATTTCGACAGCTACCTCGCCAAGCAGGACGAGGTTGCCGGATTGTGGCGTGTGCCGGAGCGCTGGTGGCGCACGAGCATACTCAACATCGCGGGCATGGGCTGGTTCTCATCCGACCGGACGATACGGGAATACGCCGACGAGATCTGGGGTGTGGGTTAGCGGAATCGTAGGCGCTCGGCCGACGCACGACGTCATCATCCCGATACGGAGCCGCCCGCATGGATCACGCGCCCCTCGCCCGCCATGCCATGGCCTATGTGCTGGCCGGCGGCCGCGGCAGCCGGCTGATGGAGCTGACCGACATACGCGCCAAGCCTGCCGTCTATTTCGGCGGCAAGTCGCGCATCATCGATTTCGCCCTGTCCAACGCCTTGAACTCGGGCATCAGGCGCATCGGCGTTGCGACGCAGTACAAGGCGCACAGCCTGATCCGCCACTTGCAGCGGGGGTGGAACTTCTTTCGCCCCGAGCGCAACGAGAGTTTCGACATCCTTCCCGCCTCGCAGCGCGTGACGGAAACCGGCTGGTACGCAGGCACCGCCGACGCCGTGTTTCAGAACATCGACATCATCGAGAGCTACGCGCCGCGTTACATCGTGCTGCTTGCCGGCGACCACATCTACAAGATGGACTACGAGCTGATGCTGCAGCAGCATTGCGAGCAGCGCGCCGACGTGACGGTGGGCTGCATCGAGGTCAGCGTCGAGGAGGCGACCGGCTTCGGCGTGATGAACATCGATGCCCTCGACCGGATCACGTCCTTCCAGGAGAAACCCTCAGACCCGCCGTCCATGCCGGACAAGCCTGGCCGTTGCCTTGCCAGCATGGGGATCTACGTCTTCGAAACCGCCTTCCTGATCGACGCCCTCAGGCGCGACGCGGCGCAAACCGATTCGAGCCATGATTTCGGCCGTGACATCATCCCCTACCTCGTCGGCAACGGGCGGGCGGTCGCGCACCGTTTCGAGACCTCCTGCGTACGCTCGCCGGAACTGCCCACCTATTGGAGGGACGTGGGCACTGTGGACGCGTATTGGGAGGCCAACATCGACCTGACGGATTTCATTCTGGGGCTGAACCTCTACGACCAAAGCTGGCCGATCTGGACCTATGGCGAGATCACCCCGCCTGCCAAGTTCGTGCATGACGAGGACGGGCGGCGCGGCGAGGCGATCAGCTCGCTCGTCTCCGGCGGCTGCATCGTTTCCGGCACACAGGTGCGCCAGTCCCTGCTGTTCACCGGCGTGCACACGCATTCCTACGCCAAGGTGGACCGGGCGGTGGTTCTGCCCTACGCGCAGATCGGCCGCCACGCGCGGCTGCGCAGCGTGGTGATCGACCGCGGCGTGGTCATTCCGGACCACCTCGTGGTGGGCTACGACCCAGAGCACGACGCGGCACGCTTCAGGCGGTCGCCGCGCGGCGTCTGCCTGATCACCCAGCCGATGATCGACGCGCTGAGGTAGACCACCGATCTACGCTGGCAGCAGCTGGCCCGCGATCGCGACGAATTCGGCAAGGTCCCGGGCGACCGCCGCCGCGCCACGCTCCATGCCGGGCCGGCCGTAGCCCCACCCTGCGAAGATCGTGCGCACGCCGCAGCCTTTGGCGGCCAGCACGTCATTGGCATGGTCGCCCACCATCAGGGCACGGTCGGCCGTGCCGCCGGCCGCTTCGATCGTGCCGGCAAGGTGCCTCGGGTCGGGCTTGTGCGCGGCGAAGCTGTCGCAGCCGCCCACGGCCGCAAACCGGTCCGCGATGCCGAGCGCCCCGAGAAGCAGGCGCGCGGCCCTTTCGGGCTTGTTGGTGCAGACGGCGAGCGTCCACCCATCCGCGCGCAGCTGGTCGAGTGCCGCCTCCACACCCGGGTACAGCCGGGTCGCGTCGGCCACCCTGCTTTCGTAGTCGGCGAGGTAGTCCGCACCGGCGCCCGGGTCCGGCTGCGCGCCCACCGCGGCAAAGGCCCTGTCAATCAGCGGCTGCAAGCCGTCGCCCACCATGGCCGCCACGGCCGGCTGTTCGAGGAAGGGGAGACCGCGTGCGGCGAGCATGCGGTTGACCGCGGCCGCGATGTCCGGGACCGAATCGGTCAACGTGCCGTCCAGATCGAAGGCGAGGGTGCGCATCTCGGGCCGCGACGCGCGCGGGCCGCGCGTATTGCCTGACAAAACTAGAACGCCCGCTTCTTGCGGTCCATGATCTGCCAGATCATGGGCGTGAATATCAGCTGCATGGCCAGCGCCATCTTTCCACCCGGACAAACGATGGTGTTGGCGCGCGACATGAACCCGTCCTTCAGCATCGACAGCAGGTAGGGGAAGTCGATCCCCTTGGGGTCGCGGAACCGGATGATCAGCATGCTCTCGTCCGCACTCGGGATGTCGCGCGCGATGAACGGGTTGGACGTGTCCACCGTGGGAACACGCTGGAAGTTCACGTGCGTCTCGGAAAACTGTGGGCAGATGTACTTCACGTAGTCCGGCATGCGGCGCAGGATCGTGTCCACCACGGCTTCGTGGCTGTGGCCGCGCGTCCGCTTGTCGCGATGCAGCTTCTGTATCCATTCCAGGTTCACCGTGGGTGCGACCCCGATGAGGAGGTCGACCTCTGCGGCGATGTTGATGGTGTCGGTCTTCACCCCGCCATGCAGCCCTTCGTAGAACAGCAGGTCGGTGCCTTGGCTCAAATCCTCCCAGGGCGTAAAGGTGCCAGGCGGCTGTCCGTAGGGGGCGGCCTCCTCGGCATCGTGCAGGTATTTGCGCGTCCGCCCGACGCCCGAACGGCCATAATCCCGAAACAATGCCTCGAGTTCCTCGAACAAGTTGCTGTCAGGGCCGAAATGACTGAAATGTTCGTTGCCTGCCCTGGTCTCCTCGACCATCCGCTCGCGCATCTGCAGCCTGTCGAACCGGTGAAAGGCGTCGCCCTCGACGATGGCCGGTATCACGCCCTCCCTGCGGAAGATCTGCTGGAACGTCCACATCACCGTCGTCGTGCCGGCACCGGAGGACCCGGTGATGGCGACGATTGGGTGCTTGACCGACATGGTCAGGCGGTCCGGAAGATGCTGCGCTGCCTGAACAGAGGCGACTCGAAGACCATGGGCTCGCCACGGTCGTAGGCGGCGTGATAGCTCTGCAGTCGGTGCACGTCCGCGCAACTGCCCAACACCAGCGGCACGTGCTGGTGGATGTGGTCTGGGGTGACGTCCAGGACGGGTACGCGCCCCGTGCTTGCCGCCCCGCCCGCCTGTTCGACGATCATCGCGATCGGGTTGGCTTCGGCAAGCAAATGGACGTGCCCCAGCTTCTTCGTGTCGCGCGTGTCGCGCGGGTGCAGAAACACGCCGCCCCTGAGCAGGATGCGGTGCACTTCGGCCACCAGCGAGTCGATCCAGCGTATGCTGTTGCGTCCTTCCCGGCTGGCGCCGCTGATGGTGTGTTCCTGGACGAAGCGCCTGATCGGCGTTTCCCAATGCGGTTCCAATGCGGCGTCGACGGCAAGTTCACAGCCCTGTTCGGGGATGCGCATGTTCGGATGCGTCAGGGTGTAGGCGCCCGCCTCGCGGTCCAGCGTGAAGCCGTGCACGCCGGCGCCAAGCGTGATCACCATCATGCCGACAGGGCCGAACAGGGCGTAGCCGGCCGCCACCTGCTTGCGGCCGCATTGCAGGAAATCGTCCGGCGTCGGGTCGACCACGCCCTCTGGCGCGCGCAGCACGGAGAATATCGTGCCGACGGTCAGGTCGACATCTAGGTTCGAAGCGCCGTCAAGCGGAGCGAACAGCAGCATGTATCGCCCGCGCGGGTACTGCTCGGGGATGGCGTGCGGCTCGGCCAGGGTGGAGGACAGCATGCCGCACAACTGCCCGCCCGACTCGCAGGCGCTCAGCATGATCAGGTTGGCCACCTCCGCCAGCTTCTTCGGCGGCTCTCCCGGCACGTTCACGCTTGTCGTCACGATGGCTCCCGGGCTGTCCAGGGCGCCACGGGCGACGGCCGCCCCGATCAGCTTGCCCGCCCGCTGCAGGTCGTTCAGCAGGGCGGCCAGTTCAGGATCGTGCCCGCCCTGCCCGCCGCGCCGCAGGTCCTCGATGACGAACTTGCTGAAGGTGGTGCGGCGATACGGCATGACTGACCCCTGCAACCTCTATGAGCCGCCCGGCTAGGCGCGCGTCCGGCCGTCATCCCTGGTCGGCAAACACCCTGCTGGCCCGGATGTCGGCACCCGTGATCGTCTGCAGGGCTTGCCGGTCCATAGGCTTGGACCGCTCGGCAAACAACCTGTTTGCCTGCCGCAGCCTGGAGCGGTCCAGGGCGTTGCGGATCGACCGCGCGTTGGAGAAGCGGGGCTGCTTCATCCGGCGTTCGATATAGGCGCGCAGCACGGCCTGTGCGTCCTCGGCCAGTATGTACTGCATCCGCGACAGCATGATTTGCGCGATCTGCAGCAGTTCGTCCTCCGAATAGTCCGGGAAGTCGAGGTGGTGCGCAATGCGCGACGCCATGCCGGGATTGCTTTGGAAGAAGATGTCCATCCGGTCCTTGTAGCCGGCCAGCACGACGACGAGGTCGTCCCGCCGGTCTTCCATGACCTGCAGAAGGATCTCGATCGCCTCCTGGCCGTAGTCGCGCTCGTTTTCGGGCCGGTACAGGTAATAGGCCTCGTCGATGAACAGCACGCCGCCCATCGCCTTTTTCAGCACCTCCTTGGTCTTCGGCGCGGTGTGCCCGATATACTGCCCGACCAGGTCGTCGCGCGACACCGTGACGACGTGGTTCCGCCGGATATAGCCGAGCCTGTTGAGGATCTCGGCCATGCGTTGCGCGACCGTTGTCTTGCCGGTTCCCGGGTTGCCGGTGAAGCACATGTGCAGCGATGGCGGCTCGGCCTGCAGGCCGATGCTGCGCCGCGCGGACTCCACCAGAAGCAGGGCTGCGATCTCGCGTATCCGCGTCTTCACCGGCGCCAGGCCGACCAGGTCGCGATCCAGCGAATCGATGACGTCGGCGATGTTGCTGCGCTGGTAGAACTCCTCCAGGTCGACGCTGGCCGCGGGCCCGTCGGCGACGACGTCCCCCGCGCTCACGACGGCCTCTGGCCGGGCAGGATGACGGCGTGCACGATCAGATCGCCCGCTCGGGCTCGGGCTCGGGCACGGGCGCGGGCGCCATCGCGTGACTGCGCAGCGTGTAGCGGAGGTTGCGTGCCGACCTCCTGGCGGACGAGTTCGAAGGCCGGCTCGAACTCGGGGCGCTGCACGACGCGCTCATGCGCACGCTTTCCCAGCCCTTCTTAGTGTCGACGCCAGTATAGTGATGTATGTGCCGGCGCAGAAGATGCCGTGCGACAGGTCCTTTTTCATAAGTGCGGAACAGCACCTATCGGAGATGCCGCTGCTCACCGCGGGATCGCCCCTCAGCTTGCCGACCACGGGTCCGGCGTGGACGTGATCCACGCCTGCCATGCGCATCCATTCCGCGATCACGCGGAACGACACGCCGTGGTTCTTCTGCCGCGTGTCGGTGGAACGCCCCGAACGGTGAACGTGGAGGATCATGGCGTTCTCGCAGGCCCATTCGGCCATCGACCGGACCTTCCTCTCGCCACCATCGACAGTGCCGTCGACGAGAAGCTAAGCAGGTGGACGACGACCAGAGGAATAAATGATCTGATTCTCTCCACAAGGGATCCCTTGTCAACTAACCATGACGCAACGTCACCATCCGGCAGCTGAAGATTTCACCGCGGCGGCGGAGGCGCGCTCCTTCGCACGGGCGGCCGAGCAGATGCACGTGTCTCCGGCCGCCATCTCGTTCCAGATCAAGCAGATAGAGCACATGAGCGGGTTTGCCATGTTCGAGCGCGCGGCCGCAACATCGCGTTGACCGATGCCGGCCGCGCGCTTCTGGGCGCGGTATCGGCGGCCAAGTCCATCGTGCCCCGCACCCTTGCACGGTTCGAAGCCGTGCTCCAGGAGGTGACGATCAACCTTCGTTCGGCAACCGGCAGCAGATCGCCGAGGCGCCGGCATTGGGCGGGATCGATCTGGCGGTCGCCGGCCGCCCGGCCGCCCCGCCGACACGGCCGACCTGTCCGCGACCGCCTTCGCAAGCCACCCCACCGTCATGATCGCGCAGCGGGCGCACCGACTGGCGGACGGCCCGGTCCGCTCCATGGCGCTTCTGCCGGGATCACTCCGCAGATCGCGATCACGACCGACAGCAACGAAACGACCAGCAGGCCGTCTTGGGGGCATGGGCATCGCCATCATCTCGCGCCAGACCATCGGCCTCGAACTGGCGCTGGAAGTGCTGAGCATACTGCCTGTGGCGGGTTTCCCGGTTTGAAGAGCATGGTTCGTAGTCCGGCGCCGGTCGATGCCGATGACGCCCGCTCACGTGGATCTGCAGAAGTTCCTGGAAACGCACGGCAGACGGTGCTCGACGATCTGGATGCGGGGTATCGCTCCTCGCTGCCAGGCGGCGCCCCTGCGCTCCCGTTGCCGACGAGGCGCTCCAGCTCCTGCTCTGGCGGGCAGCTTTATCGCCAAGACTGATCCCAGCTCGGTGGCGCTGGAAGGTCGCGCGAGTACGGCGGCAGGTAGCGCTCAACCCCGGCGCCCTTGATCGCCGCGCGCACGCTGCTGATTTTGTGGATCGGCAGGCCTGTGACACGTTGTCACCGGCGACAAGACCTTGAGCCAGTCAAGACCGAGTATTGTGCGGGCTTTTCCGTTTCATGTGAGTCGCCGCTGACACAGCTGCTCAGGAGCGATGGCTCGTCGCTCTGTTCCAGGGTGTCGCGGGCGGTTGTTCAAGGCGTCTCTCAGTCGAGGATGACGCCCGGCCTCCTTCGACAGGTACCATGGCGGCTGAAACCACGATCCGATCACGACCCAGCGCCTTGGCTTTGTAGAGCGCCTGGTCTGCACGATCGATGACCGTTTTCCAGTCGTCATGCGGCAGCGCGTGTGTGACGCCGATGCTGCAGGTCACCAATATGAATTGTTTCTCGACCGGGAACAGCCGGCTGCATACCGCATCGTTGAGTGAATAGATCTTTTCGACCCCGAGTTTGCCGTCGCCAGGAACGACAACGAGTACCTCCTCGCCGCCATATCGTCCCGCGTAGTCGTCCGGTCCCATTGCCTGGCGCAGCCGGCACCCGATCTCTCGCAGAATCTCGTCACCGATCAGATGTCCGAAACGGTCGTTTATCCTCTTGAAATGATCGATGTCCAGCAGACCTATCGTAAAGGTTTGACTGCGATTGTCTTGGGCCAACACACGGTCCAGCCGCGACTGTATCTCGCCTCGTGTCAACAGCTTCGTCAGACTGTCCTGGGTGGCCAGAACCTGCAAAGCCGCCTGCGCCCTCCGGATTTCCTGAGTTTGCAGGTCGACCTCGCGTTGCAGTAGAGACTTCTGTCGGAGAAGCAGCCGTATTCGCAGACGAAGAAGGCCATACGCTGCCCCTGTCGCTGCAAAGCCGTATAGCGCAACCAAGGGCCAGGAAAACCACCAAGGCCTGCGCATACGGAGCTGCAACGTCACAGGAGGCGATACCTCATGCGTGAGTGGATTGTAGGCGGCGACTGAAAACATGTGACGTCCCGCCGGCAGAGATGGATAGCGCGCGAGGCCGCTTGCCGTCTCGGCCCAGCCTTTGTCGACGCCGTCAAGCTTGTAGCGGAATCGTATGACGCCGTCGGCCTGGAGGTTCAGCGTGCCGAACTGGATTTCGAGCGGTTCACGGGAATACGGAACCACCCGCTCCTGGACGTCGTCCTGCCCCAGATGAACCGCGGTTATCACCGGTCGCAAAGAACTCTGCTGGAACAGCCGAGCCGGGTTCAGGAGGTGGGACAAGCCTTGACTTGTGCCCAACCACATCGAGCCGTCCGCGTCCTCGTAAAGGCTTCCCTGATCCAGGTCATCCCAGATGAGACCACTATCGGTGTTGGCCGAGACCCACCGTTTTCCGTCGAACACGGAAACGCCGTTATCGGTTCCAACCCAAACCCATTGGCGGCTATCGACCAAAAGCGAGACGATGGTGTTCGAAACAATATCAGGCGAGCCGAATTGCGCCATCGCAGTCACTCGACCATCGACGAGTGTCAGCCGGTATAATCCCCCACCCGCTCCACCGATCCACAAAGCCCCTGCCTTGGACATCGCCAAAGTTAACGGCTGAAAGTCGCCTTGCGGCCATGTTGTTTGAACGACCTTTTCTGCGCCGTCCAGATCCAGGTGGACGAGCCGGTTTTTGCGGATCATCCACAAACTTCCGTCGGCGTCGGCTGTCGCTGCACTGACTGGATCGACAGAAGCGGAGAAAAGCTTCGGAGCGGTCGGACGTGCCGAGTCCGAAACAAGGTACAGTCCTCGTTCAGTCAGGAACCACAGGCTGGACTTGGCACCGTGGAGTATCTTGTTGACTGCCGGCAAGGTAAAATGGTCCACGTGGCCAGTGCCGAGCGCGAT
This sequence comes from uncultured Acetobacteraceae bacterium, assembly GCA_937873095.1. Taxonomy (GTDB): domain Bacteria; phylum Pseudomonadota; class Alphaproteobacteria; order Acetobacterales; family Acetobacteraceae; genus BOG-908. The sequence continues at coordinate 36,447 of CALMVI010000156.1, read as the reverse complement.
GCAGGCGATGCCGCTTGATCCCTCGGAACGCCAGAGATGGCCAAAATCATCCGTCGTTACCGCAAACGCGGGTCTGTCGAAATGGCGGTGGACGAAGAGGGGCTTCAATGGGCCGATCGCGTCGACCCCGTTATCGTTCGCGATCCACAAAGGTCCGTTCGGCTCGCGCGACATCTGCCACAAAACGTCATTGGCCAATCCGTCACGATGGTCGAGGTTTTCCCATAACCCATAGCCGAGATCTCTCAGCACCCCCTTCCCGAGCACTCCCAGCCAAAGGCCTTTGTCACGGTCGAACAGCACCGATAAGACCGGAGCCGTTGGCAGCCCGTTACGCTCGCTCAGCGCTTGCCAGTGGGAAGCCCGGCCGATTATCAGGCCGTCTGAGGATTGTGTCAGGATCTGACCTGTCGGGTCTTCGACAAGAACCAGTCGATGCGGATAATTTGCGTAGCGTCCGCCCTGAGTTGGCAGGTTGCTGACGTCGATCGTGCCCGATGCAGGGTTGATGTCGGCCAGGTGGCTCGGCGACCGAGCCAGGACATGGCCGTTCCTTGTGACGAGCAGAGCGGCCCAATTGTCGTTCGGCAGACCCTCCAAGGCTCCGAAACACGATGTTTTCGCATCGCTCAGTCCGCAGATCGCGCCGTCGGTCCGCGCGGCCCATAGGGTCGCGCCCTGTACGGCCAGTGGCGTTGCGTCTTGCAAGGTGAAGCTTTGCCTAGCGAGCGCGCCGCCCGCCAGCGTTACGACCGGCTTTGCCATCTGATCGTCATAACGCACGAAATAAAGTCGGCCGTCGGCTGCGAAGACCGCACCATCCCGCCACGGCACGATATCACCGCGCTCGTCATCCTCTATGGGAGATGCCGATTGCGCTGCGTGGAACATCAGGCTCCCGGGCGGGTCATGGCCGTTTATCGGCTGGTCTGAAACGAAAATGCTGTGCGGGAACCGCAGCACTATCCGGTTCCTGCTGTCCCGGGTCAGCGCGTGGAGAAAGCCGCCGTCTGGCAGTCCCTGCCGTGGCCCCAGGTTGGAAAACCGGCGTCCGTCGTACGAGAACAGTCCATGCTCCGTGCAGACCAGGATGAAACCCGATGCATCCTGAACCAGGCACGAAGCCCAGGCGTTCGTAAGCCCGTCAGCTTTGCTGTAGCCCCGGAACGCCAATTGCTCCGCGGCAGCATGCGGCTGCCAAGCGATCGCCAAAGCAATGATGAAACTGATCAGGGCCGAGATGCTGGCGAGAGAACGTGGCGTGGTTGACGTGCGCTCGCGACTCACTGGTGACTCCAGGCCTGTTTAGACAGCGAGTTCTACCTCGCCAACATAGTGGTCCACATGCCCGACAAGCAAGTGCTCACATGTCGATCAACACACCTCCCGCCTTTCGGCGAGAGGTGAGCTTGATGCGCCGAGTCCTATGTCCACCGATCATCTAGATTGGACATTCGCATATCGAATAACGCTCATTTTTTAATATAGGACTGCAAATCCCATCTGTTCCTTTAATGCGCGTCGTGTGGCCAGTGGTGGAAGATATCAGGGATGGCATCGTCATCATCAAGCGTCGCAACCGTCAGATGCGGCCAATGATGAAATATCGTGGGATCTATCTCCGTTTCGGCCGTCGACGCGGCGTGTGGCCAGTGATGAAATATGCTGGGGTCGACGTCGGCGGAAGCAGTTACGGCGCTGCCAGCTTTCGCCAGGGAAGCAGCACTTGCGCCGACGAAAGATGTTGCCAAGATCGCGAAAGCCACAAGCCAGCCTGTCGTGACGGTCCTGGAGGATTCCGAAGCAACTTTGAAATGCATATTGACGCCTTTGCCTTTGGTTCTGGGCGACATACCCAGGTCGGCCAGTATATCGATCGACCGTTGCCTAGGTAATATAAAACAGACTGGTTGCGCTTCGGTTAACGCGCCGCCCAGCCCTACGACCCGTAATCGTTGCCGACGATCCTTGACGGGATGGGCGCCGCGCGGTCGTCTTCGGACGGCGCTATCGACGGCCGGCATGCGCGAGCGGCCGGCAGGGTAGCGTCCTCACCGACCGCCATAGCTGGAGCGCCACGATGCACACCGGGTTGTTGAGGCGCTTGATCGTCGGCCATGGCCGCCTGTTTGCCTGCGTCGCCCTTGGTCTGGCCAGCCTTGCCCTGCTTCCGCATCATTGGCCCCGCCTCGAGCAGGGCATCGCGGCGTGGGATATCGGGTCGACCGCGTACCTGGCGCTACTAGGCTGGCTGTTCCTGTCCTCGCCGCTCAGCCGGATGGCGGCAAACGCCGAAGCTCAGGAAGATGGCGAATGGGTCCTGTTCTTCCTCGTGCTGGCCGGCGTGTCCATCAGCTTCGTGGCTATTCTCGGCGAGTTCGGAAGCATGCGAGGGGTGGCAGCAGCGGTGAAGGACAGGAAGATCGCCGTCGTGGGCGGTACGCTCGCCGTATCGTGGCTGCTGACCCAGGCGGTGTTCGCCATACGTTACGCCCACGAGTTCTACGCGCGCGGGCAGACCAAAGGCGGAATCGTCGGCGGCCTCGGCTTCCCAGGGGAGGATGCTCCCGATTACTGGGATTTCCTCTACTTCTCGATCGTTCTGGGCATGACTTTCCAGGTGTCAGACGTCCAGATCACGTCCCGCCTGCTGCGCAGGCTGGCCACCCTGCACGGCCTGCTCGGATTTCTGTTCAACACCGTCATCATCGCTCTGACGGTCAACCTGGCATCCGGCGTGCTGTGATCCTCCTCGGCGCAGCAGCGGTCACCGGCTACCCGGCGCCGCAACGGGCTCCCTCAGCCCGTCCCGAGCCACGGGCCGGCCGGCTCCGCGGTCCGGGTCGCGCATCCGGGCCGCCAGGACGTTGCGAAACGGCGGCAGGTTGCCGACCCGCAGGGCGCCATCCCGCAACAGCCGCGCCGGCAGGCTCTCCCCTGCCGCATACAGACGCATGATCGCCTCCGACGCCAGAAAGAACAGCCTGGTCTCTCCCCGATGCGCCGCTTCGTAACGCTGCAGCGCCACCGGATCGGCCACGTCGCGCCCAGACGACAACGCCCGGCGGAGCATGCGCGCCAACGCGTCCTGTCCGAGCATCCCGAAATTGAAGCCGTGCGCCGTCGTCGGATGCATGCCCACGGCGGCATCCCCGATCATCGCAAAGCGCCGGCCAACGAAGCGTTGCGCATAGGCCGTCACCACCGGAACCGCATGGCGCTGGCCGACCGGCCGCATCGGCCCCAACCTTCCCCGATACAGCCGCGTCAGTTCCTCGCCGAACGCCGCATCGTCCATGTCCAGCAGCCCGGCGGCCTCCGGTTCGCCGACGGTCAGCACGGCCGATGACCGCCCGCCGTTCAGCGGCAGGGTCACCAGCGTGCGCCCGTACTCGAACCACGCCGTCGCCGTCTCGCCATGCGGCATGGGATGGGCGACCGGACACACCAGCATCTTCTGCCGGTAATCGTGCATCGCTGCCGGAATGTCATGCTGCTGCCGCAGGACGGAGCGCCGGGTATCGGCGGCCACAACCAGCCCCGCACGAAGCGCCTGCCCGTCCGACAGCCTGGCCAGCACGCTTTGGCCGTCCAGCTGCGTGGACGTGACTGCCTTCTCCGCAATGATGGTCGCACCCTGCGCGCTCACCACGCGGTGAAGCGTCCGGCGCAGCTCGCGGTTCGGCACGAACCGGCCGATGGCGCCGACAGGCCCGGCGCCAAACTGCATCGCGTAGCTCGACGGCCCGTTGAGCACCTGCATGCGCCGCAGCGGCGCCACCTCGCTTGCCGGAACAAGCGCCCAGGCCCCCAGCGCGTCAAGCATGCCCACGGACCGGTCCGTCAGCGCAATCTCGCGCCCGTCATCGGCCGGATCGGCCAGGGCCTGCGCCGGCTGCGGGTCCACCAACGCAATCCGCAGCCCCGTCCCCGCCATGGAGGCCGCAAAGGCAAGACCGACCGGCCCCGCACCTGCAACCACGATCTCGAAGTCCAGCGTCACTGCAGCGTCCTACCCATCGCCCACCATATCTGGTGCGCGCAGGAGATTACACGGGGCAACTCGTCGGGCTTGGCTCACCCCTCAACGCCAGCCTGTCTCCTATCAGGAACGGCTGGGCTGCACCGCAGGCGGCAGCCTGCGTGAACACGGCCACCTCGCACACCCGCCGCTGCACCGACAGGGCAGCGGCAAAATGCCGTCTTGCTGCCGGCAGGACCACGGCAACCTCACCCTCGGTCAGCCGTCGGCTCAGCGTCATGTGGAACCGCCAGTGCTCCATCACATGCGGATAGCCCCATTCCAGCAACAAGCGTTCCTGGTCGACCGACAGCCCGCCTTTGCGCCGTTTGGCGAGTTCTGCGGCGTCCGGCCGCAGGCGATGGGCGTCGGTGGCGCGGACGCACTCGTCGGCCAGGTCGTGCAGCTTGCGGGAAGGTGCGGCCAGGCACAGCGCCAGAAAGCCGTCCAGCACGCTGACCCGCAGCGGCGGCAGGTCGAACGCCGCAGTCCTGGCGGCAACGCCATCGGCCGCGGTGATGAACTCGTCCCACCCGGTGGCCAGACGCATAGGCGGCCGCAACGTCGCGTGAAAGCCGTAGAGCCGCGCATCGGCGGTGAACCCTTCTATGCCGGGCAGCTCGGGCTGGCTTACCGGCACCCCCAGTTCCGGGTCGCGCCCAAGCCAGGCGTGGCCAGCAAGCGCCAGCGGATCGGCACGGTCGGGCGTCCAATACAGGGCAACGCGCGACGCCGGCCCCAGCGTCACGCCGCCCTGGCTCCGCCCACCCACACCTCCCGCACGACCGGAAGATCACCGAGCAGCCTGACCCTGACGAGGTCGGCGCGCAGTCCCGGCGCAATCCGGCCTCGGTCGGTCAACCCTGCCATCGACGCCGGCCCGGCCGAGACCAGGTCCAGGGCGCGCGCCAGATCCAGCCCGCTCTGCCGGCTGGCCATGAAGGCTGCGTGCAGCATGCTGACCGGGACGTAGTCGGACGCCAGAACGTCGACCAGCCCGCCCTCCAGCAGTGCGGCGACCGAGACGTTGCCGCTGTGCGAGCCGCCGCGCACCAGGTTGGGCGCGCCGGCAATCACCCCCATACGGGCCGCCCGCGCCGCCAGCGCCGCCCCGATCGTCACGGGAAACTCGCTTACGGTGATGCCGTCTGCGGCGTTCTCGGCGACGTCGTCGGCATCAGCGTCGTCGTGGCTGGCCAGGGTGACGGTACGGCCGGCAAACCGCTGCAGGATCCCGCGGCGGTTCGAGGCGCGATGGGCCGACCTCTGCGCCTGCAGCGCGCCGATCCGCCGCTCGACATAGTCGGGCGTCTCGCCGTCGCTCTGGCGCATGGCGCGGTAGCGGTCGAGGTCACTGAACTGCCCCAGCCCGGGCGTGTGATCCATCAGGCTCGCCATGCGAAGCAGGCGGTGGCCGATGAGGCGGTCCAGTTGATCCAGCACGTCGCTTGCCGGAAGCTCGCACCGCAGGTGCAGGAAATGCGCAGCCTTCAACAGACCTGCCGGCTCCAGCGCGTCAAGGTCGGCGACACCCTCGGCACAGGTGCGCGGCCGGTCGTCGTTGAAGCCGGCATCGCCCACGCACAGCGCATCGAACACTGTCGTCACCCCCGCGGCAACGCATTGCGCGTCGTGCGCGACCAGCGCCGCACGGCTTGGCCATCTTGCGTTCAGCCGCGGCTGCACCTGCCGCTCCAAATTGTCGGTATGCAGGTCGACCAGCCCCGCGACCAGATGATCCCCGTCCAAATCCACCGCGCCCGGCACGAACGAGCGCCCTGGCTGAACCTCGGCTATGCACCCGTCATTCGCCACGACGGTCGCAAACAGAGGTCCGTCCGGCAGCACGACCGTGGCGTTGGTCAAAACCAGCTGCATGGACCTCCTCTGGGCCGAGGAGCCGGCCGCCGGCGGCAGCCAGAGGCGAGGGATGGCTCCCGAAGTAGGACTCGAACCTACGACAAAGCGATTAACAGTCGCTTGCTCTACCAACTGAGCTATTCGGGATCAGGGTGCAGCCATATACCGGACGGCGCGGCGTGGGTAAACCCTGGTTTGGCAGCCCAAAAGCCGCGGCGGGGCTCGGGAAAACCGCCGGCCGGCACATGTCGAGGAGCCGTGGATGACACTGTCGATCGCCGTCACCTTCGCCCAGCGCCTGGTCCTCGTGCTGCTGTTCCTGCCGTTCAGCGCGCTGGACAAGATCGTCAACTTCCGCGGCGCGGTACGTCAGGCGGCCGAGTTCTCCAAGGCGCTCGCCCCTACCCTCATCCTCGCGGGCCTGTGCGTGGAGATCTTCGGTTCACTCTGCATCCTCGCCGGGTTCGCCGACCGGCTCGCGGCCTTCATCGTGGGCGGCTACTGCGCCGTGACGGCGCTGCTGTGGAAGCAGTTCTGGGCACCCGGCGATTTCTGGTCGGGTGGCAAGGGGCGCGACCTGTTCTGGGACTTCCTCAAGAACTTCGCACTCGGCGCCGGTTTCATGTTCATCACCTTCGGCACCGGTCCGGCCGACGTGGCCGGCTTCCTCGCCCATCCGTTCTCATCGTCGCGGCCCTACAGCAGCGTCGGGCCAAACCGCTGACCTGAGACCGCGCCCCGTCTCCGGGGCGGCCCGCGTGCTCGGGTTTCCCCCGCGCCTGGTACGGGCCATGTCCTCGAGCTGCAACTCGGTCATCGAGGTGACCATGGATCCGGACGCACCCTTGAGCTTGCCTTCGGGCGTTTGCCCGCGCTTGGCCGACGAGCCGGAGCGTGCGACGCGTAGCGGCCCTCCAGCCCTGATTGCTTCGGTGTTGCGGTTCGGCCACGATGCCTCTGGCGCTTGAGCGGGTTCAGGTTGACCGTGCCAGCCTGAACCCGCTCAACCCTTGTGTTTGTCGGGCAGCTTAAACATCCAGACTTATTCCAGTCTGGATGATGCTGCTCTAGAATGGAGCACGCATGAGCAGGTCCGGTCGGTGGGGCCCGAAGCGGCCTGGAGCGCTTCGGAGATGGGTTCGCGCCGCCTGCCTCGTGGCACCGTTGCCGGCCGCAGCGCCAGGCTGGGCGGCCCCCTCGTCCGCTGGTTTCGACCCGCTGGCGGCGTTCGCCCCTTTGACCCTGCCCACGCCGCCCGGCGCCACCCGCTCGGCAGGCGGCAGGCCTGCGCCCGGCTACTGGCAGAACCGCGCCGATTACCGGATAGAGGCCGCCATCGACACGGCGTCGCACAGGCTGACCGCCACCGAGACCATCACCTACACCAACAACAGCCCCGACGCGCTGGACGTGCTCTGGGTCCAGCTGGACCAGAACATCTATCGCCGCGATGCCAGGGCAGCCGCCATGCCCCGCGGCCCGCGGCGGAGCGCCGGCGAGTTCACCGACGGGTATCGCCTGGGCGACATCACGGTTCAGCAGGGCGCCACCGCCACGCCGATCCAGACCGTCACCGACACGCGCCTGCAACTGCGCCTGCCCTCGCCCCTGGCCGGGCATGGCGGACGGGCGGTCATCCACATCGCCTACAGCTACACCGTGCCGGGCGATTGGGGCGGCCGCACGGCCGTGACAGGAACGCCGCACGGCGACATCTACGAGATCGCGCAGTGGTTCCCGCGCATGGCGGTCTATGACGATCTGCGCGGGTGGGACACGGCGCCCTATCTCGGCTCAGGCGAGTTCTACCTCGAATACGGCGACATCGACTACGCGGTGACCGTGCCGTCGAACTACATCGTCGCCGGCTCGGGCAGCCTGGTGAACCCTGAGGAGGTGCTGACTGCGCAGCAGCGCGACCGCCTCGCGCGCGCCGCGTCCAGCGACAGCACGATCGTCGTGCGCGCGCCCTCGGAGGTCGGCGCCGGTACTGCCGCTCCAGACACCAAGACCTGGCGGTTCCACATGGCGCAGACGCGCGACGTGGCGTTCGCCGCCTCGCCCGCCTTCGTGTGGGACGCCGCCCGCATCAACCTGCCCGGCGGCGGGCACGCGCTGGCGATGTCGGTCTATCCGCCCGAATCGGCGGGAGCGGCGCGATGGGGCCGGTCGACGGAATACGTCAAATTCGCCATAGAGCATTTCTCCGCCCGCTGGTTCACCTATCCCTGGCCGGTGATGGTCAACCTCGGCGGCCACGGCGCGGGCATGGAGTATCCAGGCATCGTGTTCGACGACCGCGCCGACGCGGGACGGGACCTGTTCTGGATCACGACGCACGAGGTCGGCCACAGCTGGTTCCCGATGATCGTCGGCAGCAACGAACGCCGCGACGCCTGGATGGACGAAGGATCGAACACCTTCATCGACGTCTATGCGTCCGACGCGTTCAACCACGGCGAGTACGCCCCCAAGCGCGACCCGGAATACGCGGAGCACGGCGGCAACCCGGCGGACGAGATACTGCCCTGGCTGGCCGATGCCCATGCGCCGATCATCCTGACGCCGGCCGACCAGGTCACCGAGACGTACCGCCACCCGATCAGCTACTTCAAGCCGGCGCTGGGACTGGTGCTACTGCGCGAGCAGATACTCGGCCCGCCGCGGTTCGACGCGGCCTTCCGCGCCTACATCGCCGCCTGGGCATACAAGCACCCGTCGCCATCCGATTTCTTCCGCTTCATGAGCAGCGAGGCCGGCGAAGACCTCGCCTGGTGGTGGCGCGGCTGGTACTTCGCCAACGAAACGATGGATGTGTCGCTCGACAAGGTCACCTATGTCGGCGGCGACCCCGCGCACGGACTGAGCGTGGTCGTGAGCGCGCGCGACCGCCTGGTCATGCCGGTCACGCTGGAGGTGCGGTTCACCGACGGCACGTCGCAGCGGCTGGTCCTGCCTGTCGAGGCCTTCTTCAAGGGCGGCACCGCAACCGTCGACGTCGCGACCAACAAGCCCGTCAGGGACGTGACCCTCGATCCCGACCACGCCCTGCCCGACAGCAACAGGACCGACAAGCGAAGAAGTGTGGGCTGAACACGCGCTACTCCAACCGGCGCGACGCCTTGGGCAAGTCCAGGGCCGCTTCCACCGCGCCAAGTTCCGCCAGCATCCAGGCCTGGTAGGACAGACCCGCAGGCTCGGTCTCCGAAGCGCTCACCACCGGCACGCCGGCTGCCAGCGCCACCGATCTCATCCGGTCGGCCACAGCGCTGCTTGCCTGTCGGTTGACGATCAGCAGCCGAACACGACGAGACCGCAGCCCGTCCTCGAAGGCGGCCACGTCGGAGGCACTCGCTTCGGTCTCGTTCATGACAGCGAGCTGAAAGCGCTGGTCGTGCGAGACCATGCCGAGAGCGGCGATCATGTAGCCGAACACCGGCTCCGTCGCCATCACCTCCGCCCCCTGCAGCTTCTGCCGCAACGACGCGATCTTGGCCGCAACGGGCGCCATCGCCGCACCGAAGCGGGCCAGCCGTTGCGCGTAATCCGCCGCGTGCGCGGGGTCGCTCTCGCTGTAGCCGGCGCATAGCGCGTGGGCCAGCGCCGGCATGGCGGCGGGATCGAACCAGAGATGCGGGTTGTCCCCGGCGCGCCGCCGCAGCAGGGAAGCGACCACGATCACGCGCCGCGGCCGCGGGCGGGCTGCCTGCACGAGCCGGTCCATCCAGGCGTCGTAGCCAAGACCGTTCTCGATCACGAGGCCCGCCCTGGACACGTCGCGCGCGACCGAGGCGCTCAGCTCGAACAGATGCGGATCCTGGCCCGGGCTGGCGAGGATGCTCGTGACGGAGACGTTATCCCCCCCGATCTGCCGCGCTATGTCGCCATAAAAATTTTCCGCGGCGACCACCGTGAGCGGTTGGGCACGGGCCGCGCCTGCCGACACAGCGAGCAGAACGCTCGCCGTGCAAAGGCAGAAAGCGTTCAGGCGGCGTCTGATCCCTCGCGCGGCACGGCTGCCCGCCGTCATCGCATCAGCTTGGACGTCAGATAGGTCATCTCCAGCGCCTGCTCCATCGCGGCCTCGCGCAGATTGGCGCTGGCCACGTGACCGCCCTCCAGCGCCTCGTAATAGAGGAACGGGTGTCCCTGCGCCTCCATCAGGGCCGCGAACTTGCGCGCGTGTACCGGACCCACCCGGTCGTCCGAGGTCGTGGTAAAGATATAAGGTGTGGGGTAGTGCCCGTCCGGCTTCAGGTTGGCATAGGGCGAGATGCGCTGCAGGAACGCACGCTCGTCCGGGTTGGCGACGCTGCCGTATTCGCCGACCCAGCTCGCGCCGGCGGCGATCTGCTCGAAACGCAGCATGTCCAGCAAGGGCACGCCGATGATCACGGCGTTCCACAGCTCGGGATGCTGCTCGAACTCCACGCCCATCAGCAGGCCGCCATTGGACCGCCCGCGTATGCCGAGATGGGCGGGACTGGTGAAGCGGCGCGCCTCCAGGTCGCGCGCCACGGCCGCGAAATCGTCGTAGATGCGCTGGCGGTGGGTCTTCAGCCCAGCCTCGTGCCAGGCAGGGCCGAACTCTCCGCCGCCGCGTATGTTGGCCAGCGCGTAGCTGCCGCCACGCTCCAGCCAAAGCTTGCCGACCGTACCGTTATAGGACGGTGTCTCGCTCACGTCGAAGCCGCCATAGCCGGTCAGCAGGGTGGGGTTGCTGCCGTCGAGCCTGGCCGATTTCGGGCGCACCAGGAAATACGGGATCTTCGTGCCGTCCGTGGACGTCGCCTGCAGCTGCTCGGCCACGTCGCGCGACGCGTCGAACTGCGCCGGCAAGGACCTGATCGCGACCGGCGCCGCGGCCGGAGTGGCGGCATCCAGCTGGTACAGTGTGTCCGGCAGCAGGAAGCTGGCCACCTGGAGGTAGGCGCGGTCGTCCAGGCTGCCCGCGGTCACCAGCTTGACCGCGGCGTTGTCCGGCAGCGCCAGCGCGTGGGCCACCCAGCCGCCATCCTGGCCCGCCGTCAGCGCCAGGGCGCGGCCGCGCACCTCGTCGAGCATGGTGACGACGATGCAGCCAGCCGTGACCCCCACCTCCTCGATCGCCTGCCGCGCGGTCGGCGCCAGGATCAGGCGCGGCGTCCCCTGCGGCGCCGAGAGCGCGAGCGACACCAGGCTGCCCGACGGCAACGCGCCCATCGCCTGGTTCAGCTTCACGATCAGCTGGCCACGCACCAGCCCCTCCACCTCCGCCTTCTCCGGCAGGTTCAGCTTCGCCGTGCCACCGGGGGTCACGAGCCGGAACTCCGAGCGGAAGAAGTCCAGTCCACGCTGCAGGATGACGGCGCGATGGCCCTGGTCGTCCACGAAAGCCGCAATCAGCACGCTGACGTCCTGCGGCGTGCCCCTGAACACCTCCTCGGCCTGCGACAACGCCTGGCCCCGGTGCAGCCGCTTGATGACGAACGGATAGCCCGACGCCGTCATGCTGCCCGGCCCCCAATCCGTGCCGACCAGGATGCTGTCCTCGCCTTCCCAATCGGCGACCTGCTTGGCGTGCGGCAGAACGAAGCCGCCCTGCACGAAGCCGGCCGCCGTCAGGTCGAACTCGCGCGTCGTCACCGCATCCTCGCCGCCCTCCGACAAGGCGACCAGGCAGCGCGTGCTCTTCGGGCGTTCGCAGGTGGCCCCTTCCCAGACCCAGACGTGGTGCTCGGCGCGCGACAGCGCGTCCAGGTCGATCGCGGTCTGCCAGTGCGGCTGCGCCCCCGCGTAGTCGGCCTGCGTCGTGTGGCGCCACAGGCCCTGCACGTGCACGCGGTCCTGCCACAAGTTGTAGACGTCCGCGCCGACCAGCTCAGGCGTGGGGATGCGGTCCGCGGCCTGGGCGATCGCCAGCGCCTGATCGAAGAACGGCCGGTAGTTCGGGTCGGACTGCAGCGGCCGGAGCGATCTTGCGTTCTCGGCGCGCACCCAGTCGAGCGCACGCGCCCCGTGCACCTCCTCCAGCCAGAGATACGGGTCGGCCGTCCGGGCGGCAGCGGCACCCAGCAACAGCGCAATCAGGATCAGTCCACGGCGCATGGCGTCATGCCTCCGCACAGGCCGCGCACAGGCCTTCGATTTCGATGATGGTGCCCGAGGGGCGGAACCCGGCGGCCTGGGCTGCGCGATCCAGCGCCTGTGACACCGAGCGGTCCTCCAGCTCGGCAACCTGGCCGCACTCCGTGCAGATCAGGAACTGCACGGCGCAGTCGTGGTGGCCCGCCTCGCACGGCATGAAGGCGTTCAGGCTTTCCACCCTGTGGATCAGCTTGTTGTCCAGCAGGAAATCCAGGGCGCGATAGATCGTGGGCGGCATCGCGCCGCGCCGGGTCTCTTTCAGCCGGTCGAGCAGCTGATAGGCGGTCAGCGGCCGTTCCGCCTGCAGGACCAGCCCGAGCACCGTCCGACGCAGCTCCGTCAGCTGCGTGTTGGATCGGCTGCAGGCGTGCGACGCCGCCTCCAGCTGCTCGTCGATCTTCCGCGTCGATCCGGTCATCGCATCCTCCGCCCGCCTTCATATCGGATGCACCCGACCGCATGCCACTCCCAACCACTGGACGAGGGTCAAGCTATGTTATAACAGGCAGCAATGACAAGCCAGGCCAGCATGACCGCCAGGAGCGCGCCGGACGCCCCTATGGCGGGCAGCCGGCGGGACGGGATCGTGCGGCCACCCGCAGGCGGCGCCGAGGCCGCCTGGCTGGACCGGGTGACCCTGGCGCGCGGCGGACGCATCGTTCTCAGGGACGTGAGCTTCGCGCTGGAGACGGGCGAGTTCGTGGGCATGCTGGGTCCGAACGGCGCCGGCAAAACCACGCTGATGCGCGCCATGCTGGGCCTGGTTCCGGCGGCGCAAGGCGAACTCCGCGTCCTGGGCGCCAGGCCGGTGCGCGGCAACCCGGCCATCGGCTACATGCCCCAGTCGCGCGCGGCCGCTGGCGGCGCGCGACTCAGCGGCCGCGAGTTCGTCTCCGGCGTGGTGCGCGGGCACCGGTGGGGGCTGCCGATGCTGAACCGCGACGGCAGGCGCGAGGTGGATTGGGCGCTCGACATGGTGGGCGGACGCGACCTTGCCGACCGGCCGCTGCTTGACCTGTCCGGCGGTGAACGGCAGCGCCTGCTGCTGGCGCAGGCGCTGATCGGCCGGCCGCGCCTGCTTCTGCTCGACGAGCCGCTGATGAGCCTGGACGTGCATCACCAGCGCAGCGTCGTGGATCTGGTGCGCGCGGTCCAGCGCGAGCTGCGGATGACCGTGCTGTTCAGCGCGCACGAGCTGAACCCGCTGCTGGGCCAGCTCGACCGCGTGCTCTACCTGGGCGGCGGCCACGCAGCGATCGGCACGGTGGCCGAGGTGATTACCGGCCCTGTCCTCTCGCGCCTCTACGGTTCGCCGATCGACGTCGTGCACGTGCGCGGCCGCGTCTTCGTCATGTCGGGCAACAACGACGCCGAGCGCGACGCGTATCGCCAAGACGGGCACCGCCAAGACGGACATTTTCACGACGGGCAAGCCCATGGCCGGCACGGCGATGCTTGAGTACGACTTCATGCGCCACGCCTTTGCCGCGGCGACGATCGTGGCGGTCCTGTCCGGCCTGGTCGGCTACTTCCTCGTCCTGCGCGGCCAGGCATTCGCCGGCCATGCCCTGGCGCATGTCGGCTTCACCGGTGCCGCCGGCGCCGTGCTGCTCGGGGTGGCCCCGCTCTGGGGCCTGGTGGCGGCGACCGTCGTGGCGGGGGCCGGCATCGGCGCGCTCGGCGGCGCGCTGGCGCAGCGCGACGTGGCGATCGGCATGGCGCTGTCGCTCTCGCTCGGCGTCGGCCTGCTGTTCCTGCACTACTACACCGCGTTTGCGACCCAGGCGACGGCGCTGCTGTTCGGCAACGTGCTCTCGGTCGACCTGCCCACGATCTGGGCGCTGCTGGCCCTGGCGGTGCCGAGCCTGGCGGCACTGGCCGTGACGTCCCGCCCGCTGCTGTTCGCCAGCCTGCAGCCGGAGCTGGCGGAGGCGCGCGGCGTCTCGCTGCGCCGGCAGGACGTGCTGTTCCTGGTGATCGTGGCCCTGGCAACCGCCGAGTGCGTGCAGATCGTGGGCGTTCTGCTGGTGTTCGTGCTGATGGTGGGTCCTGCGGCCGCAGCCCAGCGCCTGACCACGCGGGTGCCTGCCGGGCTGGCCGTGTCGGCGGGCCTGGCGCTGCTGGAAGCCTGGCTCGGCATCGCCCTGTGCTACTGGACCGACTGGCCCGCCAGCTTCTGCATCAGCGCGCTCAGCATGGCGGCCTACGTCCTGGCGGGCGTGCCATCCGCCTTGCCTGGTCGCCCGACGGGTTTGACGGCCGCGCGGCGCAACGTTATGTGATAACATTGCGTCATTGTGAGGGGGTGTGGCCGTGTCAATCCTACGTGTCGGTCTATGCTGCCAGCGCGACCGGACCGGCCAACTCCCCAGCCGCCGTCGGTGCACGGCGCGCAGCCGCGGCGTCGTCTGGGCGGCACTCGCCACCTCTGCCCTGACCAGTCCCGTCGTGTCCGCCCTGGCCGACCAGCAGCAGCCGCCTGCTGCCAATCCTGCGCCCGCATCGCTGCCCACGCGTCAATCTCCGGCCCCCGGCACCACGGAAGACATCATCGTGACCGCCAAACGGCTTGCGAAGGCGCGCAGCCAGATCGAGACGCGTATCGGGGCCACGGTCTACACGCTGAGCAGCAAGGCGATCCAGAACCAGCCGGGCGGCGAGGACATCCCGCTCAACCAGACCCTTCTGCAAGTTCCGGGTGCGTCTCAGGACTCCTACGGCCAGATCCATTTGCGCAACGACCACGCCAACATCCAGTACCGCATCGACGGCGTCATCCTGCCCGAAGGCATAAGCTTCTTCGGCCAGAGCCTGACTTCGCGCTTCGCCTCCTCGATCGACGTGATCACCGGGTCGTTGCCGGCCCAATACGGCTTGTACACGACTGGCATCGTCGACATACAGACCAAGTCGGGGACGTTCCAGCCGGGCGGTTCGATCGGCATCTACGGCGGTAGCCACGGCTGGCTGGAGCCCTCCGCCGAGTATGCCGGCGCCGTCGGCACCATCTCCTACTACTTCGCCGGCGACTACACCCAGAACGGCATCGGCATCGAAAACCCGACCGGGTCCAGCGAGCCGCTGCACGACGACACGCAGCAGGGGCACGGCTTCGGCTACATCGAAGACATCATCGATTCCACCAGCAAGATCACGGCGATGTTCGGCGTGTACCAGGGCGCGTTCCAGATACCGGACAACCCGGGCCAGCCGACCGCCTTCACGCTCGGCAACCAGAGCTACTTCAATTCGGCCCTGCTGAACGAGAGCCAGAACGAGAGCAACGATTACGGCATACTGTCCTACCTCAAGGCTGCGGACGGCTACAGCTTCCAGATTTCGGCATTCGAACGGTATAGCCGGCTGGCCTATACACCCGACCACGTCGGCGACCTGCTGTTCTACGGCCTGGCGCAGAACGCCACCCGCTCGGACGTCGCCGAAGGCGTGCAGGTCGACGGCAGCTACGAGGTCGCCGACAACCACACGCTCCGCTACGGCCTCCTGTTCAACGGTGAGCGAGCGACGTCCAGCACGAGTTCCGACGTGTTTCCCTGCCTGGCCGCCGATTGTTCGAGCGTCGGTACCACCCCCGTGCACGTGACCGACGGAGCCGGCAAGACCGGCTTCACCTATAGCGCCTACGCGCAGGACGAATGGCGCGTCGTGCCGACGCTGACCGTCAACTACGGACTACGCTACGACGTGCTGAACGCCTATACCGACACCCAGCAGGTGAGCCCGCGCGTCAACCTGGTCTGGAAGCCGGATGCGGAAACCGCGTTTCACGCCGGCTATTCGCGATATTTCACGCCGCCCTCGCTTGAGAACATATCAGGTCAGTCGATCTCGACGTTTGCCGGCACGACCGGTTACCCTGGCGGCTACACGCAGGCTTCGCCGCCCCAGGACAGCCCCATCCTGCCTGAACGCTCGAACTACTTCGACGTGGGCGCCGAGCATGTGTTTTTCCCCGGCTTCAGGCTGGGGGTGGACGGCTACTGGAAGATCGCGCGCGACCTGATCGACGAGGGCCAGTTCGGCGCTCCCATCATCGAATCGGTGTTCAACTACGCGCACGCGCACGTGCTGGGAATCGAGTTCACCGGAACCTATGACCGCGGCAACCTGTCGGCCTACGGCAACCTTTCAATCGGTCGGGAGCGCGCGACCCAGCTGGTCTCGCAGCAATTCAACTTCAGCCCTGACGATCTGGCCTACATCGACACCCACTACATCTATACCGATCACAACCAGTTCTACACGGCGTCGGCAGGGGCGTCCTACAACCTGTTCGGCACGCATCTGAACGCCGACGCGCTATACGGCACCGGCCTGCGCGAGGATGCAGGCGACGTTCCGAACGGCGGCGCGGTTGCACCGTATTTCCAGCTGAACCTGGGCGCCACGCACCGTTTCGACCACGTGTTCGGAGGACCGTTCGAACTGAACGCCGCGATAATCAACGTCACTGACCGCAGCTACGAGATCCGCTCGGGAACCGGCGTCGGCGTGTTCGCCCCGCAATATGGGCCGAGACGGGCGTTCTACGCAGGGATACGCAAGTTCTTCTGACAGACGTCGGACCGGCCGAGCGGCCTGTCTGATACTCCGGATCATGACGACGCCGCCGGCCCCGTCACACCGCTTCAGCGTCGTTCTGCCAGGCGGGCGCGCCGCCTGGTGCTTCGTCCGCCCGCATGCTGCTCCACAGCCTCGATCGCGGTCAGCCGAGCCCCGCCATGACCAGGGTTGCCGCACCGACGGCGACCGCAGTTTCGGTCAACGCAGCCGGACCGTCCTGCCGCATGGTCCTGGCCAGCCACAGACGAAAATCGCAACCGGCCAGCGTGCCGCACAGCGCGCCCAGCACGCCACCGAACACCCCGCCCCAAAGCGCCCCGCCGCTGCCGCCGAGTGCTGCTCCGCACACGCCGCCGCTGACCAGCCGCATGCCGAATTGCGGCGGCCGCTTGCGGCTGTGCCCGGCGACCAGCGCGTCGCACATCATCTCCGCACCGGCAAGCGTCACCAGGAGGCACACCATGGCCGGCGCGCCCAGGAAACCGACCTGCGTGCGATCGAGCGCCAGCCACCCGGCATGCGCGGCCAGGCTCACCACCGCGAGCGCGGTCATCGACCGCAGGCCCGCGACGAAGCCGATCAGGATAGCCAGAAGAAACGGAGCCATGCACACCCGCGCCAGACCGTGATGAGAGTGCCGCGCGAAACGCCGGCGCGTTCCGGCGGCAGGCTGCGCCAGGACTTGGCCGCACCGGAGCGCAGCTTATGCGCGAGAGCTTTCGATGATATTGACGCGCCCGCACGGACTGGCGCCCGGTCCGGTCCCTGCAAGGAGGCCGCTGCCATGGCACGCTTCGTGCTGTCCCTCGACCAGGGGACGACCAGCTCGCGCGCGATCCTCTTCGATCACGACGGCACGGTGGCAGCACAGGCGCAGCAGGAGGTGGCGCAGATCTACCCCGACAGCGGCTGGGTGGAGCATGACCCCGCCGACATCCTGGCCTCGCAGCTCCACGTGGCAGCGCATGCCCTGCAGCAGGCCGGCGCTGCGCCGTCCGACATCGCTGCCCTGGGCATCACCAACCAGCGCGAAACCGCCATCGTCTGGGACCGCGAAACCGGCGAGCCGATCTACAACGCCATCGTCTGGCAGGACCGCAGGACGGCTGCAGCCTGCGACACGCTGCGGCAGAGCGGCGCCCTGGACATGGTGCGCGGCAAGACCGGCCTGCTCATCGACCCGTATTTTTCGGCCACGAAGATCGGCTGGATGCTGGACCATGTGCAGGGCGCCCGCAGCCGCGCCGAACACGGCAAGCTCGCCTTCGGCACCGTCGACAGCTGGCTCGTCTGGCATCTGACCGGCGGCAGGCGCCACGTCACCGATCGCACGAACGCCTCCCGCACGATGCTCTACGACGTCGTCCGCGACCAGTGGGACGACGAGCTGCTGAGGGTGTTCGGCATTCCAGAAAGCCTGCTGCCGGAGGTCGTGTGGTCCAGCGGGGAAATCGGGGAAGCCACCACGCCGGACCTTGCCGGCATCCCGATCGCCGGGATCGCCGGCGACCAGCAATCCGCCCTGTTCGGCCAGCTCTGCACGAACCCTGGCGACGCGAAGAACACCTACGGAACCGGGTGCTTCCTGCTGCAGAACATCGGCGCCGAGTTCAGGCTCTCGCAGGCCAGGATGATCACGACCATCGCCTGCACGGCGGACCGCACGCTGTGCTATGCGCTGGAAGGCAGCGTCTTCGTGGGCGGCGCAGTCGTGCAATGGCTGCGCGACAAGATGCAGTTCTTCGCCAGCGCGCCCGACATCGAGCAGATCGCGTCAGGCGCGGACAGTGCGCACCTCGTCTTCGTGCCGGCGTTCACCGGCCTCGGCGCGCCATATTGGGACCCGCACGCCGCCGGGTTGATCATCGGGTTGCAGCGCAGCACGGAAATCGGCCACATCGCGCGCGCGGCAATCGACAGCATCGCCTTCCAGGTGGCCGACGTCGTTCGCGCGATGGAGTCCGACACGCACCAGGCCTTCACCATGCTCAAGGCCGATGGCGGCGCGGCCTCCAACGACATGCTCATGCAGTTCCAGGCGGACCTGCTCGGGCTGCCGGTGGAACGGTCGGCCATCGCGGAAACGACGGCGCTGGGCGCGGCCTACCTGGCCGGCCTCGCATCCGGCTTCTGGGCAGGCATGGACGAGATTGCCGGGCTGAGAGGCCCGGGGCAGGTCTTCGTCCCGCGGATGGACCGGTCCGACGCACTGGCGCGCTCGGCCCGTTGGCAGGACGCGGTGCGGCGGTCGAGATCCTGGTTCGGCGGCAACCCATGAACCGCGACGCGATGCTGGCGCGCATCCGCGCCCATGACCGGCCGTGGGACATCATCGTCATCGGCGGCGGCGCCACCGGGGCCGGCGTAGCCGTCGATGCCGCCACACGCGGCCTGGACGTTCTGCTGCTGGAACGCGAGGATTTCGGCAAGGGTACGTCCAGCCGCAGCACCAAGCTGGTGCATGGCGGCGTGCGCTACCTGGAACAGGGCAACATATCGCTGGTGATGGAAGCGTTGAAGGAGCGCGGATTGCTGCGCCAGAACGCCCCGCACATCGTCCATGACCTCGCCTTTGTCGTTCCGAACTACGCGTGGTGGGAAGCGCCGTTCTACGGCATCGGCCTGAAGGTGTACGACCTGCTCGCCGGGAAATACGGCTTCGGCCGTTCGCGCATCCTGTCGCGCGAGGAAACGCTCGCGTGCCTGCCTGGCATAAGGCAGGACGGCTTACGCGGCGGCGTGACCTATCACGACGGACAGTTCGACGACACGCGCCTGCTCATCCACCTGGTCGCGACGGCCGCCGATCACGGCGCCGCCGTGCTGAACTACGCGTCCGCGGTCGAACTGGTCCGAGGCGCCGACGGGTTCGTGGCCGGCGTCGTGGCCGAGGAACGCGAGACGGGTGAGCGGCTGAAGCTTGCCGCCAGGGTCGTCGTCAATGCGACGGGCATCTTCACCGACGAGACAAGGCGGCTGGCACAGCCCGACGCGCCCGCCATGATCAGCCCCAGCCAGGGCATCCACCTCGTGTTCGAGGATTCGTTTCTGCGTGGCGGCCACGCGATCATGGTGCCCCACACCAGCGACGGGCGCGTGCTCTTCGCCATCCCCTGGCACGGCCACACCGTCGTTGGCACCACCGACACGCCGGTCGAGGCGCCGAGCTACGAGCCCAGGCCGTTCGAGGAGGAAATCGCGTTCATCCTGGACACCGCAGGACGTTTCCTCAGCCGCCCACCCACGCGCCGCGACATCCTGAGCATCTACGCCGGCATCCGGCCGCTGGTCAAAGCGTCCGGCTCCACGCATGGCAAGACGTCGGCCCTGTCGCGCGACCATACGATCCAGATCGACAATTCCGGCCTGCTGACCATCGTCGGCGGGAAGTGGACGACCTATCGGAACATGGCAGAAGACTGCGTCGACCATGCGATCACGCTTGGCAACTTGCCGGAGGCAGCGTGCGTCACCCGCGGCCTGCGCGTGCACGGCTACCACGCGCAGCCCGACGATCTGGGCGCGCTCGCCGTCTACGGCACGGACGCGGCCGGCATCCTCGCCCTGGCGTCTGGGCGTCCGGACCTGTCCCGCCAGTTGCACCCCGCGCTGCCCATCATCGCCGCGGAAATCGTCTGGGCGGTTCGGCACGAGATGGCGCGCAGCCTGGAAGACGTGCTGTCGCGCCGAACGCGCGCGCTGCTGCTGAACGCGCGCGCTTCGGTCGCCATGTCGGCTGCCGTCGCCGATATCATGGCTCGGGAATTGGACCGAGACCGCGCCTGGGCTGCGGAGCAAGTCGCTTCTTTCGCCGAGCTTGCGGCGCAGTATCTGCCGGCGTCGTAATTCCGTTAGCGTTCGGCACCGTGACACGCCCAGGATGCGGCCGGCGGTTTCGCCACCGGCCGGCTAAAGCATGTGCGGTTCAAGTTGAGCCAACCATGCTTTATCTTGCATTGGCCGGGTATGTTTGTCGGTTCGGGTGATTCCACCTGAACCGACCATGTTCTAGTCTACTTCGCCTCTGCTTCTTCAGTCTCGGCGGCATGGCTCAGCGCCTCGCCCAGCGCCTTGGCCTTTTCGGCGTTCTTGCTGTCGGACTTCCCGGCCAGGCTCACCGTCTCCTTGCCGAGCTTGGTCACCAGCTTGCGAATCGCCTCCCCGTCAAGCTCCTTGGCGTGCAGGTGCTTCTTGAGGTTCTCGAGGTCCTTCACGATCGTCTTCGCACCGGGCGCGTCCAGCTTCTCCAGCGTCGCCTCCCAGCCTTCGATGTTCTTGACGGCGGCGCTGACCGTCATGCTCTTCACGCCATCCTTGATGTGCTTGATCGTCGCGTCGAATTGCGGCATCGCCGTCTCCTCACTGTCGGTGGTCACGCCCGCCCGCGGGCGCGTGACCGTGCAAGCCGCTGCGGTCGAAGGAGTTGCGCGCTCAAATTCCAGTGTACGGAGCTTGCGCCGTTTCGATGCACACAGGCGCTGCTCGACAAACTTACGGCTGAGCGGGTCGGGCTGACACATCAGCATACCCCGCTAATCCTGCGTATCGAAGGCGATGTCTCTGCGACGCCGGAGCAGCGAGTCGCCCCCGTCAAGCACCAGCACCTGTCCGTTCAACGATGGCGTCGCCAGCACGTAGCGGCAGGCATCGGCGAGTTCGCCCGGCGTCGAGCTGCGCCCCAGGGGCGGCGCCGTCCAGGCGTGCCTGAAGCCGGCCTCGCTCTGACGCCCGCTCAGCAGCGTGATGCCGGGCGCCACACCATTCACCCGTATGCCTGTCTGCCGCAGCGCCTGCGCCAGAAGCGTGGTAGCACTCGCCAGGCCGAGCTTGGCGACCGTGTAGCTGAAGAAATCCGGGTTCGGTGCGGCAACCTTGTGGTCCAGCATGTTGATGATCGCGCCAGGCCCGTTGCACTGGCGGGCGAACGCCTGGGACAGGAACACCGGCGCTTCGAGGTTGGACCCAAGATGCGCGTCCCAGCCGGCCGCATCCATCGTATCGAACCGGTCGTAGCTGAAACTGGACGCGTTGTTGATCAGCGCGCTCAACGCCCCGAAGCGCGCCGTGCAGTCGGCAATCAGGGTTGCGACCGCATCCCGGTCGGCCAGATCCGCGGCGATGGTCCCGCCATGGCCGCCCGCATCGGCGATCTCCTCGGCCAAAGCCACGGCGTCGGCCGAGGAGTTGCGGTAATGCACGATCACGTGCCAGCCATCGGCCGCCAATGCGCGGCTGATCGCCGCACCGATGCGCCGCGCGCCGCCGGTGACCAGAACGCGCCTCACCGCTTGCGTACGCGATAGACTTCCACGCCCGCCGCCGCGACCTCGTTGAAGACGTCAGGCTTCACGATCGAAACGCGGCAGGCCTCGACGCGCGGGTTGCCAAAGCACAGCTCGACGAGTTCCTCCAGCAGCGTCTCCAGCAGATCGGTATGCGGGCGGCCAGGCCAGCCCTTCAGCGCAGCGCGCACCGGGTCGTAATCGATGATCGACGCCGGGGTGTCGGGCTCCGCGCCGTCGTCATGGGCGAACATCTCCACGTTCACGACCAGCCGGGTCGGCCGTTCCGCATGGCGTTCCCACGGATGCAGGCCCACATGCGCCTCGGTGTGCACGTCGCGCAGCATGACCCGTATGTAGCTGCTGCCACCGTCCCAAAGCGCTCGCATCACGGACCGCCTAGATGTTGGCCTGTTCCTCCACGGGAACGTCCTCGTCCGGCTTGAAGTAGAGTTCGGCGCACTCGCGCGCCAGCAGCCCGCCCTCGATCACCAAATCCTTGCGGTATGCGTCCCTGATGAAGTCGTCTGTGTCCAGGTGCCTATCCTCGAAATACATGGCGTGGACGTCGTCGCGCCCCGCGCCGTAGACGATGCGGCCGATCTTGGCCCAGATGCTCGCCATGGTGCACATGCCGCAGGGCTGCAGCGTGCTGTACAGCGTGGCGCCGCGCAGCTCCCAGTTCTGCAGCGTCTCGCCCGCACGCCGCATCGCAACCACCTCGCCATGGGCGGTCGGGTCGTGCCGGCCGTGGGTCATGTTGTGGCCCTCGCCGATGATCCGCCCGTTCAGCACGATGACGCAGCCGATCGGCGAACCGCCGGGGTTGCGCTCGCCCTCACGCGCGATGTCGATCGCGCGTCGCATGTAGTCCTCGTCGGTGCTGTCGGCCATCGCGCGGTCCTCGCCATAAGGGGCGGCAGCCGAACGCGTCCGTCAGCAACCGGTTTTCACCTGCAGCGGCTAGGACATGTCCCTAGAGCATGGTCCGTTCACTCGCCAGGCTCTAGCTCGTTGTGTTGCGAGCATCTTTACCCGATCAGACGATTCGTCTGATCGGGTAAAGATCTAGAACCCGGTGAACCCCACCGCCGGGTTGGGCGTGCCGCGATCGGCCACCACCGGCGCCCGCTTGACAGGCCGCAGGCTCGCATGCGCCAGCGTCGCCTTCGCGTGGCCGGCCGGCGCGGGCCCATGCGCCACGGCGGTCGCAGCGTGCGTGGGCACGCTGCCGCGCATCGACAGCAGCAGGAACGTGATGTCGTTCCGGCTCAGGTCGATGGCGGCGTCCGTCGGCGTCTGGCCCAGCACGTTATGGCTGTCCAGCTGCGCGCCGCGGTTCAGCGCGTCCTTGGCTGCGGCCAGGTCGCCGCGGTTGATGGCATCGAACAATGCGTCGTTGGGCGACATCTCGGCCGCCACCTTGTCGGAGGGAACGACCACCGCATCGGCATCGGGCTGTGCGCCAGGGATCGACGCCGGCGGCGCCTCGGGCTTGTCGGACTTCTTCTCGGCGTCCTGATCGTCCTCCTGGTGCCGCGACGGCAGGCCGGAGCGCGAGCCGGTCATGCCCGAACCGCCGTAGCTGCCCGCGCCGCCCCCTCCCATGGAGGGACCGACCTGGGCCAACGCAGGAACGCTCACCAGGCATAGAAACAGTGCGACTCTGATCATGATTAACGCATAGCACAGGAAACCGGACCGAAGAACACGGTTTCGACACTCCGAGGGCTTCTCACCGCGCCTCCCCGCGAGTCGTCCTCACCGCGCCTCCCGGCGAGTCATCCTCACCGCGCCTCCCGGCGCCAGGCGGCCAGCATCAGCCCAAGCAGAAGCGGCAGCGCCGCCCAGACCGGCAACAGCGCGACATCGGCCACCCCTGTGACCAGGTTCGCGTCGCGCCGCCGCAGCCCGATCCAGCCCCGCCCGGCCGCCGGGTCCTCGGCGCCCACACGGCGCAACTCCGGCGTGCCGGCGCCAAGCCAGTCGACACCGCCGCCCGAGGCATCGACCAGGCGGCGCATCGGGCCGGCCGTCGCGCGCAGGTCTGCATATTCCAGCGGATTGTCCAGTCCCACGGCGGCGTACGCCAGGTGCGTGCCATCGCCCACCTGCCACACCCCGGGAATTGCCGCATCCACGCGGCCGACCGCATGCCCCGCGCCCGCCTGCACCAGGTGCAGCGTCCGCGCAGGACCGTCCGGCGGCGTCAGCGTCACGTCGCCGGCACTGGCCGCGGCCACGGACCGGCGTTCCACCAGCAGCTTCCCGTCGGCGATGCGCGCCTGCAGGCGTTCCTCGTCCAGCTCGGGTTCCTTCATCAGCCAATGCGCCACCCGCCGCAGCAGCTCGACCTGCGGGCCGCCGCCGTCATGCCCGCGCGACCACAGCCAGATCTGGTCGCTCATCAGCATCGCCGCCCGGCCGCGCTCCACATGGCTCAGGATCAGCAGCGGCTGCGCGCCCGGCCCGGTCATCAGCACCTGGCCGTCCACGTCCTCGCCGGCGATTGCGCGGTACCAAGGGCCCCACGGGTCTGGGCCGGCCAGCCCCTCGGTCACCGGGTGGCGATTGCCGAGATCGGTCACCTTCGGCACGAAACGGCCGTCCACCACGCCCCCGCCCTCACGCGCGGACCCTTCGGCGGGCGCATGGGCGGGCAGCACGGCGCCCAGCGGCGTCGCGTCCAGGCTGCGCGCGCCGGTGAACTCCGGCCCCACCGTCAGCAGCAGCGCGCCGCCGTGGCGCACGTAGTCGGCGATGTTGCGCAGATAGAGATGCGGCAGGATGCCGCGGTCGGTGAACCTGTCGAGGATGATCAGGTCGAAGCCGGACAGCTTGTCCTGGAACAGCTCGCGGGTCGGAAAGGCGATCAGCGCCAGCTCGTTCAGCGGGGTGGTGTCGTCCTTCTCCGGCGGCCGCAGGATGGTGAAGTGCACCAGGTCCACCGCGGGGTCGGACTTCAGCAGCCGCCGCCAGGTGCGCTCGCCCTGGTTCGGCTCGCCGGAGACGAGCAGCACGCGCAGCCGGTCGCGCACGCCGTTGATCTGCACCACGGTCTGGTTGTTGATCGGGCTCGCCTCGCCAGGCACGGCGTCGGTCGCAAGCTTGACCAGCATCTGCCCGGCGCGCGCGATCTGCACCGGGACCGTCTGCACCTCGCCCACCGCCACGTCGGTGGTGGTCGGCGGCGCGCCATCCACCTGCACCGTCAGGTGGGCGGGGCCGGGCGGCGACGCACCGGGCGGGCCCAGATCCTCCACCACCACGCGCAGATCGAGCGAGTGGCCGACGATGCCGTAGGTCGGCGCCTCGATCACCCGCACCCGACGGTCCCACTCCTCGCCAGCGGCCGCGATCAGCGCGTGCAGGGGTGCTTGCAGCGAAGAGGGGGGCGCGCTCGCCGGCAGGTCGTGCACCTGGCCGTCGGTCACGGCGATCACGCCGGCCAGCCGGTTGGCCGGGATGTCGGCCAGCGCGCGGGAGGCGGCAGCCCAGAGCAGCGTGCCGTCATGGCCCGATTCCGGCACAGTGACGGTCCGCAACTCGAGCCCAGGCATCCGCGCCGCCTGCGCCTGCACCGCCTGCGCCGCACGCTGCGCCAGCACCGCACGGTTGCCGACCTGCATCGAGGCCGAGCGGTCCAGCACCAGCAGCGCGATGTCTGAGAGCCCCTGCCGCGTCTCCCGCACCAGGGTCGGCCCGGCGAGCCAGGCCAGCAGCACGGCAAACGCGGCCGCGCGCCACAGGCTGCCGCGCGCCCGGCGCCACAGGCCCAGCGCCACGGCGATCAGGCAGAGCGCGGCGAGCAGGCCGAGCAGCCAGGCAGGCAGGA
Source organism: uncultured Acetobacteraceae bacterium (assembly GCA_937873095.1). Lineage (GTDB taxonomy): Bacteria > Pseudomonadota > Alphaproteobacteria > Acetobacterales > Acetobacteraceae > BOG-908. The sequence continues at coordinate 10,739 of CALMVI010000156.1, read as the reverse complement.
CGGGATCGAAACGCAGCGCGGCGTAGGCCTGGCTGATCACTGCCCCAGCCGCTCCAGGATGGCCGGCACATGCACCTGGTCGCCCTTATAGTTCCCGGTCAGCGCGTACATCACCAGGTTCACCCCGAAGCGGAACGCCAGCGTGCGCTGCCGCGCGCCGCCCGGGATCGTCGCATACAAAGGCCGCCCGTCCTCGTCCTCCGCCCACGCGGCGGCCCAGTCGTTGCTGCCGACGATGACCGGGCTGACGCTGTCGTTGCTGCGGTCCTGGTCCTGCTGCACCCACACCGTGTCGCCGTCGAACCGGCCGGGAAAATCCTGCAGCAGGTAGAAGGCGCGCGCCAGCACGTGCGCCGAGGTCAGCGGCGCCAGGCGCGGGATCGCCAGGCCCTGGCCGATGCGCCGCAGCGCCGCCCCGGTATCCGGCGCCATGCCGGCGCCCGAGCCCGCCGCCTCGCTGCCGCCGCCGCGCAGGTCGATCACCACGATGCCGCCGTCATGCATGTAGCCGTTCAGCGCGCTCACCATGGCCGGCGTCGCCTGCGCGTCGCTGGTCACCGGGTAGTACAGCAGCGGGTAGTAGCTCAGGTCGTCGCGCCCGGGCACCACGCCGGCAGGGTCGGCCAGGACCGCGGCCGTCCGGCCGTTGACGTAGTCCGACAGCCCGGCAAGCCCGGCGCGCGAGGTCGCGTCCACCTGCGCGTCACCGGTCACCACATAGGCCAGATGGGTCGCCAGGGCGGGGCTCTCTGCCCGTGCCCCGCCTGCCACGCAGGCCGCGATCAGCAGCGCCGCCACCCCGGGCCGCCAGCGCGCGAGCAGCCCGCGCAGGCCAAGCGTCAGCACCATGTCCACGCAGAGCAGCGCCACCGCCAGGGCGACCGCCCAGGGCCCGAGCGGCCGCTCCCTCGGTGCGGCATCCAGCGGCAGCAGGTCGGCGCCGGGCACGGACGCCATGGCGGTCAGCGGAATGGCGGCACTGCCCAGGTTCAGCGCGTGCCGGTCCCGCTCCGGCCCGTACAGCCCGGGCGGATGCAGGGGCGAGGGCATGGTGTCGGCCAGGTCGCGCGCGCTGACCGGGCGCGCCGCCGGCGGCGGTGTCCCCAGCACGCCGGACCCGTCCAGCGACAGCGCGGGCGCCAGCATGCGGCCGTCGTCCACGACGGCGACGCCTGCCGACCGCCTGGCAAGCCGGCCGAGCATGTCGACGAACAGGCCGGACAGCGGCAGGTTCGACCAGTCGGCGTTGGCGGTCACGTGGAACAGCACCACCTCGCCAGAACCCACGCGCGCGGCCGTCACCAGCGGCGTGCCGTCCGTCAGCCGCGCCCAGGTCTGCGGCGTCGGATCCGACGGGTCGGCCAGAACCTGCCGGTTGACGCTGACCTCGGCGGGGATGCGCAGGCCGGCGAACGGCGAGCCGTCCGGAAACGGCGCCAGATGCGCGGGCTGGCTCCAGGACATCGCACCGCCCAGCTGGCGGTCGCCAGGCAGCAGCCGGCCGGGCAGCAGCGGGTCGGCGTCCTCGCCCGCCGCCAGGCCAGGACCGGCGAATCGCAGCAGCAGCCCGCCATGCTTCACCCAGTCACCCACCGCCACCGCCTCTCCTGCCGGCAGCGTGCCTGCGGTGACGACCAGCATAGACAGCTGGCGTTTCAGCAGAGAGGCCACGTCGCCGCGCCGCAGCTCCGTCGTCGGCGCCAGCGCGCGGTCCAGGTAGAACAGGTCGCCCAGCAGGGGCGTGTCTGCGCCGGTGCCGCCGCCGACCAGGCCCACCGGGCGCCGCCGCGCCGCCTCGTCCAGCAGCGCCACCGAGCCTGCGCCCGGCGCGCCCGACAGGCGCAGCGCGCCCAGCTGGTTGCGCAGCTCGGGCGGCAGCGCCACCACCGCCTCCGCTTCCGCCGCGCCGGCCGGCGACAGCATCGGCGTGCGGGACAGCACCCGCCCGTCATTGGTTTCGGCCAGCACGAACTCGGTCCGCGCCACGGCAGAGGGGATCTGCCGCAGCTTCGCCAACAGCTGCTCGGGCGCCGAGGCCGTCCGCAGCAGCCTCGCCGGCAGGCCGCCGGAAAACTCCGTCACCCTGCCGCGCGCGGCCAGCGCCCGGACGAACGGCGCGTCCCGCCCGGTCGCCAGCCCGTCGGACACGTAGAACACCGGCCCATGTCCCATCACCCGCGAGGCGGCGCGACCGCGATCGGTGGGCCATGATTTCGGCTGCAGGGCCGCCAGCACCGGCCGCAGCTCGCCTGCCGGCATCGGCGCCGTCGCTGGCGCCACCCCCCCGTCCAGCCCGGGGGCCGTGGTCAGCAGCGATACGGGCCGGCCCGCCCGTTCCAGCCGGTCGAGCACGGCGCCTGCCGCCGCCAGCCGCGCGGCGAAGTCGGGGCCCGAGGACCAGCCGTCATCGACCGCCAGCAGGGCAGCGCCGCCGCCCGCCACCGCCATCTGGCCGGAGGTCAGCACCGGCCGGGCCAGCCCGACGATGACGAGCGCCGCCGCAGCCATGCGCAGCGCCAGCAGCCACCAGGGCGTGCGGGCCGGCGTCTCCTCGGCGGGCTGCAGCCCCGCCAGCAGCCGGATCGCCGGGAAATCCTGGGCGCGCGGGGCGGGCGGGGTGGCCCGCAGCAGCCACCACAGCAGCGGCAACGCCACCAGCGCCGTCAACACCCAGGGGGTCGCGAAGATCACCGCGCGCGCCCCGCATCCAGCGCCGTCCACAGCGCCATCAGGGCGGTTTCGGGCCGATGGTCGGTATGGTGCACGATCAGCCCGAACCCGGCCGCCGCGCACATGGCGGCAAGGCCGGCCTGCTGCGCGACCAGCGCCGCGCCATAGGCCTGCCGCACCCCCTCGACGCGCGGCACGATCGCTTCGGCCTCCCCCTCCAGCCCGCGGAAACGCACCCGCCCGTCATAGGGCAGCGCCACCTCCGCGGGGTCGAGCACCATGACGAGGTGCCCGCTCGCCGGCACGGCGGCGAGCCGCGAGACGCAGGCCCGTAGCTCGGCGAGCGGCGAGAGGAAATCGCCGATCAGCACCACGGACGCGTGCCGGGGGACGCCGACGGCGCGGCCGGGCAGCCCGTCGCCGTGCCCCGGCAGGGCTCGCGCCACGCCGTCCAGCGCGCTGCGGCCGCAGAACACCCGCCCGTCCACGCCCAGCAGCCTGATCTGCTCGCCCGCGCGCGCCAGCAGCGAGGTCAGCGCCAGCAGCAGCAGCTCGGCCCGCTGCCGCTTCTCCGGCAGCGACCGGCCGGAGCGCCACGCCATGCTGGGCGAGGCGTCGCGCCACAGGCAGACGGTCTGCGCCGCCTCCCACTCCATGTCGCGCACGTAGGCGCGGTCGGACTTGGCCGATTGCCGCCAGTCGATGCGGGCCGCGGCGTCGCCGGTGACGAACGGCCGGAACTGCCAGAAGCTGTCGCCGGTGCCGATGCGCCGCCGCCCGTGCACGCCCTGCGCCACGGTTGCGGCAACCTGGTCGGCGGCCACCATCAGCGGCGGCAGCTTGGCGGCCAGCGCCTCGGCCTGGTGGCGCATCAGTTGCCCCCGCCGGCACGCCGCAGGTTACCCCGACGGGCCAAGGAAGGCGCGCAGCGATGTTCCATCAGCACCGGCCAGGCTTCACCCGAGCCGGGCGACGAGGGTGTCGATCACCGAAGGCAGCGACACGCCTTCCGCGCGGGCGGAAAAACCCAGCGCCATGCGGTGCCGCATCACCGGCTGGGCCAGCGCCGCCACGTCGTCCAGGCTCGGCGACAGCCGGCCGCCAAGCAGGGCGCGGGCGCGGGCCGCCAGCATCAGCGACTGCGCCGCCCGAGGCCCGGGGCCCCAGGCGACGTGCCGCCGCACGCCCTCATCCTCGGCCGTCTCCGGCCGTGCCCCGCGAACCAGGGCGAGGATCGAGTCGACCACCTGTTCGCCGACCGGGATCATCCTGACCAGCGCCTGCGCGCGCGTCAGGTCGTCGGCGGTCAGCACCGGCCGGGCAACCGCCGCGTTGGCGCCGGTGGTGGCCAGCAGCATCGCCCGTTCGTCCGCCGCGTCCGGGTAGCCGATCTGCACCTGCAGCAGGAACCGGTCGAGCTGCGCCTCCGGCAGCGGATACGTGCCCTCCTGCTCGATCGGGTTCTGGGTCGCCAGCACGTGGAACGGCGCAGGCAAGGGATGGTCCACGCCGCCCACCGCCACCCGCCGCTCCTGCATCGCCTGCAGCAGGGCGGACTGGGTGCGCGGGCTGGCGCGGTTGATCTCGTCGGCCATCAGCAGCTGGCAGAAGATCGGGCCGGGCACGAAGCGGAAGCCCCTCCTGCCTCCCTCGCCCTCCTCGAGCACCTCGCTGCCGGTGATGTCGGCCGGCATCAGGTCGGGGGTGAACTGCACGCGCTTGCGGTCGAGCCCGAGCACGGTGCCGAGCGTCTCCACCAGCAGCGTCTTGCCCAGGCCTGGCACGCCCACCAGCAGCGCGTGGCCGCCGGCCAGCAGCGCCACCAGCGTCTGCTCGACCACCTCCGCCTGCCCGAAGATCACCCGGCCGAGTTCCGCCCGCGCCGCCGATACGGAAGCGAGCAGCCTGTCGGCGTCGGCGATCAGAGTGTCCTGCAAGCGAAGTTCCTGACGATGCATGGAAGGCGTGGGGCGGTGGCGGGCGTCGGCGCGAGGAGTGTGGACCCCTGGCCGCACTCTGCAACCGCCCCGAGCACGGCGTCCAGCCACGCGGCCGCACACCCCATGCGAAATCGGCGGCCTGCTATTACATACCTGCCCAGGCGCTCCCTATATCGACGCATGCGATGGACCATAGCCTTGGCGAACCGCCCGACATGAACCGCGCCGTTCTCTGCCCCGACGATCCCATCGTCGTGCCTGCGGACCTGCCCGTCCGGCCCAAGCGGCCGCGCCACGACTGCGGCGACATGCCGTTCCTGGTGCAGCGCGACGGCACCTGGCTCTACCGCGGCAGCCCGATCGGCCGAAAGGAGCTGGTCTGCCTGTTCAGCAGCGTGCTGACGCGCGATGCCGTGGGCGAGTACTTCCTGGAGACGCCGGTCGAGAGGGGGCGGATACAGGTCGAGGATACGCCCTGGATCGCCGTCGAGATGGACTGGCGGCGATGCGGCAGCGGGCGCAACCAGTGCCTGTCCTTCCGCACCAATGTCGACCAGGTGGTCACCGCAGGGCCAGAGCACGCGCTGCGCGTGGCCCATAACGCGCTGACCTGCGAGCCGGTCCCCTACATCCACATCCGCAACGGCCAGGGCGGCTACCCCCTCGAAGCCCGCATCGCGCGCCCGGTGTATTACGAACTAGTGGCGATCGCCGTGCCGGGCATGGTCGAGGGCTGCCAGAAACTCGGCGTGTGGAGCTGCGGCGTGTTCTTCCCATTGGGCGACCTCGTGCCGACCGAGGATTGAGCCCGGGCGAGCCGCGCGGGTGACGACGGACGAGCTTCGCGCGCGGCTGTCCGGCCGGGACCCTATCGACCCGGAGACCATAACGCCGGACAGCGAGCTGCCCGACCATCCCGGCCTGGTGCGGGCGGCAGTCCTGGTCGGCATCGTCACCGGACCTGCAGCCGGCGTCCTGCTGACCAAGCGCACCGGCCACTTGCGCACGCATTCCGGCCAGGTGAGCTTTCCGGGCGGCCGCATCGATCCAGGCGACGCCAGCCCCGAAGCCGCCGCCCTGCGCGAGGCGCAGGAGGAGGTCGGGCTGGACCCCTCCCACGTGGAACTGCTCGGCCGGCTGCGCGACTACGTCACCGTGTCCTCCTATCGCGTCACCCCCGTGCTGGCGCTGCTCAGCCCCGGCTTCGTCTGCCGCCCCTCGGCGCACGAGGTGGAGGCGGTGTTCCAGCTTCCCCTGGCCGTGCTGCTCGACCCGGACGCACCGCAGCGCCGCAGCGCCATGGTCCGCGGTAGCGAGCGGCAATACTGGGTCTGGCCGCATCAGGAGCATCACGTCTGGGGCGCCACGGCCGCCATGCTGGTGCACCTGGCACGGCGGCTGCGGGGCGAGGTCTGATTGCTGATCGCCTACACCCGCGATACGGTGCCGTTCTGATCGGGATTCGCCATGGCCTTGCCCCCAAGCAGCAAACCGATGACGGCGGAGACGCTGGCCGCACGAAACGTTCAGGATCTTGCGCGAGTGATCGTGACTGAGGCAGGCGGCGAGAACTCGATAGCGCAAACCGCAGTTGGGTGGGCATTGCGGAACCGTATGATTCGAAACGGGACGCCGGATGTCGAACGCGTTTGGCGCCCGGCTTTTCAGCACCAGAAACATGCGACGGCTTCGTCTCTGGTGCTTGCAAAAGGGATCCTCGATGGAACCGTAGCAGACCCGACACAAGGCGCCACACACTTCTACACACCCCAGGCGATGCCGAAGAAAGGTGACGCGACATCAGGGATCGATGTGGGTGGTGGCCTTGAGACTGTTCCCGGCGTGACCGACGCTGACGGAAACTCAAGGGACAAGGACGGCAAACCTATAGAGAGTTACGCTCCTTCGTTCGCCAGCGACTCGTCGTTCACGCTCAAAACCGTTGCGGGCATACCGGAAAGAACGTTCAAGTTCTACCAGCAAAACGGGACAGGCCATGTTCGCTAGAAATGGAGTGCTGCTTGGTCTGGCTTGCCTTCTGCTTGGGCGGCCCGCAGATGCTGACGTGGATCGTCTTACGGGTTTGCTTGACGGCCCCGCGACCGACGCGTCGATTTTTCAGGCGAGCGCAAAGCTGAGAGGCTGCGTGGCCAACGAGTGTCTTGCGATGCACGACATTGCCAATGCGTTTCACATCACCACTCGCCGTGATCTGCCGAACACGATGGTGCATCTGACGCCGCAAACAGGCGACCCATCCCGGATCGCCAACCTGTCCCTCAACCGGACACTGCTGGCCTATCCAGACCGGAAAGCCAGCTACTGCCGAATTCTCACGTTGCTCTCCCGGCACTTCGCTCAATGGTCGGTCGGCATGGTAGCGGTCGAACTGGCCAACCGCATCGATGGCAGCGGATCGCGGTGCACGCAGAACGTTGTCGCCGCCCTGTCGCAGGCAAGTGAGGGACGGCGCGTTGTTGAGTCCGCGCACGAGAGTTGCGTTGCCGAAAATCGTCCTGGATGCGACCGAGACGTTCTCCAGTGACGGCTGCTTTCCACTTGAAAGGAAAGCGGCGACGATCTTTCTTAGATGCAAGGGACTGACTGCCATGCAGCGTCGCGTTCTCCTCGGTGCCGGCGCGCTCGTCGTCGTGGCGGCGTTCTTCGGCCTGCGCTCCGTCACCCGGCACCAGGCGAGCCAGGTGGTGGACCAGGGCATCGACGCGTTCCTGGCCCGCCTGCCGCCCGGCTATGCGGTGCGGCACGGCATGGTCGACTACAACCCGCTGACCAGTGCGGCCACCGTGCACAGCGTGGTGTTGACCCATGACGGCGCCACGATCGGCACCGCCGATGCCATCACCGTGTCCGGCGGCAACGACCAGGCCCTGCGCGACGTGTTCGATCCCGCGGCCTACCCTGGCGGCAAGCCCGCCTGGACCGACCGGCGGCTGCTGATCGCCGACGCGTCCGCCCGCAACGTGCACCTGACCCAGGGCACGCATCCGGGGCTGGCCATCGGCCGCGTGACCCTGCACCGTCTGAGCGGGCGGCCGTTCATGCTGCCGCCCACGCCCGAAAACCGGGCCAGGCCCGACTTCCTGGCCGATGCCGCGCTGGCGCTGTCGGCCGACAGCGTCCAGGCGGACGACACGACCTTCGCGGCAATCATCCCAGAAGCCGGCACCCCGCAAACCGGCACCCCGGAAGCGGGTGCCCCGGCCGGCAGCCTGTCGGTCGGATCGCAGACCATCAGCGACTACGATGGCGGCAAGCTCGGCTCGTTTGCGGTCAAGGCGTTCGCGATGGACTGGCTCGGCAAGCCCCACGGCCCGCCCTTTCGCCTCACCCTCGATGCGTTCGACCTCAAGACGGCCAACATGCGCGGCGTGCTGGAGGCCATACGCCAGTCCGGCCACGCCGACCGCGGCATGTTCGGCGGCGCAACCTACGAATCGGCCGGGCTGTCCGGCCTGACGCTCGACGTGACGGCAGGCCCGCACATCGCCCTGGCCGACATGCACGCCAGCCAGGTGCCGGGGAACGGCGGGCCGACCGCCGGCACCGGCGCCATCCACGGGCTGACGGTCGCGACCGGTCAGACGGCCATCCCGCCTGCCGCTGCCGTGTCGCTTGCGGCCTTCGGGATGAACGCGCTGACCATGGACGTCGACGCGACCTCGACGCTGTCCGCGCACTCCGCCCAGGCGGGCGGTCAGCCGAGCGTGGTCAGCGAGGACATCGTCCTGCGCGGCCTTGGCACGTTCCACGTGAAGGCGAACTTCTCCGGCTACGACGCCGTGCAGGCCACTCCGGCGCAGCCGATGGCCGCCCTGATGGCGACGACCCTGCACGGCGCCTCGGTCGTCTACGAGGACCACAGCCTGGTCAACCGCCTGCTCGCGGTGGCCGGGGCGCAGATGCACACGACGCCCGACATGGTCCGGGCGCAGTTGGCGGTGCCGGTGCTGACGCTGGGCATGATGCTGCCCAGCCAGCCCGACGCCGCCGAACAGCTGACCAACTTCCTCGACCATCCCGGCACGCTGACGGTGACGATGACGCCGCCCCAGGGGACCACCCTCGCACAGATCGCCCAGGCGCCCGTGCCGGCCCGCGCGCAGATGCTGGGGGTTCATATCAAGGCGGATCCGGGTGTCCCATGACTAGGACGCGTCTCCGGTTGGTTCGGCTGTCTGGCAATGCCATGCTCCCCATGAGAGCTGCTGACGCACTCCCGCGTGGCTGGCCGGGACAAGCCCGGCCAAGATGAGGCGGTGACGTTCCGACACTCCGGTCCCATGTGATCCCGCATCGCCGCCGACGTTTGACACCCCATAAAGCGGCCCCTTATCTACGGCCGAAACGTCACAAGCAGCGGTAGAACCGATGAAGCTCCTGGTCCCCGTCAAGCGGGTCGTCGATTACAACGTGAAGGTGCGGGTAAAGTCCGACCAGACAGGGGTCGAGCTCGCCGGCGTGAAGATGGCGATGAACCCGTTCGACGAGATCGCCATCGAGGAGGCGGTCCGCCTGAAGGAGAAGGGTGTGGCGACCGAGATCGTGGTCGTCTCGATCGGCGTCGCCGCCTGCCAGGAGACCATACGCACCGCGCTCGCCATGGGCGCCGACCGCGGCATCCTGGTCGAGACGGACGCGAGCCCTGAGCCTCTGGCCGTCGCCAAGATGCTGCGCGCGCTGGTCGCCAAGGAGGAGCCGGGCCTGGTCATCATGGGCAAGCAGGCGATCGACGACGACATGAACGCGACCGGCCAGATGCTGGCCGCCCTTCTCGGCTGGCCGCAGGGCACGTTTGCCAGCAAGATCGCCATAGAGGGCGACACCGCGACGGTGACGCGCGAGGTGGATGGCGGGCTGGAGACCGTGGCGCTGACCATGCCGGCCATCATCACCGCCGATCTGCGCCTGAACGAACCGCGTTATGCCAGCCTTCCCAACATCATGAAGGCGCGCAAGAAGCCGATAGAGACCGTCAAGCCCGCCGATCTGGGCGTCGACCCTGCGCCGCGCCTGACCACCTTGAAGGTGGTCGAACCGCCGACACGTGTAGCCGGCAAGAAGGTCGGCTCGGTCGCCGAGCTGGTCGGCAAGCTGCGCACCGAAGCCAAGGTTATATAGAATGACCGCACTCGTCCTGATCGATCACGAGAACGGCCTGCTCAAGCAGCCCTCGCGCAGCGCGGTCGCTGCCGCCGCCAAGCTCGGCGAGGTGCATGCGCTGGTGGTCGGCTACAAGGTCGGCGACGCGGCGCAGGCCGCGGCCAAACTGCCCGGCATAACCAAGGTGCTGAAGGCGGACGCCGCAGGCTACACCCACGCGCTGGCCGAGCCGCTGGCCGCCTTGCTGGTGGCATTGGCGCCAAACTACACGCATCTGCTCTCTGCTTCGACCGCCACAGGCAAGAACGTCATGCCGCGGGTGGCCGCCCTGCTGGACGTGCAGCCGATCAGCGACATCGCGGGCGTCGAGGACGCCGACACCTTCGTGCGGCCGATCTACGCCGGCAACGCGCTGGCCACAGTAAAGTCGTCGGACGCCAAGAAGGTGATCACGGTCCGTGCCGCGAGCTTCGATCCGGTGCCGGCCGAGGGCGGCAACGCGACCATCGAGGACGCAACGGATGCCGGCAACACGGGCACCTCGCGCTTCGTCTCGGCCGAACTGTCCAAGAGCGAGCGCCCAGAACTGACGGCGGCGCGCGTGGTGATCTCCGGCGGCCGCGGCATGCAGAACGGCGAGAACTTTCACCTGCTCGATCCGATTGCCGACAAGCTGGGTGCGGCCGTCGGCGCCTCGCGCGCGGCGGTCGATGCCGGCTACGTGCCGAACGACTACCAGGTCGGCCAGACCGGCAAGATCGTGGCCCCGGAACTCTACATGGCCATCGGCATCTCCGGCGCGATCCAGCATCTGGCCGGCATGAAGGACAGCAAGGTCATCGTCGCCATCAACAAGGACGAGGACGCGCCGATCTTCCAGGTCGCCGATTACGGCCTGGTCGCCGACCTGTTCACCGCCATCCCCGAGCTGAAGGCGGAGCTGGAACGCGCGTAAGTAGCAACCATTACCTTTGTTACGGTCTTGTCGCCTTGTTTTTGCGTTCATCC
>CALMVI010000155.1:36730-36893 GCA_937873095.1 uncultured Acetobacteraceae bacterium | reverse complement strand
GCGGCGGACGGGGGCGCGGACAGGGAATGCATGGGCCAAAACAGCAAGGCCAGGGAGAGCATCCCTGGCCTTGCCATGTGCACACGGTTCATCGCCGCTGCGTCCTCATCGGGCGTGGGGCCCCGGCCCCCCCCCCCCCCCCCCCCGACCCCCCCCCCAAAAA
>CALMVI010000155.1:0-36720 GCA_937873095.1 uncultured Acetobacteraceae bacterium | reverse complement strand
GTTCGCATCGGCTCACCGCTCATGGTCCAGCCCGTTGTTTCCGCAAGCAGAGTCACGCGTTCAGGTGATCTCACCTGAACGCGATCTGCTCTAGAGCATGTTCCGTTCACTTGCGTTCACTTCACAGGCTCTAGCTCTTTGTTTTGCGAGCATCCTCACCCGATCAGACGATTCCGTCTGATCGGGATCTGCTCTAGAAGTCCATGCCGCCCATGCCGCCCATTCCACCCATGCCGCCGCCACCGCCGCCGCCCATCGGGGCCGACGCCTTCTCGGGACGGTCGGCGACCATGGCTTCGGTGGTGATCATCAGAGAGGCGATCGAAGCCGCGTGCTGCAGCGCCGAGCGCACCACCTTGGTGGGGTCGATGATGCCGGCCGAAACCAGTTCCTTGTAGGCGCCGGTCTGCGCGTCGAAGCCGAAATTGTACTCGCCGTTCTCCAGCACCTTGCCGGAGATGACCGCACCGTCCTCGCCCGCGTTCTCGCTGATCTGGCGCATAGGGGCCATCAGCGCGCGACGGATCACGTCGATGCCGAATTTCTGGTCCCCGTTGTCGCCGGTCATGTCCTTCAGGACCAGGCTGGCACGTGCCAAAGCGACGCCGCCGCCCGGAACGATGCCTTCCTCGACCGCCGCACGGGTCGCGTGCAGCGCGTCGTCCACGCGGTCCTTGCGCTCCTTCACCTCGACCTCGGTGGCACCGCCGACGCGGATCACGGCAACACCGCCGGCGAGCTTGGCCAGACGTTCCTGCAGCTTTTCCTTGTCGTAGTCGCTCGTGGTCTCCTCAACCTGTGCGCGGATCTGCGCGCAGCGGCCCTTGATGTCCTCGGACTTGCCCACGCCCTCGACGATCGTGGTGTTCTCCTTCTCGATCAACACCTTCTTGGCACGGCCGAGCATGTCGAGCGTCACGCTCTCCAGCTTGATGCCGAGATCTTCGCTGATCACCGTGCCGCCGGTCAGGATGGCCAGGTCCTCAAGCATCGCCTTGCGACGGTCGCCGAAGCCAGGCGCCTTCACGGCCGCGATCTTCAGGCCGCCGCGCAGCTTGTTGACCACCAGGGTGGCCAGCGCCTCGCCCTCGACGTCCTCGGCGATGATCAGCAGCGGACGCGCGGACTGCACGACGGCCTCGAGCAGCGGCAGCAGCGTCTGCAGGCTGGACAGCTTCTTCTCGTGGATCAGGATGTAGGGGTCGTCCAGCTGCGCCGTCATCTTCTCGGCGTTGGTAATGAAGTAAGGGCTCATGTAGCCGCGATCGAACTGCATGCCCTCGACCACATCGAGCTCGGTCTGGATGCCTTTGGCCTCCTCGACGGTGATCACACCCTCGTTGCCGACCTTCTGCATCGCTTCGGCGATCATGCGGCCGATCTCGGTCTCGCCGTTGGCGGAGATGGTTCCCACCTGGGCGGTCTCGGACTCGGACGTGATCTTCTTGGTGCGCTTGGCGAGCTCGTCCACGACGGCCGTGACCGCCTTGTCGATGCCGCGCTTGAGGTCCATCGGGTTCATGCCGGCGGAGACGGCCTTGCCGCCCTCGCGGATGATCGCCTGGGCCAGAACGATCGCCGTGGTGGTGCCGTCACCCGCCACGTCGTTGGTCTTGCTGGCGACCTCACGCACCATCTGGGCGCCCATGTTCTCGAACTTGTCGGACAGCTCGATTTCCTTGGCGACGGTGACACCGTCCTTGGTGATGCGCGGCGCGCCGTAGCTCTTGTCGATCACCACGTTGCGGCCCTTGGGGCCTAGCGTCACCTTTACGGCGTCGGCCAGGATATCAACGCCCTTGAGCATGCGGCTGCGGGCGTCGGCGCCGAATCTTACGTCTTTACTGGACATGTTGAACTCCTAAGAAAGGCGAGGGCTCTGCCCTCGACCCGCTGGGGCCAGTCGGCCCCAGACCCCATTTCATTGGGGCCGCGGGATAATAAATGGGGTTTGGGGCCGACTGGCCCCAATGGGGTCAAGGGGCAAAGCCCCTTGCCTTAAGCAGCCTTCTGAGCGCTCGCAGCCTGACCCTCAACGACACCCATGATGTCGCTCTCCTTCATGATAAGCAGCTCCTGCCCATCAAGCTTGACCTCGGTGCCCGACCACTTGCCGAACAGCACCCGGTCGCCAGCCTTCACGTCCAGCGCCACGATCTGGCCCTGCTCGTTGCGCGCGCCGGCGCCCACGGCGATGATCTCGCCCTCCATCGGCTTCTCCTGCGCGGTGTCGGGGATGATGATGCCGCCCTTGGTCTTCTCCTCGGCCGTGATGCGCCGAACGACCACGCGGTCGTGCAGAGGACGAAACTGCATGTCTGTGCTCCCTGAATAGGTTACGAACGAGCCGGCACCGCCTCGGCTGTGCGCCGGGATGGGTGCCCAGGGCCACGCTCTCGACGGGGTGTTAGCACTGTCTGGTTGCGAGTGCCAGACAATTCCGACGCCGCCTTGCATGGCTGCCCACCGCGCCGAGCCCTACTTCGCCGCCACGACGGGCAGTTCCACGAAGCTTCCATCCGCTCCGCCGGCCATGACGCTGATCGTCGCCTTCTTGAAGTCAGCCGGCTTGGCCAGGAAGATGTTGTCCACATAGGTTTGCGGGTTGCGGTCGACCAGCGGAAACCAGGTGGACTGCACCTGCACCATGATGCGGTGCCCCGGCAGGAAGACGTGGTTGGCCGTCGGCAGAGAGAACCGGTAGCGCACCGCCTGCCCAGGCGTGATCGGGTGCGGCACGGCCAAGTCCTGCCGGTAGCGGCCGCGCATGATGTCGGCCGAGACCATGAGCTGGTAGCCGCTCATCCTGGGGCGGATCGGCACCTCGTCCGGGTACACGTCGATCAGCTTGACCACGAAATCGCCGTCGCTGCCGGTGGTGGACGCAAGCAGGTCGGCCACCGGCTCGCCGGCAATGTGCACGGGCTGGGTCAGGGGCGGCGTCTGCAGGGTCAGAACGTCGGTGCGGGTGCTGGCCTCGCGCTGGTCGTCGGCCAGCCAGTCGTGCCAGAAATTACCGTCATCCTCGCTGTAATGCATCGGCCGCGGATGGTACGGCACCGGGTGAGCGGGGTCGGACACGTAGTCCAGCGCGCTGTTGCCGCCCGCTGCGTCGCCGCCCAGCACCAGCGAGAAATCGGGCGTCAGGCGCAGCTTCTGCGGCGTGATGCTGCACCCGGCCTCGCATCCGGCCGGCCAGGACGGCAGGTTGCGCCACTCGTTGGTGCCGCTCTCGAACGCGGTGACGGGCGCGATGGTCAAGGGCGGCGCATCGTCCTTGAGGTAGTGCGCCAGGAACGGGCGCAGCACGTGCCTGCGAAACCACAACGCCGTGTCGCTGTCGAAATGCACGTCGCCGAGCATGCTGCCGTCGCCGATCTCGCCGCCATGGTGCCAGGGACCCATGGCCAGGAACACGCGATGGTCGGTGTCCTTCGGCTTGAGCGCCTTCCACACCGCAATGTCGCCGTAGATGTCCTCCTGGTCCCACAGGCTGTGCACCAGCAGAGTCGGCACCGTCAGCGGTTCTGCGGCCAGCTTGCGGTCCACGGCCTGGTCCTGCCAGAACGAATCATAGGCAGGGTGCGCCACCAGCTTGCGGTAGAAGCCCAGCTGATCCATGCCGTGCGTGCGCGCCAGCTCGCCCGCGCTGCCCGCCGACAGGTACATGGTGTAGTCGTCGTAATGCGTCTCCCACCATTTCTCGGCGTTGTCGTGCGTCGCTTCCTGCTCGTACACGTAGGACAGGTTGATCTGCCGGAACGCGCCGCGGTGGAACCAGTCGTCGCCCATCCAGCCATCGACCATGGGGTTCATCGGCACCGCGGCACGCAGCGCAGGGTGCGGGTGGATCAGGCCCATCAGCGTGGTGAAGCCGTCATAGGAAATGCCGAGCATGCCGACGCGGCCGTTGGTTTCGGGGATGTTGTGCACCAGCCAGTCTATGGTGTCGTAGGTGTCGGTCTGGTGGTCGATGCCGCTGCTGTTGAGCGGCCCCTGCCACGGCCGGTTCATCACGTAGTCGCCGCCCGAATTGTACTTGCCCCGCACGTCCTCGACCACGCGGATGTAACCGTCGCCCGACTCGATGTCGCTCGCGTTGTCGTAGCCGTCCAGCATGGCGATCATGCGCGAACTTGGCCGGTTGGCCGTCAGCGCGTTGGCGTCGTACGGCGTGCGCGTCAGCAGGATCGGCGCGTGCACCGCGCCACGGGGGACCATGATCACCGCATGCAGCTTCACCCCGTCGCGCATCGGTATGTCGACCTTGCGCATGGCGTAGTCGAAGCCCGTCTGCAACGGCACGAAATGCGCGGGCCGCTCGTTCTGCGGCTCCTGCGCTTGCGCGGTGCAGGTCAGGAGGCAGGCGATGGCGCACCAGATACGGTTCATTGACGTGGTCCTTGTCAGGAAAGAAGCGGTTCTTTTTTGCAAAAAAGAACCAAAAAACTCTTGGTTCTTGGCGCGCTGTGTCGACGAGTCCGCGACAGCACGACTGAAAGTTTTTTGCTGCTTTTTTTCAAAAAAGCAGGCCTTGCCTGATCGTCATGCAAGCGAAGGCTCCGCCCGAAGCAGCATCCCGAACAGATCACGCGGCTCGTCGGGATCGGCCAGCAGGTCCAGCTCGGAAAACATCGGATAACGAACCAGGCTGTCGCGCACGTAGCGCAGCGCCGAGAAGTCCTCGATCGCAAAACCCACCGAGTCGAACAGGGTGATCTGCGACGCGCTGCGCCGGCCTGGCGCCTGGCCGGCGAGGACTTCCCACAGCTCCGTCACCGGATGCTCCAGCGTCAACTGCTGTATCTCACCCTCGATTCGCGTCTGCGGCGCGTACTCCACGAAAATCGCCGACCGGTGCAGGATGTCGGCATGCAGTTCCGTCTTGCCCGGGCAGTCCCCGCCGATCGCGTTGATGTGGATGCCGCTGCCCACCATGTTGTCGGTCAGGATGGTGGCGTATTGCTTGTCGGCCGTCACCGTGGTCACGATCTGCGCGCCCATGACCGCATCCTGCGTGCTGTCGCAGATCGTGATGCCGAAACCGAAGCCGGCCAGGTTGCGGCGCGTCTTCTCGCTCGCCGCCGGATCGACGTCGTACAGACGCAGGCGGTCCACGCCCAGCAGCGCACGGAAGGCCAGCGCCTGGAACTCGGCCTGCGCGCCGTTGCCGATGATCGCCATCGTGCGCGCGCCGGCCGGCGCCAGCACGCGCGCGGCCAGGGCGCTGGTGGCGGCGGTGCGCAGCGCCGTCAGGATCGTCATCTCGCTCAGCAGCAGAGGGTAGCCCGTCAACACGTCGCACAGCACGCCGAACGCGGTTACGGTCTGCAGCCCGTCCCTGGTGTTCTTCGGATGGCCGTTGACGTATTTGAACCCGTACAACGTGCCGTCGCTGGTCGGCATCAGCTCGATCACCCCGTCGACGCTGTGCGAGGCGACGCGCGCGGTCTTGTCGAAGGCCGGCCAACGACGAAAATCCGCTTCGATCACGTGGGCCAGACCCACCAGAAAACGCTCGATGCCGATGGCGTGCACGAGCTTCATCATGTTGTCCACATCGACGAACGGCACCACGTTCAACCGCCGGTTCATGGTCCGTGTCGCCCCCGTATCCTCCGCCGCACCGGCGCCCGTCCAAGCGGACGTTCCACGCTAGACCAGCCAGGCCGCCACGGGATAGTGCGGCGCCTGACCATTCAAACAAAAGCCTTCACATGGGTGGCGACGAGCCAGACATACGGCCCATCGCCCCTTGACCTTCGCGCGCCGGCCGGATCGTTCGGCGACATCTTCGGATGACATCGCGCCGGTGTTCGGCCTAATGTCGGCCACACGCATGGAAACAGCGCATGAAGGTTGCCCTCGTCCACGACGCGCTTAACCAGTACGGCGGCGCGGAGCGGGTGCTCGAGCAGATCAAGGCGGTCTACCCGGACGCGCCGGTATTCGTGCCGCTTTGGGACCCCTCTCGCCTGCCGGATTGCTACGCCGGATGGGATGTTCGTCCCTCCTGGCTGGACCGGGTGCCGTTCGCGCGCAGCAAACACCGGCTCATGCTGCCGCTTTACCCGAACGCGATCGAAAGCATCGACCTGCGCGGCTTCGACGTCGTGGTCGGCAGCTCGTTCGGTTTCGCGCACGGCGTGCTGACGAGCCCGGACACGCTGCACGTGAATTACTGTCACTCACCCGGACGCTTCCTGTGGGATTACCACCGCTATGCCGAACGCGAGCGGCTGGGCCGTCCTGCGCGGCTGGCGCTGTCCACCATGCTGACCCGTCTGCGGCAGTGGGACATAGCCGCCTCCGAGCGGCCCGACGCATGGATCGCCACCAGCCGCCTGGTGCAGGACCGGATAAGCAAGTTCTACCGCAAGCCCAGCGTCATCATCCCGCCGCCGGTCGACGTCAGCCGCTTCGACTGCGGCCATGGCGAGGGTGGCTACTACCTGATGCTCATGCGTCTGGTCGGCTGGAAGCGGCCCGACATAGCGGTCGAGGCGTGCACCCGCCTCGGCCTCGACCTGGTGGTTGCCGGCGACGGACGCGAGACCGCGGCGCTGAAAGCCATCGCCGGCCCGACGGTGCGCTTCGTGGGCCGCGTCGACGATGCCGCCATGCGGCCGCTCTATGCCGGGTGCAGGGCGTTCATCCTGCCTGCCGAAGAGGATTTTGGCGTCACTCCTCTGGAAGCGATGGCCTCGGGTCGTCCTGTCATCGCCTACGGACGCGGCGGCGCGCTCGATACCGTGGTGTCCGGCGTGACCGGCGTCTTCTTCCACGAACAGACTGCCTCCTGCCTGGCCGAAACCCTGTCCAGGTTCGATCCGCAGGAGTACGACCCTGCCGCAATCCGCGCGCACGCCATGCGGTTCGACAACAGCGTGTTCCGCAACCGTTTGCGCGGCTTCGTGCAGGACCGCTGGGCGGCTCTGGTCAGTCCACCTGCCGAGCATTCGGCGCAGCCAGACATGGCGCTGTCGTGAGCAAGCATCAGAGTCTTGCGGGCAGCACGGACCGCGAAAAGCGGCCGGCGCTGATCTTCGTCTGGGAGCAGTTCGCGCCCTACCACATCGATCGCATCGAGGCGGTAGCGCGATATTTCGCCGGCCGTTTCGCGGTTGTCGGCATCGAGGTGAGCGCCAGCAGCAGCACCTATGCCTGGAAACCCGCGCCGAGCAGCGGCGTCTTCGAGCGCCATACCCTGTTCACCGGCGTGCAGGTGGAAAGCATTCCCTGGCCTCGGAAGCTCGCCCGCACGCTCGCGGTGATCAGGCGCTACCCCGCGCGCGCGGTGTTCCTGTGCAACCAGGACCAGAAGGAGATCCTCTCTGCGCTCGTGCTGCTCCGGTTGCGCGGCGTGCCAAGTTACGCGTTGCTCGACGCCAAGTTCGATGACCGGCCACGCCACGTGGCGCAGGAGTTCCTAAAACCCGCGGTGTTCCGTCTGTTTTCGGGCGGCATCGCCGGCGGCGAGCGTCACGTGGCGTATTACCGCTTCCTCGGCTTGCCGGAGCGCTGGCTGGCGCCGGGCTACTCGGCGGTGTCCACCGAACGGGTGCGCGGAGAAGCGGATACCGACCTCGCTCCGGCGGGTCTGGCGCATGCCGAACGCGACTTCGTCCTGGTGGCGCGCTTCGTGGCCAAGAAAGACATTGCGACCGCAATCCGCGCCTACGCACGCTTCCGTGACGTGCGTCCACACAGCACGCGCAAGCTGGTGCTGTGCGGCAGTGGTGCCACCGAGGCGGCGCTGCGAGACCTGGCCGAGCGCAGCGGGGTGGCCGACGGCGTGGTGTTTGCCGGCTTCCTCGACTCGTCCGCGGTGTCGCGCACCGTCGCCCGTGCGTTGGCGCTGATCCTGCCGAGCCTGCAGGAACCCTGGGGCCTCGTCGTCAACGAGGCGGTGTCCCTCAACATCCCGGTGGTGTGCACGGAAAACGTCGGCGCCCGGGACACTCTGGTGCGAAACGGCGTGAACGGCTTCGTCGTGGAGCCCGGCAACGACGAGGGCCTTGCCCGTTTCATGGGCCTGCTGTCGGACGACGAGGCGCTCTGGCGCGAAATGTCGCTGGCCTGCGCCCGGTTCGCACCCCTGGCGGACGCACCCGCCTTTGCCGCAGGGGTGGCCAAGCTGCTTGGCCTGGCGCCGAACCCGGAGGCGTCCGCCGAGGCGGCGTAACCTGAACACGTCGCACGGCTCGCGTGGCCAGTCGCCTCAAACCCCAGGAACGTGGCGGTCGCACTGCAACCCGACGCTGCCCCTTACCAAAATAGTAGGTCCGAAGTGCAACTATGAACGGCAGGCCGGACGCGGTATCCAGGCAGGCGTTGGGGCGACGCCCACGGCGTGGCGTTTGTCGCGCGGTATTCAAGGCACTACCTGCCGTCAAGATTGTTTGTGCTGTGGGACACCATTTCGAGCGTGACAAACCGCGTCGTTTGCGCTCGCCTGCCGGTTCTGGCGGTCGTTCAGCTGGCTGGCGGCACGTGAACCGACGAGGAGCCCGCGGGACTGCCGTTTACCACACGCTTGCGATTTGCCGCGACACTCTAGGGCGCCTGGGCCCGGACGCAGTTGCCGGACTGAGGATCGGGGAAGACCATGATGCTGGCGTTGCTGATTGCCGGGGGTTGGACCGGCCTTTCCCTGGCCGCGCTTCCGCTTGCCGCCCGGCTGATCCGTCCGGTGCCGGTATGCCGCGACGCCACGCGCCAAGGCTGCCAGCAGCCGTCCGCCTCCGGAGCCGTCGAGACGTGTCCGGAGGCGGCAAACACCATGACGCCGCCGCCCGTCGCGCAACCGGTCTCAGTAGACGTTTCGTGCCTGGACGACTGACAAGACGGTTCGGCACAGGATCCACAGGTCGAGCAGGATCGACTGACGCCTGACATATTCGAGGTCCAGGTCGACCCGCCGTTGCATCGCCTCGACCGTGGGCGTCTCTCCGCGCGCGCCGTTTATCTGCGCCCAGCCGGTTATGCCTGGCAAAACGCTGTGCCGCGCCGCGTAGCTCGAGATCAGAGGCTCGAACCGGCTGTTCAGCGTAAGCGGATGCGGCCGCGGCCCGACCAGTGACATCGACCCGTTCAGCACGTTCAACAGCTGCGGCAGTTCGTCGATGCTCGTCTTGCGCAGGATCGCGCCCAGCCGGGTGACGCGAGAGTCGCCGCGAACCGCTTGAACGCTGCCGTCGACCGCGACGTTTTGCCGCATCGTGCGGAACTTGAAGACCGTGAACGGAAGGTTGTCGCAGCCCAGCCTGGGTTGGCGGAACAGCGCCGGCCCGTCGCTTTCCATCCGGATGAGGATTGCCACGATAAGGAGCGCCGGCAGCAACACGAGGAGTGCCGTCAGGGCCAGCACGACATCCAGCGTCCGCTTCAGGCAAAATCCGAGCGGCTGCATCGTTGCCGGCTTGGCCAGCACGCCGCCGTCGTGACACGCGGCCAGCTTGGCGTGCGGCGGCTGCGATTGCAGCACGTGCACCTCGTGCGAGAAACGCTCAAGCCATGCAAGCGCCAGGCGTTTTTCGTCATCGCCGAGGCCTTCCTCCAGCAACACGAAGCGATCGACCCTGCCGAGCAGTTGCCGTGTTTGCCGGCAACCGATCGCCGCACCGCTGATCAGACCCCCCGGCTCGATCGTTGCCGACCCGCGGGAGTCGGCCGCCCCGGCCGGCACCGCGATACGCCCCAGCAGCGGCAATGCGACCGTTCCGCCGCCGATCAGGATGGCGCCCGCGTATGTCGAATGTGCGCGCTCGGCAGGCTGGCTGCGCAGTCGCGCCACCGCCTGCGCGGTGCCGATCAGCAGGACGTGCTGAACCCAGTATGCCCGGCACCATGTTGACGCCGCAACAGTCGCCAGGCGCCCGGCGACCAGGGTTGCGCACCCTACCGACAGGCTCATCAGCACGACGTGCCCATTTCCCGGACCTTGCACCACCTGGGTCAGTGCTGCAGCGAGGAACAAGGCGGCGCAGATGAGGCTGTCGTTGCGGGCCAAGGTCAGCACGTCCCGCGACGTCGCTACTGTCCGTGCGGTCGTCAGCCGCGACGCAGCGATCACCCCTGCCCAGGCAGCGGCTGCCACACCGATCAAAGACAGGCTGACTGGAGCGGCGTAGGTTAGTGTGTCCCAGACCGCGACCGCCGCGAGCAGATCGGTCGTCAGCAGAAGCAAGGAACAGTATCGCCGCGCGGATTTGGACAGCCGGTAGGTGCCAGGTTCGGCCGCTCCGCCGAGAGAAGCCATTTCCGTCTCGTGATCGCTGCCCGCTTCGTGAACAAAGCCGTGGAAGTCGGCGCCTTGCAGACGATCTGTAGACTTCATCGCAGCGAACATGACCGGGACCCCAAGAACGACAGCAATCAGACGTCGCTGCAAGAACGACGAGTTCCTACCTGGCACGTTGCGGCCTCATGAAACCGGGCCCTATTAACGCGCCATCTCGCTCCCTTGGCGAATGAATATCATGATTTTCCGACTGTTCCACTCTAAAATTGCATCACGGAAAGTTTATACAACGCACATGTACAGGCACTGGACAGATGCGGAGCTAAAACGACTCTGCGATGTCTGCGCCGTTATTTGGGTAGTAAGCGATCAACACTGCCCCCGTTACAACCTGGGATAGCACTGCGCACCGTGAACTTCGGCGTTGTTTGAAGCCCAACGCAACGTTGCCAGCTGGACGTGCGGCATGAAGGGCGCAGAGACCCACGCCAGAACGACAGGCTGGAGCAGATCGCGATCAGGTGGGATCACCTGAACGCGTGAGTCTGCTCAATGAAACAAAGTGACCAGGGGCGGCGATGGCTTGGCATTGGCGTCCCGCGTCGGCCGGCCATAATGCTTCGGGACCTGGGTAGCCGGACCGTGTACGCGGGTGCCGTCGCCCGTAGCAGGACAGGATGGTGAGTCGTGCGCGGCCTTGCTAGCTGCGCTCCGCGAGGAGGGTCGAGAAGTAGTCGATCGTCCGGGCAAGTCCGTCATCGAGTTTCACGGTCGGCTCCCACCCCAGAAGCCTGCGCGCCAGCGAAATGTCGGGGCAGCGCTGTGTCGGGTCGTCCTGCGGCAACGGCCGATAGACGATCGTCGAGGACGACCCGGTCAGGCGAACGATCCTCTCGGCCAGTTCGCGCACCGGAATCTCGTGCGGGTTGCCGATGTTGACCGGCCCGGTGACCTCGTCGTCCGTCGCCATCAGGCGCATGAATCCCTCGACGAGGTCGGAGACGAAGCAGAACGCCCTGGTCTGGCTGCCGTCGCCATACAAGGTGATGGGTTCGCCGCGCAACGCCTGGACGATGAAGTTCGATACCACTCGCCCGTCATTCGGGTGCATGCGTGGCCCGTAGGTGTTGAAGATGCGCACGACCTTGATTCGCGTGCGGTGTTGCCGCCAGTAGTCGAAGAACAACGTCTCCGCTGCTCGCTTGCCTTCGTCGTAGCAGGCGCGCGGCCCGAGCGGGTTGACGTTGCCGCGGTACTCTTCCGTTTGCGGGTGGATCGTCGGGTCGCCGTAGACCTCGCTGGTGCTTGCCTGCAGTATCTTGGCTTTGACCCGCTTGGCCAGGCCAAGCATGTTGATTGCGCCGATCACCGACGTCTTGGTCGTCTGAACCGGGTCGAACTGGTAGTGGATCGGCGAGGCCGGGCAGGCGAGGTTGTAGATCTCGTCGACTTCGACGTACAGCGGGAAGGTGACGTCGTAGCGCATCGCCTCGAATTGCGGCTTGCCGAGCAGATGCGCGATGTTGTCCTTGCGGCCGGTAAAATAGTTGTCCACGCACAGCACATCGTTGCCGGCGTCAATCAACTTGCCGCACAGGTGAGAGCCCAAGAAACCGGCGCCCCCCGTCACCAGCACGCGTTTCCGGGTCAGGCCCAATTTCGATCTCCTGAGAGTGTTGGCAAGCCCGGCGGACGGTGCACGATTAAGGAAACTGGCATGATAAGAGCGGGCGAGCAATCGGCTTATTAACGACATCGTCCCGCGGGCGGCACCGTCTGCCCCAGCGGCAGGCAATGGGTGCGCGATCCGTCTGTTTCGCAAGCAGCAGGTACAGAGAGCGATCTACAACCCGAAGTTGCTTTTTCGCAACGGATTCACGGAACACGTCGCACCGGTTGCAAAATGAGTTGTATCACGACTTCGTGATCGTCTATCTGAACCGTTATCGGAACGAGTTGGATGACGTCATGCCGCTTTCAGGCCTTCTGTGCGCCCTTTCGGTGCAGTCCCTGCTGCTCAACCTGCCCGTCGCCCGGACGTGGGATTTCACCAACTCGATCGGCGTGAACACGCACATGTCGTGGCAGGGCCAATACGCATACGCCAACGTCCAGGTCGTCGAGAACAGCCTGGCCTATCTGGGCGCCACCCACGTCCGCGACGGCATCCCATACGCCTACTGGACGCTTCCAGAATACGTCGCGATCGCCAAGACCGGAGTCCGTTTCGACATCCTCGCCAGCGGCCCGACCATCGACATGGCCGGTGATGTCGCGGCGGCCACCCTGCTGGAGCAGGCGGTGCCCTCCAGCGTGCAAGCCATGGAGGGCGCCAACGAGTTCAACACTCAGAACTCGGTTTTCGAGGGCGTCAACTCGGTCAACGACCCAGCCTGGGCGCAACTCTACGCGCCCGCCCTCGACCAAACCGTCCATGGCGCCGGCACCCTGCAGGGGACGACCGTCATCGCCCCCTCCATGGCCAACGCCGGCCAGACGCAGATCGAACTCGAGGGCAACCTGAGCAGCTTCGTCGACTCGAGCAACTGGCATACCTACTACGGCAACGGCGATCAGCCGGCCGCCAACATTGCGGCGAGCATCGCTGCCGCCCAGATCACGGCACCCGGCAAGCCGGTCACGATCACCGAAACCGGCTACTACACCGCGATACAGGCCGAGGACTGGGGCGGGGGCGGCGTGAACTTCCAGGTGCAGGCGATGCTGACGCTGAACGTGCTGCTCGACGCGTTTTCCCACGGCGTGTCCACCACCTACATCTACGAGCTGCTCGACAACATCGCCAACCCGCCCAGCACCGACCTCGAGGACAGTTTCGGCCTGTTTCTGGCAAATGGCACGCCGAAGCCGGCGGCCACTGCCGTGCACAACCTGGTCAGCATCCTGGCCGACACGGGCGCACAGGCCTCGAGCTTCACGACAGGCTCGTTCACCCCTATGCTCACCGGGCTCCCGTCCACTGCGAACGCCCTGGTGCTGGAGAAGACGAACGGCAACTTCTACGTGGTTCTCTGGAACGAGCCGGACGTGTGGAACGAGGCCATCCACAAGCAGGTTGCAGCGATTGCCAGCCCGGTGACGGTGCAGCTCGGCGCCACGCCCGCGCAGATCAACGTCTACAACCCCCTCCTGAGTGCGTCACCGAGAAGATCGCTGCATGGGGTCGCGAGCGTCGGCGTGGAGCTCGGCAGCGCCCCGCTCGTCCTGGAGATCCTGCCGCCGGCCGGCTGAGGACCAGTCCGCGCCGGAAACCCGCCGGCACCCCTGCCGAAACGTATCCGCCCGGGCCGCTTACGGCTTGCACCGCATCACGCGCGGTCTTACGGTTGGGCAACTCTTCACCCGCACTGATGAGATCGACCCGCTCGGTGCGTCCCCCTCAAACCAGACCGGCTCGCGCGTCCAACCGGCTTCTTCGGTGTTGCCTGGCGGCATTGGCGCAGCTTGCCGTGCAGGGTCGTGCCGCCAACGCCGGCGAAGCGACGACCCGGCTGAGCGTTGCGGACGCTCGCCCGGCCGCCGCCTTCCTCGACACGTTGGGGATCAACACGCATTTCTCGTTTTCGGAATCGCCTTACGCGACCCGTTACGGCGAAGTGCGCGCCAGGCTGGTGGCACTCGGCCTGCACCACGTCCGCGACGCGCCGAACGACCACATGGCCGACCTCGCCGCCGCGGGCATCAGGACGACCATGCTGGCCGAACCGGCGTCCGGCACGCCCGCCACGCTGCGCGACCGGGTGAAGCGCCTGAACGCGCACGGACCGGTTGTGGACGCGATCGAAGGCGCCAACGAACCGGACATGTTCTGGGACCGCCTGCACATTGCGTGGAAGGGGCAGGGCTACCCCGCCGGGCCGGCGCAATGGCAGCGCGACCTGTACGCGGTGTTCAAGGCCGACCCGGCCACCGTGGCCCTGACGATGATAGGGCCCTCGCTCGGGCTGGCCGGGATGCCGAACGCGACGCCGCCGGCGGCGTGGAGCGGGCTTTGGCGCGCCGTCGACTGGGGCAACTTCCACCCCTACCCGTATAACGGCAACCCGTTCGGTCCGCCGCTCGCCTACGGGGATCTCGGACTGTTCTTCAGGCACGGCACCTTTCCGTCCGTCTATATCGACCAGGCGCCGGACGCCTATCGCGCGTACCGCCCGATCTACGGGCCGGCGCCGATGGCGGCCACCGAGACCGGGTATCCCAGCGGACCGCATTTCACCTCCGAAGCGTTGCAGGCGAAGTACCTGCCACGCCTGTACGCGGAGTATTTCCGCCTCGGCATCAAACGGACTTTCGTCTACCAGCTGCTGGACGACTTCCAGGACCCGACGGGACGCAGCGCGGACGCAAGTTTCGGCCTGCTGCGTCACGACCTGTCGGAACGGCCGGCCTTCGGCGCGGTGGCGGCACTGGCACGGCTGCTGGCCGCCCCGCGCGGCCCGGGCAAGGCCGTCCCGCCGGAATTGCGTCTGACCCTTCGGGTGGACGGCGCGGGCGCCTTCCCGGACGCCTCGCGCGTGCACCACCTGTTGCTCAGGCGCGCGGACGGCACGCTGCTGTTGCTGTTGTGGGACGAGGTGTCTGGTGAGGATGCCTCCGTGACACCCCGCCGCCCGATTGCGGTGCCGCTGTTGCCGGCGCGGGTCGAGGCCAGCGCGGCGGTGCGCTTCGTCGTCGGCAACGCACGCGGCCCGGCAGGCCTGAGCATAGGCGTCATGGTGCCCGACAGCCTGCTCGCCATCGAGATCGCAGGATGACACAGACCGCGCGGCATGGCATTCCGGTTATGACATGAGCCTGGACCGGGTGAGCAGTGGACCGCACCGTGCAGCGTTCAATCCGATGACATTTCGGCTCTGCCGCACGCTGACTGCTTCAGGCCGGCGCTGTGCGTAAGCTGCTCGCGACGATTGCAGATGCCCGCGGCGGCGCGTTGGGCATGCTGCAAACGATGCTGGCGCAGGTCGGCATCCTGGCTGTCAATCTGGCAACCGGTATTCTCACGGCACGGTTGCTGGGCCCCACGGGACGAGGCGAGTTCGCTGCGGCCATGTTGTGGTTCATGCTGCCTTCGACGCTGGCAATTGCCGGACTGCAAAGCGGCGTGGTGTACCAGACGCGCCAGGACCAGGCAAAGGCAGGTTCGATCGCGATTGCAGGCCTGCTGGCAGCGATCGCGATCTATGTTCCCGTTGCCGCAACCTGCCTCATCGTGATGCCCGCCTTGATGCACGGCTACGATACGGAGGTCATAACGCTCGCGCGACTAGCTACGGCGAGCTCGATACTCAACGTAGTCATGCTTCTGGCGCGGCAAAGCCTGCTTGGCACACGCAACATGCACTTCTTCAACATCTCGTCGGCCGCGTCGCCGATCACATATCTGGTGTTCCTCGTGGCGGTGTTGCCGTTTCACAACCTCACGGCAACCAGTGCCGTGCTCGCGCAGGTTGCAGCAACGGCGGTTGTCATCGTGCCTACCGTGTGGTGGGCGGCACGTGACTGGGCTATGCGGCAGGTCTGGCCGATGGCCGTCCTGAAACCCCTGCTACGCTATGGTTGGCGAGCGGCAGGGATCGACCTTGCCGGGGTTTTCTACAGCAACGTCGACCGCCTCGTACTCGTCGGGTTGATTGCTCCGGCGCAATTTGGATTGTATGCCGTTGCTACGTCGTTCGCCCGCATGATCTACATCGTCCAGGCTGCCGTCTCATCGGTGACGCTCGCCGATCTGGCTCACCGGCCCGTCGATGAGGTCCAGGCATATATCCACCGCGCCTTCCGCCTCCTCTTCTGGCTTCTGCTTGCGGGCTGTGTTGCTGGCTGGCTGCTGGGCGGCGTCCTGTTGCGGTTGATCTATGGCGAGGGTTTCGCCATGGCGGTGCCGACCTATCGTATCATGTTGGCCGAATCCGCCCTGTCTTGCATCTCCCAGGTTCTGATCGAAGCGTATCTTGCAACCGGCCGCCCCAGCTACCCGGCGATCGTCCAAGGTCTATACAGCGTTACGCTCCTGGCCGCAATGCTGCTGCTGGCACCGACTTGGGGAGGCGTGGGCGCAGCAGCTGCCATGCTCGGCGCGGTGATCTGCAAGCTTTTCTTTCTGGTCGCAGGACTACGCCAGATTGGTTTGAGCACGCCCGGGCTGCTCCTTCACCGAGACGATCTGGACGTAGTCCGCAAACTGCTCGGTAGACCCCCAAGCGCACCGGCAATCCCATGACGGGCGGTCAAGACGTAGCGGGAACCAGCCTGGTCCGGCACGCAATGACCAACGGAGTGAGTCGCAAAGCGGGCCGTTTCAGATGATCGCCGTGGTCATTGCCAGTCTCGGCCGGCCGGACGTTGTCGGCCGGGCCGTACGGGAACTGGAGAAGCAGACACGCCTGCCGGACTATCTCGTCCTTTCGGTTTGCGAGGAAAGAGACCTGCCGTCGGACTTGCTCGATTTCGGCCAGAAACCGAAATTTCCCACGAGACCATTGTACGGGAAGCGTGGACTGACAGCCCAGCGAAACCGCGCCATCACGTTCTTGCAGGCCGAAACGACCATCATGGCGTTGCCATCGGGCGTGGTCGTCTTCTTCGATGATGATTTCATCATGAGTGGGGACTGGCTCGAGGTTCTGGAACGTGAGATGATGGCCAATCCCGGGGTCGTGGGTTACACAGGACTTGTATTGGCTGATGGCGCGGCGCTCGAGGGCTACAACGCCGATGCCGCATTGGCGATATTGTCTGGCGGGAAACCGGTACTGGCGGCGACGGACTGGCGGATGCGAAGCGGCGAGACGGAGTCGCTCTACGGCTGCAACATGGCGATCAGAAGTTGGGCTCTGCAGGATGTGCAATTTGACGAGGCGCTGATCATGTACGGTTGGCTGGAGGATTTCGACTTCTCCGTACGACTCAGCCGCAAAGGTGCCTTGCAGCGCTCGCCGTTCCTGGCCGGGGTTCATCTCGGTTGGAAGGCCGGCCGCGGGTCCGGCGCTGCGATGGGTTACGCGCAAGTCGCCAACCCCGTCTACTTATTCAGGAAGCGGACGATGTCGTTGCGGCAAGCAACGAAATACGCCTGCAAGAACTTCGCGGCGAACGTCATAAGATCCGTGCAGCCAGAACGGTTTCTGGACCGTCGGGGTCGCTTATATGGCAACATACTCGCGTTCCGCGACCTGCTGCTGGATCGGATCGAACCAAGCCGGATTGCAGAAATAAACAGCCATCGTTCTGCACCGGCCCGAAGCTCCTGACGAGGTGACTGGATGCTTGGAAGCCGTCAGTGAGCAAAGCAGGAACCGCGCGAAACCATCATCCTTAGCCGGGGTGGCTCATGCCTAAGCGGGTCCTATACTCTGGTTTCAAGTGGCAGAAGCACGATGACCAATCCGGCTATCAGCACGTTGTTCCGCAAGGCAGCGCGTATGTCGATGGTGCAAAGCTTCTTGGCGGGAGGGCCCGTTTCAGGTCGCCTTTGAACCGGATCAACCTGTTTCTCACAGACCTCGTGACCGCCATCCGCGGACTCTCGTATGATTGCGTCTTCATATTTTACCCGGAGCACTCGGTTTACGTCTCACCGTTCATCCTCAGGCTGGCAGGCGTGAAAGTCATATACGCAGTCCACATAGACGAGACATATTGGTTCGGCCCGAGTTCGAGCGTCGTCATGAAGCTGAAGCGATGGCAAACCAGATTCGTCAGTCAGTTCGTTGTCCTGAGCAACGTCCAGGCACCGCCGTTCCGAGCGCGGTTCAAGGATCGCGTGACGTTCATACCCCACGGGATCTGGCATCGAAGAAACGTTCCCCTGGGAGCTGGCCCGAGTTCGAAAATAACAATCATCGGCGATAGTTATCGGGACTATGACTTGCTGATAAAAACGACGAAGCTGTTTGAAGACATGCATCCAGAGGTGGAGTTTCATCTGGTCGGGATCGATAAACGCAGGATTGACGGTGGGAACGCCCCAAGAAACATCATCGTGCATGCGCGGCTTGACAGCGAAGATTACTATGGGCTGATAGCCGACTCGGAGTTCGTCTTTCTCCCTCTTACGTATGCTGCCGCCAACAATGCCCTGCTCGAAGGCCTATCGCTTGGCGTTCCTGTGTTCAGCAACGATGTCGAGGGGGTGACCGATTACCTCCCCAGTGCAGCCTACGTCGTCTCCGGCCCCGAAGACCTTGCTGCCGTTTATGCGAAACGCATGACGATGTCGGAAGCAGAGCGCAGGGCAGAGCAAACCGAACTGAAGAATTATAGCCGGAAGCATTTCGACTGGGAAGTCATCCACGAGCGGATCAGGGCATTGTGCGAAGCGCTATGATGCCAGGCGGCGCTGCGACCGATTGTCTCGACATAAAAGAGGTACCACCTCCTGCTGCCATCGCCCTGGCGGGTTAGAAGTCCGCTAAGGTGGACCAGCCCAATAAACGTTGGTTATCGTATCGAGACGACTGGTTCCCTGTTGTTCGTGGCTGGACCAAACGTGACGCAATGATCCAGACCGCTTTGCTCTCAAGCGTAGGTGCTGCCGCACAGGCCGAGACCATAAGCGTTAAGTCAGCGGTCGCTCTGCCCCCAGCGTGCCGCGTCTCATCGACCTGCTCGCGAGCACGCCTAGGCGGGTCTAGATAGTATCTCGCTCAGCCCGTAGCAGGAACAACGCTTGAGTGACTGGCGACCGAAGGTCTATTCTCAACACGCCGGTGGTGCTTCCATAGCACGACCACAAGGTTGGACGCGGATTGTAGACACCATGAGAGTTCCAGCACTGACCGGTTTGCGTGGCATCGCGGCTCTTTGGGTTGTCGTTTACCACTATCAGTTGTGGGCGCCGGCGTTGGGCGTATCTTGGTTGAACGATGTTCCGCTCATGAGTGCCGGGTGGCACGGGGTTGACCTGTTCTTCGTCTTGAGCGGCTTCGTGCTTATGCTGACGCACGCCCAGGATTTTGTGTCTCTGAAGGGCGAGGTCGTCGTCGCGTTCTGGAAGTCGCGTGCAGCCAGGGTCTATCCGCTGAGCTGGATGGTCCTGCTGCTGATCACGGTCGTGGTTCTCGCCGACCGCGGGGAGGCGGAATGGTATCAGACCCTGAATGCGAAAAACTACACCTTGCTCCCCTTCATCAAGACTGCGCTTCTTGCCAATCGCTGGGGCTTTGCTGGCGACGACGGCGACTGGAACCAGCCGGTCTGGTCGTTAAGTATCGAGATCGTGGGCTACGCGCTGTTTCCGGTCGTTGCGTGGCGGCTGACAAGACGCTCCGCGTTCTGGCGCGCGATGCTTTTTGCATGCGCCTGCCTTGCACTCCTGGCGCTGATCCAGGTCGTCTCCGGCACCGCAGGCATCAACAAAATCGGCTTCAAGGCTGCGCTGGCACGCATGTCGCTTGGGTTCTTCGCAGGCGCGGCGTTGGCCCATTGCCTTGCCGTTTGCCCAGACTGGCTCAGACGCATCTGCCCAACACTTGCCACGCTGTCGTGCTTGGCGATCATCCTCATCGGCGCCTCCGATACGGCGGATTGGGCCATGACAAGCTTCTTTGCCATCCTGGTATTCTCGCTGTCGGCACAACGCGGTTCAGTGCAGCAGCTGCTCAGTGCGCCAATCATGATGTTTCTCGGCCGCATCTCGTTCCCACTCTATCTCCTGCATGTCACCCCGCTCTTGTTGCTTGTCTATCATCTCAGGGGGCTCGCCATCCCTGGATGGACCGCATCGCTGATCTTCTTAGCCTACATCATCGCCAGTCTCGCACTGGCGTTCCTGTTGCACGTCACCGTTGAGCAGCCTTCGCACCGATGGGGCCGGCGATGGGCTGCACTGGCCAGCTCTGAACCAACGCCAATGGACGGACCTCGCAGTTTTGTACCTGCAGCATGGCCGAAGGTATCGGGCCGAGATATGCAGAGCAGGATTAGGGAACATGCCATCCCAGGCAGCACCGGCGCGCCTCCCCCATGACCGGTCGATACCGCCCTGTCCACCGGCAGACGCCAAGGCGTGCTGATTCGAACGTCCTCAGAGGCGCTGAGTACAGTCGCGCGAAACGCGTTTGCACCAGATGAACGTCTGTGTATACGTTCCCAACTCGACTCGTGACCGGAATGACGCTGGATGAGGTTTTCTACGCTGGACGGCTGGCGCGGACTTTGCGCGCTCTCCGTGGCAATCTTCCACCTGCCGCTGGTAAGTCATATCACCGGCCTGGGCCTGATCCGGCACGCCTGGCTCTTTGTTGACTTCTTCTTCGTTCTCAGCGGCTTCATCCTCTCGCATGTCTATGCTCCGCGATTGACAGACGGCACCGAGATAGCGCCGTTCATGCTTCGGCGCTTCGGGCGTCTTTGGCCATTACACGTCGCGGTACTTGGCATATTCATCTTGCTAGAATGCGGGAAGCTTGTCGCTGCGCACTATGGGATGCACGGAGAAGAAGCCCCATTCACCGCGTCGCACGCAACCAGCGCGATCCTGACCAACGTGTTTCTGGTCCAGGCGATGGGGTTCCAATCGACACCAACCTGGAACGGCGCGAGCTGGAGCATCAGCACGGAGATCTGGATCTCCCTGCTATTCGCGCTGATCGTCCTGTACGCCCGCCGGTGGCTTGTCGGTGTGTGCGTGGCTTTCGCAGCCTTATCCTGTCTTATTATCGCCTGCTGTTCACCGGACTTCATGCAGGCAGATGGGACGTGGGCATTTTTCCGTTGTGCGTTCGGGTTTTTCGTTGGCGTCCTGGCGTATAGCTGGGTGGCGGAAAGAAAAGCGTCAGGACAGATCAATCCTCGCACCGCCGCGTTAGCTGAATGCGCCGCTGTGGCGGCTATAGGCGTCTTCGTCACCGTCACATCGGGACCTTGGAGCCTCATCGGACCTGTTGTCTTCGGCGTGGCCGTAGTGGTTTTCAGCGAGGAGCAGGGACCGATCAGCCGTTTGCTGCAGCACAGGTTCCTGCGCAGACTGGGCGATCTCTCGTTCTCGATATACATGGTCAACGAGCTTGTTGCGGTCGTCATGTCTCGCGGGCTGAAGGGAGCAGGAATCCTGCTTGGTCAACCCTTTCCGATAACGCGCTACACGATCGGCGAGGCATTTCTCCTGCACGACCGCTACGTCGGCGATGTCGCTGTTCTGGCCTCCTGCGCTGCGGTCTTGCTGATCGCCAACGTGGCTTGGCAAACCATAGAGGTTCCCTGCAGGATCTACGCTTACGCAAAAGTAAAGCGCCTCCAGGAACGCTCGAAAGCAGGCGCGGAGAGCGCGGCCCTGGTCCCCAAGCTCATCCCGAAGTCGATCGTCTAGAGAAACAACGAGGTGGATCATGACCGGTGAGCCGATGCGAACCGGTCATGGTCTAGGCTGGCGATCAAAGAGCGTGCAAGGGATCGACCGATCCTGTGAAGAACGGGCAGATCCGCGATGAGGTCCCCGCCGCGGAGCAAAGGAGAAGCAAGACACTATCGTTCCTGGCGCTTTCACCGTCACGACGTGAGGCACGCGTTTGGTTCATGCAGGCGAACGAAAGCAGGGTTCGGTCCGACGTTGCAACGAACCACTGCTTGCTCTCGGCGAGTCACCCAGGAGGCAGACCACTTTCCGACCTGCCGGACGTCATAGCGGCCGAGCTCAACAAGATGCCAAGCGCCACCCACACCAGCATTCCGATCTCGCCGACGTGACTCGTCCCAAGCGGCAACACTGCAAGCATCGCTATCACGACGGCAAAGCTCCCATCAAGACTGCCGTCTTGGAAAGCCCTAGCTCGAGCCGCCTCGATCAGCAGCGCCGTCAACGCAGCAAAATAGACCGTCCCTCCGAATATGCCGTAAATCAGGAACGTCTCCAGCAGGCCGCTGTCGATCGAGGCCAGGGGATGTCTGGCCTCGCTGATCGATACTGTTGACGCGTTGGCGCCGAAGCCTTCACCCATCAGATTGGCAGCAAGCCGATCCGAGAACACCCTGTACACTTCAACCCGGTCGTTCGCACTGGTGTCTGTGGCCAGACTGGAGAACGTCGATAGCCGGTCGGATACTATGTTGTTGATCTCCGGCGGAAGTGCCGGGCTGGCGAATACAGACGCGGCAGCCACGCCTATAGCCCCAGCACCGGCCAGCAGGATCAGCCGGCGACCCGCCGAGGCTTGCACGATCAGTGCCGCCAGTCCTACCGCCAAAGCAAGCCAGGCCGAGCGCAGCAATGTGAGTGCCAGAAGCGGCAGGCTGACTGCCGCGATCGAGGCAGCAACAACCCCCTCGCCGGCCAAAAGGATCATCGCATAAGAGCCGAACAGGGCGGCCGTCCCCGGCGAGTTCATCATGCTGAAAACGCGTATCCCATAGGCTTCAGCGACGCCGAAGGTCGTGTTGTCGATGTTCGTCATCCAGTACACGTCCCAAAGCGGCGCATACAGGAACTGATAGATCCCATACACCGTCAAGATCGGCATGATCAGGCACAGCGCCTGGATCACGCTTCGCCGCACCGTACTGGCCTCTGCGGGCTCGGCCATGATGAAGGCGGCCAGCGCCGTCGGCAGCAGCCACTTCATGGCCTCAAAAGCGGCGGCGATGAACGCCAGGCTGAACATCGCAAGAAAGGCCGCGTAGATCACGCAAAACAGCATCACGGCGAACGGCCAGTTCAGTGCGCCACGGCCGCCGAACGCCCGCCGCAGCAGCGCCGGCACCGTTGGCAGCAAGCCGACATACGGGCCGAGCAGAATCAGGCTGAAGACCGAAAACCCGGCCTGGTAGTCGGCCACCCGCCGCAGGAAGGGCGAGAACGCGAAGACCGCAATCATGAAGGCGGGATACAGCGGCCGGTGTTTCGTGATCACGAACACCGCAACGCACACGATGTAGGCCGGATAGACCGTGCGTACCAGCCCGCCGCCCGCCAGCATGATCGCGCCATAAGGCCCCCCCAGCGCAGCCACCAGCACCAGCAGGCAGACCGGCACGAAGCTCGCGCTCTCCGCCGAACGCGATGCTCGCAGCGCGAGGCTCACGTCATGCCGCCTGTCGCGCCCACGGCACGCGCCGGACCGGAGGATGGCAAGCGGGCGGCGTGCCGGCCGTCGGTTCTCATGCGCCGCACGCTACTTCGTTGCCGGCCAGGCTTCCGTACAGTGCGGCCATGTCGTCACCGAAGCGGTCGAAGGTGAAGCGCTCCAGCGCGTCGGCGCGCGCCGATGCGCCGAAGCCCGCGCCCTCGCCCGACAGGACCCGCAGTATGGCGGCAGCCAGTGGCGCCGGGTCGCCAGGCGGCACCACCAGCCCGGTCCGGCCGTCGGCGATGATTTCGCGCACGCCGCCCACGTCCGTGGCGACCAGCGGGCGGCCCAGCAGAGCCGCCTCGATCAGCACGGTGGGCAAGGCTTCCCGGCCGCGGGAGGCAAGCACCACGGCGTCCATGCCGGCCATCCAGTCACGCACGTTCCTCCGGTGGCCGGTCAGGCGGACACGTTCGGCCAGCCCGGCCGCTTCGATGGCGGCGTGGAGCGAGGCGACGTAGGGCGCGTTTTCCGCAAAGCTGAGATCGCCCACGATCCAGAACCGCGCCTGCGGATGCTGTCGGGCCACGCCCCGTGCCGCGGCGATGAACACGTCCTGCCCCTTGCGCGGCTCCAGCACGCCGAACAGCCCGACATGCGGCCCGCCTGCGGACAGTTCCGGCACTGCGGCCGGGGTGCCCAGGAAGCTCGGGTCCACCCCGTTATAGACCACCCGCACGCGGTCCGCGGCGCCGCCCAGCGAGAGGACCAGATCGCGCGAGCGTTCTGAGACGCAGGCGATGGCGGCGCAGCGTGGCAGCACCCAGCGCGCTATGGTCCGGTAGAAGGCGTGCACGGGCAACGTTTCGTGCACGTGCAGAAGCAGCGGCACGCCGAGTTGCTGCGCCGCCGGCAGCGCGTAGAGCGCGCCGATCGGGTGGTGGGCGTGCAGCAGGCAGATGTCGTGCCGGCGGGCGAGGGCCACGATTTCGCGGCGGCCCTTGCGCAATGCGCCAAGCAGGCGCGCCCAGCCCAGCGGCGACGCCGTCGCCTTCGACCGGTCGATGCCGATCAGCACCGTTTGCAGCCCGCGGCGCTGCGCCTCCGCCGCGAGTTCGCCGGGTGCAGGACACGCAACGATAGTGTGGAAACCACGCGACTCAACCGCCTCTGCGCAGCTGACCACCACGCGCTCCACCCCGCCCAGAAAACCGACGCGGTTGATCGCCAGGACGTTGCGGGAGCGGCCGGCGCGTCGCCTTTCATCCCTGTTAACCCTTTCGTCCATCAGACCGCTTTCATTAAGACGCCGTCACGCGTTCGGCTACATCGGCACGCGAGATCGTTTTTGGCACATCGCAGGGTTTTTGTGCTACCAACTCCGCGGGCCGTCGTGGTGGCGGCATCTTGAGCGTGGTGGAGGGATGGGGTGTACATCCTCAGGTCAGATGTCAGCCGACGAGCGTAGCGCATGATGCCCGTTTCGCAGGGCGCAAACGCTCTCGACGCGTCCGGCGACTTCGCGGCGCGTGCGGCGGCCATCGACGCACCGTTTCTCGAAATTCCTCAGCGTCATTCCGTTACGCTGGCAAGCCTGCTGGCGATCGCCTGGCGGCGGCGGGGAACCTTCGCCGCGGCAGCGCTGCTGACGTTCGCGCTCGCTGCCGCGATCATCCTCTCGCTTCAGTCGCGCTACGAAGCCGAGGCGATGGTGATGGTGAATCCGCGGCAGACCAACATCGCCAACGTTCAATCGGTGCAAGACCCTACCGCGAGCCTGTCGGACCTGAACGGCGTGCGCAGCCAGATGGAGATACTGACCAGCGACGGGCTGGCGCGCCGGGTCGTTCTGGACCTGCATCTGCAAGACGACCCGACCTTCGTCAAGCCGCCGCGCCAGGCGGTTCCGTTGGTGTCCTGGGCGGCACGCGTGCTGGGGTCCGGCAGGGCGCCGGCGACGGCGCCGCACAAGGTGGAGCAGGCGGTCGGCGAGTATACCTCCCGCCTTGCAGCCTTCAGCGACGGCAAGTCCTTCATCATCAAGCTGTCTTTCACCGCGACCGACCCGGCGTTTGCGCAGCGCGTGCTCGCGCGCCATCTGGAGCTGTTCCAGGCCGACCAGGTCATGGCCAAACGCAAGGTGATCACGGCGGCGGAAGGATGGTTCGCCGGAGAGCTGCAATCGCTGCAAGCCAAGCTGCTGGCAGCGGAGGCCAAGCAGCAGGCGTTCCGCACCAGCCGTCAGCTGATCCCGGCGGCGGGCGAGACGATCCCTTCGAGAGAACTCTCGACCATCACCAACCAGCTGACCGCCGCGCGCGCCGAACTGCAGCGGCAGGAGGCCCGGTACGCGCAGCTGGCCAGCGGCGGTGAGACGACGCCTGGCCTGGACACCGCCGGGCAATCCTCCGAACTGCTACAGCGCTTGCGCGAGCAGGAATCGCTCGCCACACAGCGCGTGGCGCAGCTCGAGGAAACCAACGGCGAGAACTTTCCTGCGGTTGCGGCTGCCAGATCGTCCCTGGCCGCTGTGCGGGCGCGGATCGCGCAGCAACGGCAACGACTGACTGCTTCGGCGGCGAGCGACGTCGCGATCGCGCAGGCGGCCGTCGGCCGGCTGGAGGCGGCGCAGAAGGACGCCGGCCAGCGGTTCGCCGTGGCGAGCGACAGCGAGTTGATGGCGGCACAGCTCGACCGCGACATCGACGCCGACCGGCGCCTGTATGACGACCTGCTTCTTCGGTCCAAGCAGGTCAGCATCCAAGGCCAGCTCCAGGAATCCGACGTCCAGGTCGTCTCGCCGCCCGGCCTGCCGTTGTCGCCGGCATTTCCGCGCCGCTTCATGCTGCTGGCGGTAGCAGCCATGGCATCGGCCGTTGTCGGAACGCTGGCGGCGTTCGCCCGGGACGTCCTCGGCGCCGGCAAGGCAACGGCGATGGACGCGATGGGCGCGGCCTGTGGCCTGCCAGGGCTCGCGGTCATACCGAAACTGTCCAAGACAGAGCTTCGCCACGCGGTGGCGAGCCCCGGCAGCCACCTCGCCGCGTCGTTGCAGACCTTGAAGAACTCGATCAGCTTCCGCTCCGGGGGGCGTCCGCGCGTGACGGTGTTCGTCTCGGCGCTACCGGCGGAGGGCAAGACGCTGCTCGCGACGATGTACGCACGCAGCCAGGTCGCGGCCTGCGGAACCGGGCGAGTTCTCCTCATCGACACCGACCTGCGTCGGCGCAGAGACGGCACGGTGTCGAGCGCCGGCTTGCAGGGACTGCTCAGGGGTTTGCCGCTCGCCGAGTGCATCGTTGCCGATGTCGTTCCTGGCCTGGACATCCTGCCAAGCGCGTCCAAGGGCGAGATGGACCCCGAAACCGTTTTTTCCGCCTCCAACGTAAGAGAGCTGCTGGCGGCAACGGCTGCGTACGAATGCGTCATCATCGACACTCCCCCGATCGGCGTGGTCGACGACGCCTTGCATCTGGTCGCTGCGGCGGACGCGAACGTGCTGGTCGCACGTTGGAACCGCACATCCCTGGCATCGATCCAGCATGCGGTGCAGCGCATCAGGATAACGGGTGCTCAGGTCGTCGGTGTGGTTCTGACCGCGGCCGACATGAGTCGGTACCGGTCTGGCGCCGACAGTCCCGCCACCTTCGTCAAGCGGCGTGCCTACTATATTTCGTGATGAGCGGCCGCGTTTCGGCACAGGAATTGCAGATTCGGAACATGCCGATATCGCATTCGCCGGATAGCGAAGGGGCGTGTTCGGGGCCTGCAAAGGCGCCAGGGCCGCCAGCGTTTTGGCTGAATGACACGGGACCGCATCGAGTCCGGGGGATATAATCATGCGCATTGCGATGATCGGCGGCGGTTACGTGGGCCTCGTCTCCGGCGCCTGCTTTGCGGAGTTGGGCAACGAGGTCGCGGTGGTGGAGGTGGATGCGGCCAAGCTTGCCAGCCTGCAGGCGGGCGGCATCCCGATCTACGAGCCGGGCCTGCAGCCTTTGGTGGCCGACAACGTGCGTGCCGGGCGCCTGACCTTCGGGCGCGACATCGCCGCTGCCGTGGACGGCGTGGACGCGGTCTTCATCGCAGTCGGCACCCCCACCCGCCGGGGGGACGGGCATGCTGACCTGTCCTACGTGTTTGCCGCCGTCGAGCAGGTGGCGCGCGTGCTGACCGGCCCCACCGTGATCGTGACGAAATCGACCGTCCCGGTCGGCACCGGGCGCCGCATCAAGGAGATCCTGGCCTCCGTGCGGCCAGAGCTGCAGGTCGATGTCGCCTCCAACCCCGAGTTCCTGCGCGAGGGCAGCGCCATCCCCGACTTCATGCGGCCCGACCGGGTGGTGATCGGGGTGGAGACCGACCGGGCGCGCGAGGTGCTGCGCCAGCTCTACCGGCCGCTCTATCTGATCGAGGCGCCGATCCTGTTCACCAACCTGGAGACCGCCGAGCTGGTGAAATACGCGGCCAACTCGTTCCTGGCGATGAAGGTGACGTTCATCAACGAGATGGCCGACATCTGCGAGCGCGCCGGGGCCGACGTTCACGACGTGGCGCGCGGCATCGGGCTGGACGGGCGCATCGGCCGCAAGTTCCTCCACCCCGGCCCGGGTTTCGGCGGCAGCTGCTTCCCCAAGGACACGCTGGCGATGGTGCGCATCGCCCAGGACCACGGCGCGCCCTCGCGGCTGATCGAAGCGGTCGTGGCCGTCAACGACGCGCGCAAGGCGGGCATGGCGGCGCGGGTGATCGCCGCGGCCGGCGGCTCGGTGCGCGGCCGCACGGTCGCCATCCTCGGCCTGACCTTCAAGCCGGAGACCGACGACATGCGCGACGCGCCCTCCCTGCCCATCGTGGGCCGGCTGGTGGAGGACGGTGCGATGGTGCGCGCCTTCGACCCGGCCGGCATGGACCAGGCGCGGCCCATGCTGCCGCCCGGCGTCACCTACTGCCGCGACGCGCTGGACGCGGCCGCGGAAGCGGACCTTCTCGTCGTGGTCACCGAGTGGAACGAGTTCCGCGCGATCGCGCCGGAACGGCTGCGCGAGGCGATGCGCGGCGACCTGATCGTCGACCTGCGCAACATGTACGAGCGTGCCGCGATGCAGGCCGCTGGTCTGCGCTATCACAGCATCGGCCGGCCTTGATGCAGATCTGATTTATCGCAGCGGGACGACATGCCCTCGATGAGCAAGAACGCCCTTACTCGCGGGGTGACGAGCCGGTCCATTCTCGCAGGACTGACAAAACTCGGGAAGCTCTTAGAGCTGTCGTTATTCGACAGACTGCTCAGGCTGCGTTTCCAACAGAGTTTGAGAACTGGCTTAAGGGACAGGCACACTGTCGAACTCAATGAGTGATACCGCAATCCGGCATTGGTTGCGAACCCGCTCGAATGTCCGGCAATGCCTGATGAGTTTCTACAACGTAACGACTTGATGGACCGGGTGTCGGCCGGGTTTGAAAGCCCTCTGATCATTCGCTTGTGTCCCCCGCGTCTAGGCGATTGCGGCGATCCTCGTTCCAAGTGCTCGGGTTTTCGAGTATCGACTTCGGCCACAACGTGGCCGAACTGGTGCCGGCGTCGAAGAAGGGGACGAGTCCATGTTCCCGTAGCCGGTGCGCGACGCCGTTGAGGTGGATCCCCGATGCGCGGCTGATCGCGGCCGGGCGCGCGGGCGCCCCGGACCCGCAAAACAAATGAGATTACCGGGATCCAAACGCCCTGCGTTTGGCGGGGTGCGGGCAGAGCCCCGCTTTCCTGCCTGTTGCGCCTGCGGCGCCGATGAATTCACAGCCTCAGAGCTCCTGGCCTTCAGGCAGCCTGCACGCTGACGATGAATGCGTTGACCTCCGCGTTCAATCGCTCCGCCTGGCGGGACAGACCATCGGCGGCGGCCAGCACCTCGGCTGCCGCAGTGCCGGTGTTTCCTGCCGCCTGGCTGACCCCGGCGATGTTCGCCGTGACTTCCTGGGTGCTTGCGGCGGTGCTCTGCACGTTTCGGGCGATCTCGGCCGTGGCCGAGCCCTGCTGCTCGACCGCAATGGCGATCGCCGTCGCAATCCCGCTCACGTCCTTGATGGTGTTTGCGATGTCGTTGATGGCGCCGACCGCCTGCCGCGTCGCAGACTGGATCTGCGAGACCTGCCCGGCGATCTCCTCGGTGGCCTGAGCCGTCTGTTGCGCAAGGCTCTTCACCTCGCTCGCCACGACGGCGAAGCCTCTGCCCGCATCGCCTGCCCGGGCCGCCTCGATCGTGGCGTTCAGCGCCAGCAGGTTGGTCTGGCGGGCGATCGAGGTGATCATGCCGACCACCTGACCGATCTTGTCCGCACCCTCGGCCAGCGCCCGCACCACCGTGTCGGTCCGGCGCGCATCCTCGACGGCCTTCGCCGTCATCTGCGCCGACTCGGCCACCTGCCTGCTGATCTCCTGGATCGAGGCGCTCAATTGTTCGGACGCTGCCGCCACCGAGTTCACGGAGGATGCCGCTTCCCCCGCAGCGGCGCCGACCACGGCGGCACGCGTGTCGGTCTCCTTGGCCGTGCCGGACATCGACCGGGCAGTGGCCTCCAGTTCGGTGGATGCCGAGGACAGCAGAGACGTCATGCCGCCGACCTGGCGTTCGAAGCTTTTCACCAGCCCCGACAGCGCCGCCGAACGAGCCTCCTTGGCGGCCCGCGCGGTCGCTTCGGTGGCCGCCAGACGTTCGGCATCGAGCAGGGCGTCCCTGAACACCTGGACGGCGTCCGCCATCTGGCCCACCTCGTCACCGCGGCCTCTGAACGGGATCTCCTGGGAGGTGTTTCCGCTGGCCAGTTCGCGCATCGTGCCCGTCATGCGGCGGATGGGCGTGGAGACGACGCGAACCAGCACCACGGCGATGAGCAGCGCCACCACGAATCCTGAACCGAGGATGGCCATGACCATGGTGCGACCCCTGCCGTAGATCTCTGCAGACTGCGCCACGCCCCGGCTGGCGCCATCGACGTTGAAGCGCACGCTGTTCTGGATCGCGACGTCCACCGCGGGGGCGACCGGCAGGACGTGCAGGCGGTAATACTCGGCCGTGGCGGCATAGTCGCGTCCTACGGCCAGGGTCTGCGACGCGGCGGTGAACAGGGCGTCGCGCGCCGTCGCATACTGGTCGTAAAGCCGCCGCTCGTCCGGGTCGCTTATCCTGGCCGCATACGCCGCTTCGGCCTGACGGATGCTGTCCATCGCCTTGGCCCGCGCGCTTCTGGCGAGCGCCACGCTTTGTGCATCCCTGGGGAACGCCACCTCCCGCATCAGGAACAGGCGCCAGTTCAGCAGCGCGCCCCGCAGCTCGGAGAGGTCTTCGACCGACGTCAGGTAGTGGCCGTTCGTTTCGCGAACCTTCGCGTCGAGTTCGGCGAACTTGCCCAGGGCCACGATGCCGACCACACCCAGGCCGAGCAGCATGCAGCTGAGGCCGGCGACGATCTTGGCGCGAATGGAGCGGCTTGCCGCTTGCTCGATGAAATGCACGTTGGGTCTCCCGTCCGTGCATCATCGCCGGGAAACCTGAACGGATCGTTAGGCCAGCCAAAGCGCACCTTCCCAAGCCTGTCTGCTCGGGGGGTGCTCTACCCGCCATGCTCCGGTTCGAGCGCGGCGGCGATGTCTTCCGGCCGTTTCTGCGGCACGATCAGGTCCATCACGCCGATGATCGCGGGCAGCACCACGATGGCGCCCGCCATGTTCATGAAGAACATGAAGGTCAGCAGCATGCCCATGTCCGCCTGGAACTGCAGCGGAGAGAACGCCCAGGTGGCGACCCCGATGGACAGCGACAGGCCGGTGAAGATCACCGCCGAGCCGGTCTCGCGCAGGGTCTGGATGTAGGCCGCGTTCAGCGTGTAGCCGCGGCGCATGTAATAGCTCAGGCGCGAGAACTTGTAGATGCCGTAATCGACTCCGATGCCGACGCCGAGTGCGGTCACCGGCAGGGTGGACAGCTTCAGGCCGATGCCGAGCACGCTCATCGCCGCGTTGGCGAGAATCGACACCGCGGCCAGCGGCAGCACGATGCAGATCGCCGCACGCACGGACCGGAACACGCCCAGGCAGATCACGATGATCATGCCGTACACCAGGCCCAGCATCGGCAGCTGCGCACGCTCGACCACCACGTTGGTGGCGCCGATCACGCCCGCGGTTCCGGCCGCAAGCTCCAGCCGCACCTTCGCGGCGGATGGGGAGGCGGAGAATCGCTCGATCGTCTTGATGACGCGGTCGATCGTGCCGGCCTTGTGGTCGGTCAGGAAGATGATCAGCGGCATCGCCGAACAATCGTTGTTGGCCAGCCCCTGCGCCGGCTCGAAGGCCGAGCTGTCGCGGCCCAGCACCCGGCTGTCATGCGGCAGGTAGTTGAACTTGGGGTTGCCCTCGTTGAACTGCACGTTCACCAGGCGCATCAGGTGCCCCATGAACAGCGTGCTGCGCACGCCCGGCACGCCCTGCAGGCGGTAGTCGAGGTCGTCGATCCGGCGCACGGCGGCGTAGTCCAGGCAGGTATTGGCGGGCCCCTCGGCGAACACCTCCAGCACGTCCACGCCGACGGAGTAGTTGTTCTGGAAGAACGCGGCGTCGCGGTTGTTGCGGCTGTCCGGCCGCAGCTCCGGCACGCCCACGTGAAGGTCGCCCACCACCGGCTGTCCGAGCATCAGCGCACCGCCGGCCACCGCCAGCGTCAGCCCGCAGATGATCACGGCCGAGCGCGGCGCGATCAGGCTGGCGAGAAGCCGCCAGAACCCCTCGAACCGTGCGGCGCCGCGCTGCGCCGCCTCGATCCGCGCCATGGAGATGCCGGCAAAGCTCGCGATCACCGGCAGCACCATCAGGTTGGTCACGGCCAGCACCGCAATCCCGATTGCGGCCGTCAACGCCAGCTCGCGGATCGCCGGCACGGGAATCGTGGTTACGGTCACGAAGGTGAGCACGGCCAGCGCCAGCGCAACCGCGCCCGGTTCGAGCAGGTTGTGGAAACTGCCGCGGGCGGCTTCCAGCGCGGACTTGCCCTCGCCGGTCAGGCGCACGTTTGACAGTGCGATCTGCACGCCGTGGCTGACCCCGATGGACAGGATCAGGAACGGGATCAGCACCGAGATCGGGTCGATGCCGATCCCGAATATCGTGATGATGCCGAGTTGCCACATCACCGCGATCAGCGAGCAGGCCAGCGCGGCCACGGTCAGGTACAGCG
Organism: uncultured Acetobacteraceae bacterium; assembly: GCA_937873095.1. Lineage (GTDB taxonomy): Bacteria > Pseudomonadota > Alphaproteobacteria > Acetobacterales > Acetobacteraceae > BOG-908. The sequence goes on along the minus strand of CALMVI010000155.1, from coordinate 4,228 downwards.
ACCTGGAAACGATGTAGAGCAGCACGGCCGCCACAGCGAGCGCGATGCCGAAGAACAGCACGATCACCTGCGCGCCATGCTCGATGTCGCCGACCGCCTGCGCGAAACCCAGTATGTGCACCTGGGTGTCCGGCGTGTTGTACTTGGCCCGGATGACGCTGTCGAGTTCGTCGGCGAAGCGGCCGTAATCGAGGTGCTTGCCGGTCTGCGGATCGACGTCGTTCAGCTTGGCGCTGACGACGGCGCTGCGGAAGTTGTTGGCGACCAGCCGGCCGAGGATGCCAGACTTGTAGATGTTGGCGCGAAGCGTGCCGAATCCCTTCGCGTCCGGCTTGAACGTCGCCGGAATGACCGGGCCGCCGTTGAACCCGCCTTCGACCACCTCGGCAAAGCGCGTGTCCGGCGTGAACAGGCTGCTGACGTGGTTGCGGTCCACGCCGGGCAGGAAGAACACGTCGTCGGTCAGGCGCCGCAGCGTGTCGAGATACTTGGCCGAGAAGATGTCGCCGTTCCTGGCCTCCAGCGAGATCAGCAGCACGTTGCCGCCGCCGAACTGCGTCTCCACCTTCTTGTAGGTGTCGATATAGGCGTTGTGGGACGGCAGCAGCTTGTCGAACGACGCGTCCGGCCGGACGCGGACGGTGAAGAAGCCCAGGCCCACGGTCACCAGCGCGAACAGCACCAGCACCAGGCGGCGATGGCCGAACAGCGCGCGGTCCAGAAAGTCGATCACTGCGTCATCTCCCCACCGGTCTGCTGTGCGGCCGGGTCCATCACATGCACGCCGTCGTCGCCGACCAGCACCCACTTGCCGTCCGCCGCCTCGGCCACGCCCGACAGGGTGACGCCGGTGGGCGGCGGCAGCACCCGCACGCGCGCGGTGTGCGGGTCGAACCGCATCACCAGCCCGTTGCCGCCGACCAGGACGAACGAACCGTCGGCCAGGACCGTGCCGCCGAAGATGGAGCGCTGCTCGCCGGTGTCGATGCGGCGCCAGGCGGGAGAGGCCGCCGACGAGACGAACAGGCTGCCACGCAGCCCGAAACTGTAGACGTCGCCCTCATGCGAGGTGAGGCAGCCGAATTGCGAGCCCTCGTAGCCGACCGGCATAGGCGTCCAGACACCTGCATGCCGGACGAAGGCGTGCCCTGCCTCCCCCGTCACGATGACGTCCGGCCCGCGCCCCAGCACGCAGTTGAGGTGGTAGTCCTCGTCCAGGTTGGGCAGCTTGACCGGCGTCCAGGCGGCGCCGCCGTTGACGGTTTCCAGCATCAGCGCGTAGGCGCCGGTCGCGATCAGGTGCCCGGGGCCGAGATCGGCCACCGAGAACAGCGACTGGTCGCCGCCGGCCACGGTCAACTGCGAAGCCCAGTGCTCGCCTCCATCCGTCGTGTGCAGGATGGTGGAGTCCTGCCCGACCACCCAGCCCTCGGTCGGGCTGGCGAAGACGGACGCGGTCAGCAGCTCGTCCGTGCCGCTGCGGGCGGCCGACCAGGTCACGCCCTGATCGTCGGACAGCAGGATCGCACCCCGGTCGCCCACCGCCACCAGCCGCTTGCCGGCCCGGCCGACCGAGAGCAGCACCCCGTGCAGCGCGCGCCAGGCCGCCGTGTCGGTCGAGGCGGGCGCTGCCGCCTGCGCCATGCCCGCGGCAAACACCGCCGCGGCAGCGAACGAAACACCAAGCTTGGAATTCAACGGACACTGACCTCTCGTCTGGGCGGGCGCGGCCGCAGGCTGCTGCCCTGGAACGTCGAAGCCACCACGCCCGGCTGCACTGGGCAGCAAACGTGGTGGTCATACGATAGTCGGATGATTACGCCGGATCGGGTGATCTTGCCCGGTACACCTTTCCGTGAACCGCCGCCCCCTTACAGCAGATCGCGTTCAGGTGGAACTCACCTGAACGCGTGGATCTTTCTCGCCTGAACGAGACGCTAGACCATGACGGTAAGCCGATGCGACCCCGTCATGGTCTAGAACTCGTACGAAACGACGGCGGACACGAAGTCGCGGTCGAGCAGCCCGTAGAACTTGCCCGCGTCGAACAGCGGGAAGTGATTGGTGTACTGCACGCCCAGGCTCCAGGCCTGCAGGTAGTTGAAGGTGACGCCGATGCTGGCGGCGGCGGTGTTCTGCACGAAGACGTTGACGCCGACCGGGCTGGTGCCGACGAAGTCGTGCTGCAGCGAGATCGTCGGCTTCATGTCGATGCCGTAGGGCAGCAGGTTGGGCATGTCGATGATGCTGGCGATCGTGTAGGCGGCGGAGAATTGGCTCGGCAGACCCTTGGTCGAGAGGGTCGTGTTGCCGTCCACCGTTGCGGTTTCGTTGAAGGCCGAGTTCACGTCGGTCGTGTACGAGGCATCGAAGATGCCGCGGTTGCGCGGGAAGTTCACGACGTAGTCGCCGCCGATTTCGCCGACCAGCGCGATCTGGTTGATGTAGAGGCTGGGGATGGCGTTGAACAGCTTGGTCGCCGTCGTCTGCGCCTGGATGACCGGGTAGCGCTTCCAGCCGTCGATGATCTGGCCGTATCCCGTTGGAATGCCGGCCGCCTGAATGGTCGGGTCGTTGATGCCGTTGTTGTAGGCGACGAGCAAGGCGGGAGACAGGCCGAGCGACTGCTTGATCGCGGGCAGCGCCTGAGCCAGCGCCAGGTCGGACGAAGCCAGCTGGATCGGCTGGTTGATGCGGCTGGAGAGCTCGCCCTGCAGCGCCAGACCTGCCGGGCCGGTGAAGTTCCAGCTGACGCCCAACAGATGGATGTCCTTTGGATAGTCGGCGAAGTAGGACGCGGTGGATTCGTAGCTCTTGATGGCGTAGCCCTTGCCGGCGCCCAAGGCGAGCGTGTACGGGTTCGGCAGCTCGGCATAGGTCGGCCCCAGATAGGGGGCGAGGCCGGAGATGTTGTAGCGTCCGGTGATGTCGGAACCGAACGGTGTCCGGCTGTGGTAATTCTCGAAATACAGGCCGATCTCGGCATCGCCGAGCGCTGAGAAGCTCTTGCGCAGGGCGAAGCCGAACTGGTCCAGGCTGGTCGGATGGCGGTCCAGGCTGCGGGGCAGCGAAGCGCCGAACAGGTCGCCGGCCGCTCCGTTGATGCCGTAGACCGACTGGCGGTTGTCGGCGAAGTCGTTACGCAGGTTGCCGTACGTGCCGCCGTCGGTGATCGTGTCGTTTGCTCCAAAGAAAGAACCGTTCGGCTCCAGGATGCTGCGCGTCCAGGCAAACTGCCAGAAACCCTCGAGCGAGTAGCCGTCGCCGATGTCGGTCTTCACGTCCACGACGGGGATCGGCAGGAAGCCCTGGCGCAGTTCGGAGCCGGGCGTGCGCAGCGCGGTGGTGTCGAGCGGGTTGATCGAGTTGATGCCGAACTGGATGAACGTGCTCTCGCCCCAGTTCAGCGCCTGCGCGCCGACGCGAACGTCGACGGGGTGGCCGAAGATCGAGGGGCGGGCGAACGCGTAGGCATCAAGCAGGCGCAGATTGGCGCCGATATCGACCTCGGCAGCCCGGCTCAGATGCAGGAAATCGGTGTTCTCGCTGTCGATGACGGGGTCGTAGAAGCCGGTCGCGCGGACGAAGAAGCCGTAATCGTCCTTCTTGCCCTGGATCTCGACCGTCGCGCGCTGCACGGCCGCAACAGGAGACCCGTCGCGGTAGTTCAACGTGCCGTTGTCGTTGTTGGCCAGCACGAAACGGCCGCCATTGGCGACGCCCACGAAATTGTAGTCGATCGGCGAGGTCCTGAGGTCGACGCTGGACGACAGCGTCGTGTCCACGTTCACCTGCCAGCCTTCGATGGTCGTGTCGAACGCGCTCGCCTGGCCCGTCAGCACCGACATGGCCGAGGCGGTGCCGGCCATCAAGACAAGCCGGCGGACGCTCCCGCGTGACGCCGCAACAAGGGTCGCTCCGACCATGCTCCATCCCTCGACTGTTGCCGGCTCTGCGTCCGGTTGGGCAATGTCCGCCGCAGCTGATTCGGCGGCGATACGAGCAAAACGTTAGGGTGCACACACTAATAGCGTCAAGGCGAGTATCGCCGCGTGATGCAGGCCTGCAACACTGTGCAGTGCAGCAATACCAGCGACCATCAGCGGGGCGGGGCTGAGGGCACCGCCCTCCCAAGAATCGGGGGTCTGGGGTTTCAAACCCCAGCGGGGTCCAGGGGCGGAGCCCCATGCGCGCTAGCATAGGACAGATTTTGCGTCCTGTGCCTGGG
>CALMVI010000154.1 GCA_937873095.1 uncultured Acetobacteraceae bacterium | reverse complement strand
TCACCCCGATCCGAGCCGATACAAGCGAAAACTAGCGCGCATGGGGCAGAGCCCCGCGTCTCTGCCTGTTGCGCCACAGGCGCCGCTACGCCGCCAACCGGTCGACCGCTGCGGCAGCCTCCAGGCGCACCATGATCGGCCGGTGGTCCGACCCGGCACGGTCCATCGCGTAGGATTGCGAGCATACCATGCCGCGCGCGTAGCAGCGGTCCAGGCGCAACGGCACCATGTCGGCGCAGACATGCGTCGGTTCCCGCGGCCCCACGTCGCGGAAGCCTGGCAGCAGGGCGGGACCCACCAGGTTGTAGTCGCCCAGCACCGCGGCGCGATACGGCATGTGGGCGGCGATGTGGCGCAGTTGCCGCCGGTTCAGCATCTGTCCGTGCGAGAGATGGACGTTGGCCACCGAAAACGCCGGCAGGTCGATGATCTGGCACACCCGGTCCACCAACGCTCCCGCCGGAAGGTGCACGATCCTGGGCCGGGCGTAGGATGACGGGCTCCAGACCGCCAGGCCATGGATGCGGCCGGGCAGCGGAACGCGGGCGAAGAAGCCGCCGAGATGCTGCGGCAGTTCGGCCATCGCCGCGGTGGTTTCCTGCATCAGCAGCAGGTCCGGCCGCTCGCGCCGTGCAAGCCCCACCACGTCGGCGACCGTGGCGCCGGTCAGGCGCAGCAGGTTCCAGCTGATGATCTTGGTCACTGGCGGCGGCTCGCTTGCATTGTGCACTGCATCTACCACTCCGTTTGCAGGAACAAGCTTAAAAAACGGTAGGCGTCCGACCCGGCGCCTGGTCCGGCGCGCTTGGGGGCTGGGGGAAGGGGGCTGGGCAGACGGCGGTCTCGGAGTTGTCATCCCCGGCCGGGCTGCGCTCGCGGCGCATGCGCCCAGATCGAAGGCATCGGACCGGTCCTGTCGGCCGAAATCAGGAGCGTGCACGCGATGGCGACCGAAACTCTCAGAGTCCTGGTGGCACAGGGTCTGCAGGCGATGAGGGCCGGCGGGCAGGTGGCGATGAAGGCCACCGCGGACATCGAGAACGATGCCAGGAACCCCGAGCTGGTCTCCGCCCTGCAGATCGGCAACCAGAGCTCCGAGCAATGGACGAGCCGCATCCAGGCGGCACTGGCAGAGGCCGGCGGCGCCCCGGACGAGGGCAACCCCATCCTGGAGGCGCACTACCAGGTGAGCCAGAAGATCCGCCAGTCGGCGCCCGACGACACATCGCGCGACCTCGGCATCATCGCCTCCGGCCAGCTCGCCCTGCACTACTGGATCTCCGCGTTCGGCACGATGCACAGCTACGCGTCGGCCATCGGCATGAAGCAGGTCGAGGAAAGCATGCAGGCCTCGCTGGAAGAGGCCAGGCAGGGCGACCAGCACATGACGCAGATCGCCCAGAAGATACTGCGCGCGTCGGCATAGCGGGTCGCTGTCCGGGCCTGCTCAGGCGTAGAGCCAGACCAGCCACAGGCTGGCCGCGATGAAGGGGCCGAAGGGCACGCGCTCGGAGGGGTCTGGCCGGCCGTGGCGCAGCGCCCAGGCCAGTCCGGCCAGCGCTGCCCCCAGCAGGACGTCCGGCAGCAGCATGCCGCCGACCCACGCGCCCGCGGCCGCCAGCAGCTTGGCATCGCCATGGCCCAGGCCCTCGCGGCCGCGCAGACGCCTGTACGACCAGGCAAGCAGCCGCATCCCGGCATAGGCGAATGCCGCGCCGGCAACCCGGCCGGTCAGCATGTCCGGCTCGAGCAGGGCCGCCTCCGCCAGGCCGCCCAGGATCAGCGGCAGGCTCAGGACGTCCGGCAGGCGCAGGCACACCGCATCGATCCAGGCCAGCGTCAGCAGCGTCCAGCCGAGCGCGCAGCCGGCCCAGAGGAAGGCGCCTTGCTGGGCCGTCGCCGCCCAGAGTGCCACGGACAGGGCTGACATCTCGACCCAGAGGTGGAAGGGCGCGATCGGCCCGCGACAGAAGCGGCAGCGCCCGCGCAGGGCGAGGAAGCTCGCGATCGGCACCAGGTCCGGCACGCCGAGCGGGTGGCCGCAGGACGGGCATGCCGAGCGGCCGCGGACCACGTCCCCGCCTTGCGGCAGCCGGGCGATCAGGACGCCCAGGAAGCTGCCCACGATCGGGGCCGCCAGCACCGGCCACAGCCAGCCCGACCAATCCCGTCCGATCAACTCGACCCCGTCCACGCTTGCCCTTAGTGTAGATTGCGCCAGTCCAGCGACGACATAGTCCACGGGCGGTTATCGGGCGAGAGCTGGGCGAGGGACGACATGACGGCATCGGGCGCGCGAATCAGGCCGGGGCAGGGCGGGGCCGCACCACAATCCACCGTGGCGCCAGAGGCGGACCGCCAGGTGGACCTGCTGGCCGGCATCCTGCTTCGCCAGGGCCAGTGCGACGTGCAGACCATCGAGCGCGGCCGGCGGGTGGCCACGGAAAGCGGGCAGCGGCTGGACCTGGTGCTGATCCAGCTCGGCCTGGTGACCGAGCGCGGCCTGGCCGAAGCCTATGCCACCCTGCTCGGCGTGCCGCTCGCCGGGCCGGCCCGCTTCCCCGAGGCGCCGCTCTATCCCGAGCGGCTGACGCCGCGCTTCCTGCGCACCGCACGCGCCTGCCCGCTGGCCGTCGAGGACGGCACGCTGGTGCTGGGCGTGGCCGACGCGCTGGACGGTTTCACGCCGGCCGCCGTGCAGGCCGCCACGGGGCTGCCGGTGCGCCTGGAGATCGCCGTGCCGATCGAGCTGGAGGCGGCGTTCGGCCGGCTCTACCCCGAGGGCGACGCCGCCGAGACGAGCGCCGGCGGGGAGGGCGGCGCGGGTCTGGAGGAGGATGCCGAGCGGCTGAAGGACCTGGCCAGCGAGGCGCCGGTGATCCGCCTGGTCAACCAGATCATCGGCCGCGCGGTCGAAACCCACGCCAGCGACATCCACGTGGAACCGTTCGAGGACAGGCTGCGCGTGCGCTACCGCTACGACGGTGTGCTGCACGAGGCCGACAGCCCCGCCGTCCGCCTGGCGCCAGCGATCATCAGCCGCATCAAGATCATGGCCAAGCTCGACATCGCCGAGCGGCGCCTGCCGCAGGACGGCCGCATCAAGATGGCGGTGCGCGGCACGGAGATCGATTTCCGCGTCTCCACCATCCCCTCGCTCTACGGCGAGAAGGTGGTGCTGCGCGTGCTGGACCGCAGTTCCGTCAGCTTCGACTACGTCAAGCTCGGCCTGCCGCGCGGGGTGGTGGAGCAATGGTCGCGCGCGCTGGAGCTGCCGAACGGGATATTGCTGGTGACCGGGCCGACCGGGTCGGGCAAGACGACCACGCTGTACACCGGGCTGACCACCATTAACGCGGTCAGCCGCAACATCGTGACGGTCGAGGACCCGATCGAGTACCAGCTGAACGGCATCAACCAGATCCAGATCAAGCCGCAGATCGGGCTGACATTCGCCGCCCTGCTGCGCTCCATCCTGCGCCAGGACCCCGACGTGATCATGGTGGGCGAGGTGCGCGACCTGGAAACCGCGCAGATCGCCGTGCAGGCCGCGCTGACCGGGCACCTGGTGCTGTCCACCCTGCACACCAACTCGGCTGCCGCCACCATCACCCGCCTGCGCGACATGGGGCTGGAGGACTACCTGCTGACTGCCGTGCTGCGCGGCGTGCTGGCCCAGCGCCTGGTGCGGCGCCTGTGCGACGCCTGCAAGCGGCAGGCGGACGCGCCGGCCGAGCTGGTGGCGCGCTTCGGCCTGGAACAGCGGGCGCGCGGCGAGCGTCTGCGCCTGTGGCACCCGGTCGGCTGCGCGCAATGCCGCAGCACCGGCTATCGCGGCCGGCAGGCGATTGCCGAGTTCCTGCAGCCGACGCCGGAGATCGAACACCTGATCTTTTCCAAGGCGGACCAGAGCGAGATCGAGCGCGCGGCCGTCGGCGCCGGCATGGTCACCATGTTCAACGCGGGCCTGGACGCGGCGCTGGCGGGGACGACGACGATCGAGGAAGTGGTGCGCAGCATCAGGGCCGAAGCGTGAGGGCGGACAACCATGAGTGATGCATCCGACTACGGCGAACGCCTAAACCTGCGCGAACAGCTTGCCAGGATCGACCAGCTCATGGCCGAGACGCAGAAATTCCAACGCGAGGCGAACAAGCTTCGGGCGGAGGAACGCAAGTTCGATCGGGAACGCATCTTGGCCCCCAGCCTCGCGATCATCGGCATTCTGGGCGGCTTGGTGGCGGTCGCGACGCTGATCCTGCACGCGACCGGACATTAGTGTAGCGCGTCCATGCCGAGTTTTCGTTACACGGCGATCACGCCGGCGGGAGAGACCGCGACAGGGCTGATGGAGGCGCCGTCCGAGCAGGCGGTGATCGACATCTTGCGGCGGCAAGGCAGCCTGCCGATGCGCGCCGAGCCGGCCGACCGGTCGCCCGGAGTGGTGGCTTCCCTGCTGGGTGCCGAGTTCGGCCGCGGACGGCGGCTGAGCGGCCAGGATTTGGCCGAACTGACGCGCGAGTTGGCGGTCATGCTCGGGGCCGGCCAGGATCTGGACCGTGCGCTGCGCTTCCTGGTGGACATTGCGGTTAAGAAACAGGTGCGCGCCATCCTGGCGCAGATACGCGACGCGGTGCGCGACGGCAGCCCGTTCGCGGCCGCGCTGCAGCAGCATCCTGCGAGTTTCCCGAACCTGTATATCGGCCTGGTGCGCGCGGGCGAAGCGGGCGGCATGCTGGCCGACACGCTGAACCGGCTGGCCGATCTGCTGGAGAAGCAGCGCGCGCTGCGGGCCAGCGTGATCTCGTCGCTGATCTACCCGGCGATCCTTCTCGTGGCCGGCATCGGCTCCATCGTGCTGCTGCTGACGCAGGTGCTGCCGCAATTCGTGCCGATGTTCGAGCAGGCCGGCGCGTCGCTGCCACGGCCGACGCAGATCGTGATCGCGCTCGGCAACGCGGTGACCAGCTACGGGCTGTACGTGGCCGTCGCCTGCGTGGTGCTGTTCGTCGCAGTCCGGCAGGCTCTGGCACGCCCAGGGCCGCGGCTCTGGTGGGACCGCACCATGCTGCGCATCCCGGTCGCGGGCACGCTGTCGCGCGAGGTGCTGGCGGCGCGGTTTTCCCGCACGCTCGGCACGCTGCTGCAGAACGGCGTGCCGCTGATCGCCTCGCTCGGCATCGTCGCCGACGTGATCGGCAACAGCGCCGCCGCTGCCGCCGTGCGGGCCGCCACCGAGACCGCCAAGGGCGGCGCGGGTCTGTCGCGGTCGCTGCAGCAATCGGGCATCTTCCCCATCCGCACGATCTATCTGCTGCGCCTGGGCGAGGAGACCGCGCAGCTCGGCGGCATGTCGCTGCGCGCGGCGGAGATCCACGAGGAGCAGTCCCGCATCGGCATCCAGAGGGTGACGGCGCTGCTGGTTCCGGTGCTGATCCTGACCATGGGCGTTGCCGTCGCCGGGATCGTGAGTTCGCTGCTGCTGGCGATGCTGAGCCTGAACGACCTGGCGCAGTAGAGTGGAGCGCATGCAACCTGGGACGTTATGCAACCCAGGGTCATCGCACATGGGCACTTCCGACTCACCTTGGCCGGGCTCATCCCGGCCATCCACGCGGGAGTGCGCCCGATCTTCCCAGCACGAGGGAAACCGCCATCGCAAGACGGTCGAACCGGTCGGAAACGCATGGAATGCGACAACCGCGTGGATGGCCGGAACAAGTCCGGCCAAGGACTATGCAACCTGCGGTAGTGACAACCCGGATCGTCCGATCTAGACAGGAAAGCGGTCATTGGAGGCGCGGTGATGCCTTACGGTTTCGGCAAACCTTTCATGGCGGTGCTGGCCTGTTTCGCGTGCACGCTGAACTCTGCCGTGGCTCAAAGCCCCGGACCGTCCATCTCGGTGGACGTTTCGGCCAATCGCCACCCGATCAACCCCGACATCTACGGCATGGCTGCCTATGGCGTGGCGCCGTCCTTCCAGGCCTCGGCCAGGCTGCCGGTGCTGCGCTGGGGCGGGGACGGCACCACGCGCTACAACTGGCAGGTCGACAGCAGCAATGCCGGCTTCGACTGGTTCTTCATGGGCGGCGACGGCGACGCCAACCCGGTGCCCAGCGCCGGGCCGGACGCGCTGGTCCGCGCCGACCAGGCGACGCACAGCCAGACGCTGCTGACCATCCCGATCATCCCCTACATCAACAACGGCGCTGCCTGGTCCTGCAGTTTTCCGGTGTCGGTGTACGGCGCGCAGCAGGCGACCAACCCCTACGTGTTCCCCCAAGGCGAGACCTGCGGCAACAGCATCGCGGCCGACGGCACGCAGCTGACCGACACGAACATCCTGGCCAACAACGTGGCCAACTCGCCGGCTTTCCAGGCGCAGTGGGTGCGGCACCTGGTCCAGACGTTCGGCCGCGCGAAGGAGGGCGGCGTGCGCTTCTACCAGCTCGACAACGAGCCGCTCGGCTGGGGCAACACGCATCGCGACGTGCAGCCGAACGGCGCGCCGTACAGCAGCATCGTCTCGCTTGGCCAGCAATACGCCGCCGCCGTCAAGCAGCAGGATCCGTCCGCGGTGATCCTCGGCCCGTCCGACTTCACGCTGGGCGGCTGGGTCGGCACGCCGAGTGCGCAGAACACCTTGTACGCCGGCCAATACTACCTGCAGCAGATGGCGGCCGGCGCGCAGGCGAGCGGACGCCGCGTGCTCGACTATTTCGACGAGCACTACTACTTCAACTTCTCCGACGCCGCCTCGCAGCTCGCCTCGACGCGCACCTTGTGGGACCCGAGCTACAACGGCGGAACCTGGGTCGAGCAGTATTATTTCGGCCCCATGCAGCTGATCCCACGCTTCAGGCAGTGGATCGCCCAGTATTATCCCGGAACGAAGCTGTCGTTCTCGGAGTATTCGATCGACAGCGGGCAGAAGCTCATCACCGACGCGCTGGCCGAAGCCGACGTGCTCGGCATCTTCGGCTGGCAGGGCGTGGATCTGGCAATCATGTGGAACCCGCCGCAGCCCACCGACTCGATCGCCTTCAGCTTTCTGATGTTCCGCAACACGGACGGGCAGGAGCACGGTTTCGGCGATGAGTCGGTGGCCGCCTCCAGCACCGATCAGGGCAGCGTCAGCGCCTACGCCGCTGAGCGCGGGGCGCACACGCTGACTCTGCTGCTGATCAACAAGACCCCCAACGCCCTGGTCAGCCCGGTGACGCTGACCAACCCCGCCCCCACCGCCACCGCCCAGCTATTCAGCTACAGCGGCGCCGACCTGGCGGCCATCCACAAGCTGGCGGGCGTAAAGTTCAACGCTGGGGCGGCGAGCGTGACGCTGCCGGGGTACTCGATGTTGATGCTGGTGGTGCCGCTGAGATAATGCCCGGTGATGAGACGGCTGCTTGCGCCATATCGATCATTGCCGTTGGCGGGGCGAGACGGGAACACATGACGACTGTCGGGAGACTTTGTCCTGAGAGCCATCCCACTCGCTTGCTGGAGTTGCGAACACGCACTGCAATCAATCAATGCGATGCGGGGCCGTGCTTGAAAAGCATCAATGTTGAATAACCGGCTGTCGGGCCCAACCCTGTGCGGGAATACGCGACGGATGTGATGGCTGTGGCTGTCAGCTGAACGATGCTCACGACAATCACCGCCGCTCCCGCGCGATTGAGCCTCGCGCCGGAAAGGGTTGCCGCCCATCTGGCGATGCCAAGGCAGGCAAGAGTGAAAAGTATGGGGGCAAATTCGACACGATAACGAAAGGCGAGATACCAAGCGACCAGCATAAGACCGGGTGCGAGAGAGAGCCCAGCGACAAGGAGGCCGACACCAGGGATAGCCCCTTTCTGAACGAGGGAAAAATGCACCATACGCCGCGAAGATGCACCATAGGGGATCGGTGATTAGTAGACTTGACGACGGCCGTTCCAATCCGTCGAAGCGGGAGTAGAGGAAGGTGCCGAGCGGGATCGAGTGATCCAGCAAGGGATCCCAGACTGGTGCGAAGTAGTAAAGTAAGCCGATACCAATACGGCTTAAATCGAATGAGCCAAAGTGTTGCAAGCGCTGCAGTCGTTCAGGATGCAGTTCGATCTGAAAAACTTGATCGTGCAAGTCGGCAAACACAAATGGGTTGTTCCAGCGTTCCTCGTTGACGGCCGCCGCGACCAATACGAACGAAACAAGGAGCAGAGTCGGGACCGAGAGGCAGTTGGGAATGACCGATTTCGGCATGGCTTGCCGGCGCATAGACAGATAGAACCCGCGTAGAATCAGCATGGTTGTGGCAACGCATAGCCCTGCACCCGTGGTAACTCGCGTCAACAAACACAACCCTGCGAGCAAGCTCAAGACAGAGTATCTCGAACAGGTTAGTGGCAACGGGCGCATTAGCCCGTCTAGGGCGACAGCCACGAACAGCATCGCCCACGCCCAAGCCCACAGTATCGATTCGTGATAAATCAACGGGCCTTTTGCAGCTATCATAATAGCCGGACCGCTCAGAAGTGAAACGCTTAACAAGGGCGGGGCGAGTGCCCTGCAGGTCGCACGCTTGTTACGACGGAGTATTGTCAGCAGCGTGTAGGCCTGCGCTCCGGCCCCCGCCAGCATCGCGCACAGGCAGTAGACCAGCTCAACGTGCAGATTTCTCCAACCGGGCAGAAGAACGATGGGCAGACGCAACAAGGCGGGCACCGGGCCAAAGTAGGCGTAGGTCTTGCCGTCATGGACGAATGCTTCGTGGCCGATGACTGCCGGATCGACATCCCACCTGCCGTGTAGAAGGTGGTCAAGCATGCTGTTGAAGGTTAATCCGAGATCATCGATGCCGATATTGCGGCGTTGGCCCGCCAACAGGATCAAGGCGTATAGCGGTGTAACGCATGCTTGTAAAAGCAACGTTGTTTTCAGACGACTGAATGTCATGGCAGCAAGCGCATCCGTATCGTGCTTCGACGTTGTTCGCGTATCAGAATCAAAGTTAGCAAGCGCGTGCGGCGCGAGGATCAGCCGACGCGGCACGCGACCTGATCAGGAGCGGCGGATCGGCGGAGGCGGCAGGGGGGTTTCGGTGCGCAGGCTGTCGACCCAGGCGCGCACGTCGGCCATCTCGACGTAAAGCCCCGCGTCGAGTTCGGCGCGCGCCTCGGCGATGCCCTCGGCTTCCCAGGCAAAGCGGTCCTGGCTCTCGACATCGATGTTCTCGGTCTTGATGCGATTGGTGTCGGCGCGCTCTGCCGAACCTGGCGTGTTGTCCATGATGCTCAACATACTCTTCAGGCGGGGCGATCGCCAGCTATCGGTAAGTCTGCGCCCGCAATGTGAGAGCAACGCAGGCGTGATGGCACGTCAACTCACGTCAGATGCGCCAGCGCCAGATACGCCTGGCTCTGCATCTCCTCCAGCCGGGACGCTGTGCGTTCGAACGCCCGCGCTCCTTCGCCGCGCTGGTAGAGCTGGTCCGGCGCCGCATCGGCCGAGGCCACCAGTTTCACCCGGTGGTCGTACAGCGCGTCCACCAACACGATGAAGCGCCGCGCCTCGTCGTAATTGTCGGGCGAGAGGCGGGGCACCTCGTCCAGCACCAAGGCGTGGAAATGCGTGGCGAGCGCCAGGTAGTCGCCTGCGCCGAGCGGGGTGCCGCACAGCGCGGAGAAGTCGAAGCGGGCGACGCCGGCGGCGGCGAGCGGCACGTGCAGGGTGCGGCCCATCACCAGCAGCCGGTCCGGGTGCGCGGGCGCGCCGCCGGTCAACTGGCGGAACGCCTCGTCCAGCGCGCGTTCGGCGCGCGCGCCGATGGGCACGTGCCAGACCGGGCCGCCCTGCAGCCGGGCGCGCCGGTAGTCGCGCTCCCCCTGCAGCAGCAGCACGTCCAGCCGCTCCTGCAGCAGCGCGATGAACGGCAGAAAGGCGTCGCGCCCCGGCCTGCCGCGGAACAGGTCGGCGGGTGCGGTGTTCGACGTTGCAACGACCACGACCCCCCGGTCGAACAGGGCGGTGAACAGCCGCCCCAGTATCATCGCGTCGGCGATGTCGTTGACCTGGAACTCGTCGAAGCACAGCAGCGACGCCTCGCGCGCCACTTGGTCGGCCAGCGGCGGGATCGGGTCGTCGCCGTCCGGGTTGGCCGCCCGCAAGGCGTGGATGCGGGCGTGCGCCTCCTGCATGAAGCGGTGGAAATGGACGCGACGGCGGCGCGGCACCTCGGCCGCGTCGAAGAACAAATCCATCAGCATGGATTTGCCGCGGCCGACGTCGCCCACCAGGTATAGGCCGTTGGGCCGATCCTCCGGCGCGCCTTCCGCCGCGCGGCGGCGCCACAGCCGGGCCAGCATCCCGCCTGGCGGCGGGCGGGGCGGGGGGTCGTAACCGCGCAGCTTCACCCACAAATCCTGCAGGCGCTCCGCGGCCAGCCGTTGCGCCGCGTCGGGGGCCAGCGCGCCCGCATCCACCAGCGCACGATAGGCGTGCAGCGGGCCGCGCGGGCCCGGCTGGGGCACTGCCGGTGCCGCGCCGCCCAAGACTGCCCGGGGTGAATCCATGCCGGCGCTCGGTAGACCGGCCGGCGCCGTCGGGCAAACCCGCCACCGCCATCAATCAACCGTGACCGGAGATCCCGGCGGGTCCGGGCGGCGTTGGGCACTCACAAGAACCCATACTGACCGTCACCGTGAGAACACACATGCGCGTCCCAGCCGCCCTCCTTGCCATCGGTCTCGCCGCCTCGGTCAACGCCATGGCCGCATCCGTGCCGGATCATGCGCAGATGCCGGCGCAAAAGGCGTTCGCTTCGGTGCCGAAAGGGACGACGCAGTCCTGCATGGCCGGCGACAGGCTTTTGTCGCACGCCGCCTACACCCCCGGCGCCCAGCCGTTGCGCTGCAGCGAGCTGTTGTCGACCGACACGCTGATGAAGATCCGCCGCTGGAGCAGCACGTAGCCGAACCGGCCGATCTGGTGCGGGTTTAGGCCGTGGGTGTATGATTCGGTCATGACATCCTCCGTGCTCGAAGTCTCCGTCTCTCCCGGCCACACTGCCGCTCAGGTCGTGGCGGGTCCGATGTTCGATTACCAGGCACTGGCGGCCACGCCGGTGAACAACGACCCGTTTCCGCACGTGGTCGTGCAGGACTTCCTGCCGCCCGACCGTTTGGCGATCGTGCACGCGGAACTGCCCGTCTCGGACCGTGGAGGCTCGTTTCCGCCAGAGGCGCTGCGGCTCGGGCCCAGCGCGCAGGCGATGATGGGCGAGTTGGAGGGGCCGGCGCTGAAACAGGCGATTGCGGAAAAATTCGGGCTGGACCTGGACGATGCGCCGTCGATGCTGACCGTCCGCCTGGCCACGCGGGAGAAGGACGGCCAGATCCACACCGATTCGCTCGCCAAGCGGGTGACCGTGCTGCTGTATCTGAACCCGCCCGATGCGCGCTTCGCCGGGCAGGAAGGCTGCCTGCGCCTGCTGCGTTCGGCCACCGACCTCGAGGACTACGCCGTGGAAGTGCCGCCGACCCGCGGCACCCTGCTGGTGTTCCCCAACGGGCCCACGACGTATCATGGGCACCGCACCCATGTCGGCCCCCGCCACTCCATCCAGCTCAACTACATGACTAATGACGGGCGGGCGCGGAGCGAGTTGCGGCGCCACCGGCTGAGCGCCATCGTCAAAGGGCTGTTGCCGCGGGTCTGACCCGGTGGTGTGATGTTCCCAAGAAGAATTGGGGAACGTCACATGACCAAGCGTACCGCCTGCCGCCTCGCTCTGGCCGCGGGTGCGGCATGGCTGACAGGGGCCGCCGCCGCCCAGACCACCACGCCCGGCACCATCCGGTGGGACACGTACGGCGTGCCGCACATCTACGGACCCGACGTGCTGACCGTGGAGCGGGGCCTGGGCTACGCGCAGATGGAGGCGCATGCCGAAACCATCCTGAACACCGTGGCGCGCGCGCGCGGACGCGCGTCGGAGTATTTCGGTGCGGGCCCGGGCAGCGCCAACATCGTCAACGACACCAACGTGCGCACCTACGGCATCCCGGCGCGCGCCGCCGACTGGCTCGCCCGCGGCGGGGATGAGCAGGCGGGGCTGCTGGCCGCGTTCTGCGCCGGCGCCAACGAGTACGCCCAGGCGCACCTCAACACGATCGAGCCGCTGCTGCGCGCGATCCTGCCGATCGTGCCGACCGACATCACCGCCAGCGAGCAGTACACCATCTGGTTCACCTTCATCCCGAACCAGGACAACATCGGCGGCGGCAACCCCTACTCGCCCGGCCTGCTCGTCTCGGAATGGCTGGCCGGCGGCATCCAGGCCGCCAACGCGGCCGCCCGGAACATGGTCCCCACCGGGTCGAACGCCTGGGCGCTGGCGCCGTCCAAGAGCACCAGCGGCAACGCCATCCTGATGGGCAACCCGCATCTGCCCTGGGGCAACAACCAGCCTGCGTCCGGCCTGGGCATCTACCAGTGGCTAGAAGCCAATTTGGTGGTGGGCGACCCGTCGGCGCCCAGCCTGAACGCCACCGGCGTCACCTTCGCCGGCGGCGCGTTCCTGGGCATCGGCTTCACCGACTACCTGGGCTGGAGCCACACCAACAACACCATACAGGCCAGCAACCTCTACCAGCTCGACCTCGACCCTGCCGGCACCCACTACACTTTCGCGGGCAAGACGCTGCCGCTCGCCGTGCACAACGACGCGTTCAAGGTGCTTCGCGCAGACGGCACGCTGGAGACGCGGCACATCGTGGTGAAGTCCAGCGTGCACGGCCCTGTCGTCGCGACCAGCGCGGACGGGCGCACGGCGCTGGCGCTGCGCGTCGCCGGCCTGGACCAGCCCTCGCTGGTGACGCAGTACTGGCACATGATCGAGGCGACCACGATGACCGACTTCGTGGCGGCGGATTCGATGCTGCAGATGCCGTTCTTCAACGTGATCTACGCCGACCGCGACGGCAACATCATGTACAAGTTCGGCGGCAGGCAGCCGGTCCGCAACGGCGGCGACTGGGGCACCTACGCGGGCATACTGGACGGCGCGGACCCGGCCAAGCTCTGGACCCGCACCTTCACCTGGCAGCAACTGCCCGGTGCGGTGAACCCGCCCGGCGGCTTCGTCGCCAACAGCAACAACCCGCCCTGGACCAGCGCCTTTCCGCAGCCATCGACGCTCGATCCGGCCAACTACCCGGCCTACGTGGCGCCCCAGTTCATGGATTTCCGGCCGCAGCACGGCGCCAATTTCCTGCTGTCCCAGCCGAGCTTCACCGTGGGCGAGGTGCTGGCCGGCAAGATGTCGACCCACATGACGTTGGCCGACCGGGTGCTGCCCGACCTGGTTGCCGCTGCTCTGGCTTCGGGCGACCCGGTGGCGGTCCAGGCCGCCGACATCCTCTCCAGCTGGGACCGAACGGGCGACGCGCAGAGCGTCGGCGGCGTGCTGTTCGAGGAGTGGTGGGACCTGGTGGTGGCCGACGTGGCCGCGGGCAAGCTGCCGGCCGACACGACCGACAATTTCTACAGTCCGCATCCCGTCTTCGCCACACCCTGGGACCGGCGCCATCCGCTCACCACGCCCACCGGCCTGGCCGACGCGGCGCAGCTGGTGCCCTATCTGACCACGGCCGCCAACACGCTGCAGGGCGAGTTCGCCTCGCGCGGCGGCATGGGCGTGAAATGGGGCGACGCGCATTTCTCGGTGCTCGGCCTGCGCGACGGTCCGCGCCAGCTGCACTTCACCCCGATCGTCAACGACCCGCAAAGCGGCGCGGACGACCCGTTCGGCCCGATTCGCGTCACCAACCCCGCCTACGTCCCGCAGCTCGGCGAATATATCACCATAGGCGGCGACGGCTGGGTGCAGCTGGTGGAGTTCACCCCGTCCGGCGCCAACGCGCAGGTGCTGCTGGATTACGGCAACTCGTCGCGCCCCAACTCGCCGCACATCACCGACCAGTTGCCGTTCTTCGACAGCAAGACGCTGCGGCCCGCGTTGCGGACCCTGTCCGCGGTGCAGGCTGCGACGGTGAGCACCGAGACGTATTAGGAGGAAGGCCAGGGGCGTTGCCCCTGGACCCCATCAAAGGCGAGCCTTTGAAATCCTTCAGGCGCGCGGGTGGGTGCGGCGCCACACCTCTAGCAGCTGCGCCTGGTCCACCGCCGTGTAGCGCTGTGTGGTGGACAGGCTGGCGTGGCCCAGCAGCTCCTGGATCGAGCGCAGGTCGGCGCCGCCCGCCAGCAGGTGGGTGGCGAATGAGTGGCGCAACGCGTGCGGCGTCGCGTGCTCCGGCAGGCCGGCCAGCCTGCGGAAATCGCGCAACGTGCGCTGCGCCACCCCGGCGTTCAGCCGCCCGCCCTGCGCCCCCACGAACAGCGGCGCGCCGCGGTCATGCGCCTGGGGGTGGTAGCGCAACCACACGCCCATGCTCTCGGCCACCGCAGGCAGCACCGGCACCAGGCGCTGCTTGCTGCCCTTGCCGGTGACGCGGAGCGGCGCGCCGGCGCTCGGCGCATCCGCCACGTTCAGCTGCAGCGCCTCTGCGATGCGCAGCCCGCAGCCGTACAGCAGCGAGAACAGGGCCACGTCGCGCGCCTGGATCGCCGCCGGTCCTGACACGTCGCCAACCTGGGTTGCGACCGCGCGGGCCTGGGCCGGCGCCAGAGCCCTCGGCACCGGCGGCGCGGCCCTGGGCGAACCGATCAGGCGGACCGCGACGTTGCCGCAGCCGTGGCGGCGCGCCAGGAACCGGTAGAAGCTGCGCACGGCCGACAGATGGCGGGAGCGCGTGCGGTTGCCCCGCCCCTCCGCCGCCTCGGCCGACAGCCAGGCGCGGAAATCGGCTTCCCGCAACGCCGCCAGATCGGCCAGGGCAGGCTCGGCGCCGAGATGGCCGGTGAGGAAGCCGAGGAAGAAGCCGACGTCGCGACGGTAGGCGGCGACCGTGAGCGGGGCGGCGCGCCGCTCGCCGGCGAGCCAGTCCAGGAACGCCAGGGCGAGCGACTGGCCCTCAGCCATCGCCCACGAGTGCCGCCAGCACCCGCCCCAGGAAGGCCCAGCCCTGCGTGCCCGGCAGGCTGGCAGGGTCGCGGCTGACCAGCGCCAGCAGGGCAGGGTGCGGACCGGGGATCTGCACCAGCACGTCCCGCTCGGCGAGCAGGGCAGCTTCGGCGTGCAGCATGGCGGCGTCCGCCGGGCGGTCGCGGAACACGATCGGCCGGTTGCGCAGCAGCGCCCGCACCGAACCGTGCGGCAGGATGCGCCAGCGCGGCCGGAACGCCTCGCAGCACAGGGCGGCGGCGTCCACGCCCAGCAGGCCGGGCCAGGTTTCGGCCACGCATTCGGCCGGGTCGGACGCCTGCAGGACGGCCAGCACCGCCTCCTGCACGCGCTCGGCGATGCAGGCCGCCGCGCGCCCGGCGGCCAGCACCAGCTCCGCCTGCGCGTCCCGCTCGGCGGCGCGCGCGCGGGCGGCGCGGATCATCGCGGCCATGTGGTCGGCCAGCACGGCGCCGTGCACGCGTTCGGGCGGGGCGAGGGTGGCGAACAGCGCGGGCCGCGCGGCCAGGAAGCCGGGATGGGCGGCCAGGTAGAGGGCGACCGCGTCGGCGGTGTCGGGGCATTCGGCAGTCATTGGCCGATTAGGCTACACAGCGTGCCGTGCCGCAAGAAACGCCCAAAGCCGAAGGGGAGCCGGACCACCGGGGCGCGTCCGCCCGATCCGCCAGGGTTCCGGTGCTGCTGCCCTACCCGTTCGCCGGTCCGTTCGACTACGCCGTGCCGGAGGGCGCGCGCTACGCCCCTGGCGACATCGTCCTCGTGCCGCTGAACCGGCGGGAGGAGGTGGGCGTGGTCTGGGACGCGCCGTCCGGACCCCCGGTTGCCGCCGGGCGCCTCAAGCCGGTGACGGCCCTGCTCGACACGCCGAGGCTGCCCGACGCGCTGCGCCGGTTCGTCGACTGGGTGGCCGGATACACGCTGGCCGCGCCCGGCGAGGTGCTGGCGATGGCGCTGCGGGTGAACGCGCTGTCCCCGCCCATGCCGGCGCCCGGCTGGCAGTTGGCGGACCCGCTGCCGGAGGCCAGGCTGACCGAGCCGCGCCGCCGCGTGCTGGCGGCGCTTGCCGACCGGGCGCCGCGCACGGCGCCGGACCTTGCGCGCCTGGCCGGCTGCAGCGCCGCTGTGGTGAGGGGCATGGCTGACGCGGGCCTTCTGACCCCCGCGCCGATCCCTGCCGGCCCCGCTTTCCTCGCGCCGCAGCCCGGCCACCTACAACCTGCCCTGTCCGCCGGCCAGCAGAGCGTGGCGGCGGCGTTGCGAGACGCGGTGGAGGGCCAGGCGTTTTCCGTCACGCTGCTCGACGGTGTCACCGGCTCTGGCAAGACCGAAACCTACCTCGAAGCGGTGGCCGCCTGCCTGACCGCCGGCCGGCAATCCCTGGTGCTGCTTCCCGAGATCGCCCTGTCGGCGCAGTTCCTGTCGCGCTTCGAGCGGCGGTTCGGGGTGGCACCCGCCCTGTGGCACTCCGACCTGACCTCGCGCCTGCGCCGCGTCACCTGGCGCGCGGTCGCCGACGGCACCGCCCGGGTGGTGGTGGGCGCGCGATCGGCGCTGTTCCTGCCGTTCCCGGAACTGGGGCTGCTGGTGGTCGACGAGGAGCACGAGACCGCCTTCAAGCAGGAGGACGGGGTCGTCTACCACGCGCGCGACATGGCGGTGGTGCGCGCCAGGCTGTCGGACGCGCCGGCAATCCTGGTCAGCGCCACGCCCAGCCTGGAGAGTCTCGCCAACGTGGAGGCCGGCCGCTACGGCCACCTGCGCCTGTCCGCCCGTCACGCAGGGGCGCGGCTGCCGCAGGTCTCGGCCATCGACATGCGCGACCATCCGCCCGAGCGGGGCCGCTTCCTGTCGCCGGTGCTGGTCGATGCGGTGCAGCAGACGCTGGCCGCCGGCGAGCAGGCGATGTTCTTCCTCAACCGCCGCGGCTACGCCCCGCTGACGCTGTGCCGCGCCTGTGGCCACCGGCTCGCCTGTCCCAACTGCACCGCCTGGCTGGTCGAGCACCGGGCGCGACGCGTGCTCGCCTGCCACCATTGCGGCCATCAGGAGCCTGTGCCGCCCGCCTGTCCTGTCTGCGCCGCGGAAGGCACGCTGGCGCCGATCGGCCCGGGGGTGGAGCGCATCACCGAGGAGGTGGACGCCGTGTTCCCGCAAGCGCGGCGCCTGGTGATGGCCAGCGACACCATCCCCGGGCCGCACGCCGCAGCCGAGGCCGCGCGCGCCATCGAGGAGCGGCGGGTGGACCTGGTCGTGGGCACCCAGATCGTGGCCAAGGGCTGGCACTTTCCGCATCTGACCCTGGTGGGGGTGGTCGATGCCGATCTGGGACTGGCCGGCGGCGACCTTCGCGCGGCCGAGCGCACCGTGCAGCTGCTGCACCAGGTCGGCGGCCGAGCGGGGCGGGCGGAGGCGCCTGGGCGTGTGCTGCTGCAGACCTTCTCGCCGGAGCATCCGGTGATGCAGGCGCTGGTGGCGGGCGACCTCGAGGGGTTCTACGCTCGCGAGGCGGAGGCGCGCCGCCCCGGCAACTGGCCGCCCTACGGCCGGCTTGCGGCGCTGATCGTCAGCGCGGACAGTGCGGACGCCGCCGACCTGGCCGCGCGCGACCTGGGCCGGGCCGCGCCGCACGGCGAGGGCATGCTGGTGCTGGGGCCGGCGCCGGCGCCGCTGGCCATACTCCGTGGACGGCACCGGCGACGGCTGCTGCTGAAGACGCGCCGCGACGTGGCGGTGCAGCCGCTGCTGCGGGCCTGGCTGGCGAAAGTGGCCGCGCCGCGCGGGGTGCGGGTGGAC
The DNA here is from genome assembly GCA_937873095.1 of uncultured Acetobacteraceae bacterium. Classification (GTDB taxonomy): domain Bacteria; phylum Pseudomonadota; class Alphaproteobacteria; order Acetobacterales; family Acetobacteraceae; genus BOG-908. The sequence continues at coordinate 11,064 of CALMVI010000154.1, read as the reverse complement.
GTGGACGTGGACCCGGTTTCGTTCCTGTAGCCCATCGCAGGAAGCGTGGCGGCCGGTGCGTGGCTCGCCGGGTCCGTGTTGCCACCCCCCACCCCCCATGCTATTCGCCCGGCGCCGGCCAAAACCGGCGAATTCATAGCGATCGGAAGCGTCTGACGTGGCCCAAGGCGGCACGACCATCTCCCACGGCGGCGGCCTGGCCGACCGCTACGCGGCAGCGTTGTACGACTTGGCCGACGAACAGGGGTCGCTCGACCAGACGGTCGACCAGGCATCCGAGCTTGCCCGGCTGATCGACGACACCGCCGATCTCCGCCGCCTGCTGGACAGCCCGCTGATCGACGTAAAGCAGTCGACCGACGGCGCTCGCGCGGTGCTGGAGGCCAAGGGGTTCTCGCCCATCATCGTCCGCTTCGTCTGCGTGGTCGCCGGCAACCGGCGCCTGAACCGCCTGCGCGCGATCCTCTCGGCCTTCGCCCAATTGGTGGCCAGCAAGCGCGGCGTGGTGACCGCCCACGTGGCGACCGCGCACGGGTTGAGCCTGCCGCAGCGCGAGGCGGTGCGCGCGCGGCTGATCGAGGCGGGCTACGGCAACGTGAACATCGAGGAGCAGGTCGATCCGAGCCTGCTCGGCGGCCTGGTCCTGCGGATCGGCGCCCGCCTTTACGACAGCAGCATCAAGTCGCGTCTGCAGCGCCTGCAGTTCGCCATGAAAGGGGTTGCGTGATGGACATCCGTCCCGCCGAAATTTCCGAAATCCTCAAGAAGCAGATCGCCAGTTTCAACACCGAGGCCGACGTCTCCGAGACCGGCCAGGTGCTCTCGGTCGGCGACGGCATCGCGCGCGTGTTCGGCCTGCAGAACATCATGGCCGGCGAGATGGTGCAGTTCCCGGGTGCGGGTTTGCGCGGCATGGCGCTGAACCTCGAGACCGACAACGTCGGCATCGTGGTGTTCGGCGATGATCGCGGTATTCGAGAAGGCGACACGGTGACACGCACCGGCACCATCGTCGACGTGCCGATCGGCGAGGCGCTGCTCGGCCGCGTGCTCGATGGGTTGGGCAACGCGATCGACGGCAAGGGCGGGCTGGACGGCCTGCAGCGCAGCCGTGTGGAAGTAAAGGCGCCGGGCATCATCCCGCGCAAATCGGTGCACGAGCCGATGCAGACCGGCCTGAAATCGATCGACGCGCTGATCCCGGTCGGCCGCGGCCAGCGCGAGCTGATCATCGGCGACCGCCAGACCGGCAAGACGGCGGTGATCATCGACACCATACTGAACCAGAAGGCGGCCAACGACGCGGCCGGCGGGGACGCCAAGAAGAAGCTGTTCTGCATCTACGTCGCCATCGGCCAGAAGCGGTCCACGGTGGCGCAGATCGTGCGCACGCTGGAGGAGCGCGGTGCGCTCGACTACACGATCGTGGTCGCCGCAACCGCGTCCGACCCGGCGCCGATGCAGTTCCTCGCCCCCTACACCGGATGCACGATGGGCGAGTATTTCCGCGACAACGGCATGCACGCCGTGATCTTCTACGACGACTTGTCCAAGCAGGCGGTGGCCTACCGCCAGATGTCGCTGCTGCTGCGCCGTCCGCCGGGACGAGAGGCGTATCCTGGCGACGTGTTCTACCTGCACTCGCGCCTGCTGGAGCGTGCGGCCAAGATGAGCGACGCGCATGGCGCGGGATCGCTGACCGCGCTGCCGGTGATCGAGACGCAGGCGGGCGACGTGTCGGCCTACATCCCGACCAACGTGATTTCGATCACCGACGGCCAGATCTTTCTGGAAACCGAGCTGTTCTTCCGCGGCATCCGGCCTGCGGTCAACGTCGGTTTGTCGGTGAGCCGCGTCGGATCGTCGGCGCAGATCAAGGCGATGAAGCAGGTTGCCGGAAAGATCAAGCTGGAGCTGGCGCAGTATCGCGAGATGGCGGCGTTTGCGCAGTTCAGCTCGGATCTGGACGCCAGCACGCAGCAGCTGCTGGCGCGCGGCGCAAGGCTGACGGAGCTGCTCAAGCAGCCGCAATTCGCGCCTTATCCGGTCGAGGACCAGGTGGTGGTGATCTTCGCCGGCACGCGCGGCTATCTGGACCGTATCGAGGTCGGCCAGGTTGGAAAGTTTGAGCGCCAGCTGCTGAGCGAGCTGAAAGCGGAGGGCGCGATCATCGGCTCCATCCGCGACACGAAGGAAATCAAGAAGGACGTCGAGCCGAAGCTCGTCTCCTTCATGGACGATTTCACCAAGCGCTTCGCGCACGCGTGATTATGTCGGATTTCGTAGGGCGGAAAAGCGCAGCGTCTTCCGCCATCGCGCGGCCGAACCGCAACGCCTGCTGCCAAACACGCACGCCGTCGCTGCCTTGGGTTATGGCGGAAGGCGCTCCGCTTTTCCGCCCTACGATGATCGGTTCGATATAACCCATGGCGTCGCTGAAAGACCTGCGCGGACGCATCAACAGCGTCAAATCCACCCGCAAGATCACGTCGGCCATGAAGATGGTTGCCGCCTCGAAACTCCGCCGCGCCCAGGCCGCAGCCGAAGCCGCGCGCCCCTACGCCGAACGCATGTCGGCCATGCTGTCGCGCCTGGCCGGCAACGTCGCCGGCACACCCGGCGCGCCAAGATTGCTGGTAGGAACAGGCAAAGATCAGATTCACCTCGTCATCGCCATGACCGCCGACCGCGGCCTGGCCGGCGCGTTCAACTCCGGTGTTGGCCGCCAGGCGCGCACGCTGGTGCGACGTCTGCTGAGCGAGGGCAAGACGGTCAAGATCCTGGCGGTCGGGCGCAAGGGCCGCGACTATCTCAAGCGCGAGTTCGCCAGCAACATGGGCGAAGATCTCGCCATGGGCGGCCGCAAGACCATCGAGTTCTCTGAAGCGCGCGACGTGGCCGACCGCGTCTTCGCCATGTTCGAACGCGGCGAGTTCGACGTGGCGACCGTGGTGTACAACCAGTTCAAGTCGGTGATCGCGCAGATCCCCACCGAAATGCAGATCATCCCGCTCCCCCCGCCCAAAGCCGCCGCCGACGAGGGCGCCCGCGCGGTGTACGAGTTCGAGCCGGACGAGGAGACAATCCTGCTCCGCCTGCTGCCGCAAAACCTCGCCATCCAGATCTACCGCGCCATGCTGGAAAGCAACGCCGGTTTTTACGGCGCACAGATGACCAGCATGGACAACGCTACACGCAACGCAGGCGACATGATCAACCGGTTGACGCAGAATTATAACCGGACGCGCCAGGCGAATATTACGCGCGAGCTGATCGAGATCATCTCGGGTGCGGAGGCGTTGTAAGCCTAGTCAGTCAACGCTCTCAACGTCCACTTTCGTGATCCGATTTGCTAGAGACCGACTCATGAATTATAACGGCAGACTCGGCCCGGTCGCCGTGATTGGGTTGTCTCTGCTTGGGGTCGCTATTAAACTCTGCATCTATTACGCAGTAGCACCTGGTGCGCTGTCCTACACCACTTGTCAGTGGGACTGCAACTGGTATATTTCGCTTGCGAAGAATGGCTACGACGCGACTCCGCACGTTGTCGGTGCTGCTATACAGACTAACTGGGCGTTTTTTCCAGTATACCCTTTAGCTTTGGTACTGGTCAGACATTTTACAAATGTTTCGTTTCAGTCAGCAGGGCTTCTGTCCGCGATCATTGCGGAGTGGGGTTTCATTTGGCTTGGTTGCCTTTACCGTTCAAGAACCAGGGCCAACCGAGCAAGTTCAGGGCTATGGATAGCAGTAGCTGTGGCTTGGCCGTATGGCCTCTACTTCGACGTGCCGTATAGCGAAAGTTGTTACGCATTCTTTGCGACGGCTTGTTTGTTTGCACTCGCATCCGGTCGTGATTGGCTGTTTGCAACTGCGTCAGTGTTCCTGACAGCCTGTCGTCCGACAGGTATATTGTTAGCCATTTGGTTTGCCGCCCAGCATCTCGTGTCAAGCGTGAGGACGCATGAACGCCTTTTCCTGCGAGCAGGGCCGGTGTTAGTAGCTCCACTCGGATTGTAGCGTTCATGGTTTTTCTTTGGTGGAAGGTCGGAGATCCGCTGGCGTTCTTGCACGCTCAGCAAGCTTGGGGACGCCACCTAGGAAACCCCGCATCTGTCTTGTTTGACGCTCTTTGGACTTTGCAGAGCTTCAGTCATGTAGGTCTTCTGTATGATGGCGGTTGGGCGATCATCGGGCTCTGCGGGGCCGCCATCCTCTTCGCCAAGAGGCACAGGGCAGAAGCTTGGCTTCTGGGGGGGGACCGTCCTGTCCGCACTACTTTCTGGCAGTGTCTGGAGCATGCCCCGCTTCGTTGCGACCAGCCCCGCCTTTTTGTTTCTCGTTGCTGACCTCACCGATCGCGTTAGGGGAGTGTTGTTACGGACGTTCTTGATCCTGATTATGGTGTTTGTTCAATTGGTCTTTGCCGAAAGATGGTTTCTTGGCGCAGCTTTTCTGATTTAGCAAGACCGCATGTCCGTAGCCTAGCGGGGTGGCTCTTCCCACACTGTGCGGGTCAACGAGGGCTGCTCGCGCGGGCGAGCCTTGCCTCAGCACAGGAGGACGAGCCGTGGGACAGCATAGCGACGTTTTTGTGGGATTGGACGTGGCCAAGGAGCGGCATGCGGTTGCCGTTGCAGAAGAGGGCCGACAGGGGGAGGTGAGATACCTGGGCGAGGTCGAGGCCGACGCTGCCTCGATACGCAAACTGGTCGCCCGCCTGGAGCAGCATCACACCAAACTGCATTTCTGCTATGAAGCCGGGCCGACGGGATATGGGCTTCATCGGCAAGTTGTAGCGCTGGGCCACGCATGCACGGTGGTGGCGCCCTCGCTGATCCCGCGCAAAGCGGGCGACCGGGTAAAGAGCTGTATGGGTGCCCGACGTCGCAGAACCTGAACGGCTCCGGCGTCGGCGGGCCGGCGAGCTGACAGCTGTATGGGTGCCCGACGAGGGCCACGAAGCGGTACGCGAATTGATCCGGTCGCGCGAGTCAGCGGTTGACGATCTACGCCGCAAACGGCAGGCCATCTCGTCGATGATGCTGCGCCACGGCCGATCCTATCCCGGCAAGACTCCCTGGACCAAGCAGCACAAACTTTGGCTGCAGGCGCAGAAATTCGAGCATCCGGCGCAGCATCTGGTGCTGCAGGACATGATACTCGCAGCCCAGCACGCTCAGGAGAGGCTTGCACAGGTTGAAGACGCCATCGACGAGTTCCTGCCCAGCTGGTCGCTGGCGCCGATGGTGGAAGCGTTGCAGGCGCTGCGCGGCATAAGGCTGGTCACGGCGGCCACGATCATGGCCGAGCTCGGCGACCTGCGACGGTTCGAGACGGCCGGGCAGCTGATGAGCTATCTGGGCCTGGTTCCCGGCGAGCACTCCACCGGCGAGCAGGTCCGGCGTCTCGGCATCACCAAGGCCGGCAACAGCCGCGTCCGCCGCGCGCTTGTCGAAAGTGCATGGACGTATCGTCATCTGCCCAGAACAAGCCAGTTGAAAAGCACGGTGCACGCCAGAGTGCCGCCGGCCATTCGCGACATCGCATTGAAGGCGCAAACACGCCTGTGCGCGCGATATCGGGCGCTGTCCAACCGCGGCAAGAAGCTCACCGTCGCCGTCACCGCGATCGCACGCGAACTCGCCGGCTTCATATGGGCGATCGGGCAGGCCATGCAGCCAGTCTGACAGCGCAATCGCCCACGCTGCGTATGGGTGGGGGCAAGGCAACGGATGAGGGACTCCCGCGCTACGCTCTTTGGCCGGCTTCGCCGACGCCCGCAGCAAGACAGGGAAAGCCTCGGACGCATAAACGGTACTGCGGTATCCAATCCGCGCATCAGAGTTTGAACACCGTCGTCTCACAGCCTTGCCCCCTCCCATGCGCATCCATCAGAAATCAGAAGCCGCACCAGCCGGAACAAGAAACACGCCAACACCCTTGAAAACGGACATCAGAGCGTAGCCCGCATCGCCCTCGCGATGCGGGACTCCAGGCCGTGAGCAATCAAGCAAGTAGGGTGCAATGCGCTTGGGCATTGCACCGCTATACGAGGCAGGCTTTCTCAATCTCGCGAAATCACTAAAGGGTGCAATGCAAAGGCGCATTGCACTCTACCGAGTGGCCACAGCGATTGCCCGACCCTCCGTGCCTGGACCAGGCTGAGATCAAGGTGGTAAACCGGCAACGGTCGTAGAGGAGCCAAGACGGTGTCCGGCACACAAGCGAACCAGCTGGCGGCGGCCGGGCGCAGGGTTGGGTGAACAGCGAGCGTAGCCCGTATCGCCCTTGCAATGCGGGGCTTCAGGTTGTGAACCACCTAATCATCGGAATTCGCTGAGAAGATCCACGACGTCTCCGGCCCTCCCGCATCGCGCAAGGGCGCGACACGGGCTACGGTTCTTTGTTTGGCGAGCAGCTTATCAGTCCAAACTGATTCCAGTCTGACTGATGCTGCTAGCCAGCCGGCAATCTAATCACTGATGGGCGACGCGAAGACACCGGCCGTGGCGGTGTCTTCGACTGAAACTACTGTGCCAAACGCTCCGCGACAGTCGTTCCGGTGACTTCCTGGAACTGATTGCCGCTCGGATCGAAGAACTTCGCGTCAAACGTACCATTGTAGGTGTTGCCGTCGGTCGAAACCTGATTTTGTTCCGTGATGTCGAGTGTGCCGACAAAATTGTTGTTTAGGTCGTACAACCATGCAACGTGTGCTATAAGGTTGACGTTCTTTCCGTGCTGCTTCCAGACGCCCACGCAGAGTGCGCCGGAGGCCGGAGGAAGATTTCCGAGTTCGTTCTCTGTACCGGTGCGGTTCCAGCTGTCGTAGCCTTCCAGGAACAGCGAGCCATCGCTGGCGGTATGAACGTCATGCCAGAGACCGACGATCGACACCTGTCCAGAGACGGCTGGGTGGTTCTTTGCAAGCATGGCAGCGGGCAACGCGATAGGCGCCACATGCTTGCCGAAATTCTTGGAAAGCAATGGATTACAGGCTTGAGCTCGAAACGAGCTTACGGCAAGTGCCGCAGTGGCAACAACGAAAACCATCGAAGACTTCATGGGACTCTCCGTGTTTCAGCGTCCTCCGATGCGGAGGCTGCAGGTTCAGTTGAGGTTGTAAGTCAGCCAGGTTTCTCGCCCCATAGCTTGCTTGGTTGCGAGCAGAAAAAACGTGACATCGAAACATAATATCCGCATCCTCAATTTTGATGACGTCTGCGGAGACTGTCGCAATGAATCATCACGACCGCGTGATTGCGCTGAGCCTGGAAGCCATTGCGGAACCCTCTTTATGGCCGCGTGCACTTCTGGCGCTAGCCGATGCAGCTGGGTGTTCCGAGGCGACCGTGATTGGCTACAATGCCGAAAACGGCAACATGTCGTTTGCGTTGATAGGAGGAAGAATAGTCAACCTTGAGGGTCTCGAACCATATCTGTCCCATTATGGCCGGCTGGATCCCATGAGGCAGGTGTTCGGCAGTCTCCCGAATGGTGCGTTCGCCACCTCACACGAGGCCCTTTCAGCAGAAACGTTCGAGAAAAACGAATTTATTCAAGACTATCTGCTGCCCCTGGGTGGGCGTTATTACGGAGGATGGAGCTTTATCGCACCCGACACGCGCGATGTCGTGGGGATTGCCCTACATTCGGAAAAACAACCGATTGACAGAGATGTTCTTCTGCAAATGTCGGAGCTGGCCGGGCATGTATGTCGCGCCACCAGGCAATCCATGCGCATTGCTCGGGCCAAGGATCAAGCTGTCCTTCTGCGGAAGGCTTTGAGCCAAATCGGTTTGGCCTTCCTCCTGGTCGATGCCGAAAGCTTCATCCTCGACATCTCCAACGAGGCGACCGTGGTCCTGGAGCAGGGTCGTCATATTCGGGTGGATCGCGGAGGTCGTCTGGTTGCTGTATCCGCCGGCGACACTCTCCGGCTTCGCGCCCTCATCAACGATGCTGCCCGGAACTCTCGCGGGGGGAGCATGCGTTTCACGACCTCGGAGCATGGCAGCTCTGCGGTCTTGCAAGTCTCTCCATGCGGCGTTGCCGGAACGAACCCGTTCAACGCGTGTCATGCCAACTGCGCTTTAGTCCTGATAAAAAGCCCCAAAGTCCCGCATGCGTACGATCACAGGCCGATACGCTCCGTGCTGAACTGTTCGGTAGCCGAAGCGGAAGTTGCGGCAGCATTGGCATCGGGCCGAACACCCGGCCAGATAGCGAGAGACCGCGACGTGAGTATCAGCACGGTCAGAAGCCAAATACGGGCGCTGATGGCCATTACAGAAACGAGCCGGATCACGGATTTTGTGAAATTGGTCGTATCCTGTTGCTGAAACTGGCGGCCTGCTCTCGGCGAACCTAACAAGGCCCGCAACTCGATGCGGGAATGACATAGCGCCGTCGATGCGCGCGGTGCTCGGGCCGTCATCGCCGCCTGGCGCATGGTGGGCAGCGAAAGTAGCCCGTATCGCCCTTGCGATGCGGGACTTCAGGCCGTGAACGACCCAATCGCCGGAATTCGATCAGCAAGTAGGGTGCAATGCGCTTGGGGATTGCGCCGCCATGCGAGGCAGGCACTCTCTATCCAAGCCAAATCACTGAGGTGCAATGCAGGTGCATTGCACCCTACTGAGTGGCCGCAGCAATTGCCTGGACGATCCGTGCCTGGACCAAATTGAGATCAAGATGGTAGATCGGCAACGGTCGTAGAGGAGCCAAGACGGTGTCCGGAGCACAAGGGAACCAGCCGGCGGCGGGCCAGGCGCAGGGTTGGGTGTACAGCCAGTCCACCGGCGAACTCACCCATAACGGACAGCACGTGGCCACCGGCTACAGCGGTGCGGGACCCGGGCGGAACAATCCGGACATGCAGGCATCCCAGGGGCAGGGGCCGATCCCGCAGGGCAGCTACAGCATCGGCCCCGCGCACCAGGGCGCCCATACCGGCCCGGTGACCATGAACCTCGATCCCCAGGCGGGGACCAACACCTATGGCCGCGACCTGTTTCGCGTGCATGGCGACAGCGTCGCCCATCCCGGCCAGGCGTCCGAGGGCTGCGTCATCCTGCCGCCCGACGTGCGGCGGCGGATGTCGGCCTCGTCGGACCGCACGCTGAGGGTGACGCGATGACGTGGCGGTCCGCCCTGCCTCGGGCCTGCGCCGCCGTGCTGGCGCTGTCCCCCGCTGCCGGTGGCGCCGCGCCGACCGTCAATCCTGCCGCACTGTCCCGCGACATCGACGCCCGCGGCGCCCGCGCGGTCATCGCCGGCCTGGCGCGCGAGGGCCAGTGGGACGGGGTGGTGCACCACATCGACGGCGGCAGCGACGCCTGGCTCGCGGTCGCCGCCAAGCTCGCGCCAGGCAGCGACGCGGGCAGTGCCGAGGACCTCGGGATCAGCCTGGCGACGGCCCTGCCGCGCAACCCCGCAGGCGTGCTGCGGATTGCGAGCCCCCAGGACGACACGCCGCTCTCGCTCGCGCGTGTCTGCGGCGTGCCGTTCATCGAGCAGCCGCCATCCGAGGCCGCCGCCTATCGCACCCGCGCCGTGAACGCCGTCACCCGCGTGGCGGACCCCTCCCTGGCCGACCGCCGCGCCCGCTGCCTCGCCGCCCTTGGGCGGTGATACGTCTGGCAAGCGCAGCCCGCACCGCCCTTGCGATGCGGGACTCCAGGCCGTGCGCAGCTGCATCGCTTGGTCATGCTGCGCTCCGCCCCGAGATCGGCGGGCGCTATGCCGACCAGGGGCGCACCGTGCTGACCGACGCCGGCCGCCTCCACACGACATTGCCCCCAAGCGCCCCAGATGGCATGAGAACCCCAAACACGGGGTCTGGGGCCGACTGGCCCCGGCAGGGTCCAGGGACAGCGTCCCTGGCCTTATCTTTTGGAGCGCATCGCATGGCAACCAACTCAGTAGGCCGCGTGTCCCAGGTGCTGGGCGCCGTGGTGGACGTGCAGTTCGAGGGCGACCTGCCCTACATCCAGAACGCGCTGACCAGCCGCATCGGCGACCGTCAACTGGTCCTGGAAGTCTCCCAGGAGCTGGGCGAGCGCACCGTGCGCTGCATCGCCATGGACAGCACCGACGGCATGGTGCGCGGCCAGGAGGTGAGCGACACCGGCGCCCCGATCACCGTGCCGGTAGGTCCCGAGACGCTGGGCCGCATCCTCAACGTGATCGGCGACCCGATCGACGAACGCGGCCCGGTCGGCGCCACGCGGTCCTCCCCCATCCACCGCCAGGCGCCCTCGTTCGAGGACCAGGCCGCCGCAGTCGAGGTGCTGGTGACGGGGATCAAGGTGGTCGATCTGCTGGCGCCGTACCTGAAAGGCGGCAAGATCGGCCTGTTCGGCGGCGCCGGGGTGGGCAAGACCGTGCTGATCCAGGAGCTGATCAACAACATCGCCAAGGGCCATGGCGGTGTCTCGGTGTTCGCGGGCGTAGGCGAGCGGACGCGCGAGGGCAACGACCTGTACCACGAGATGATCGACGCCGGCGTGATCAAGCTGGGCGACAACACCACCGAGGGCTCCAAGGTGGCGCTGGTCTACGGCCAGATGAACGAGCCGCCGGGCGCCCGCGCCCGCGTCGGCCTGACCGGGCTGACGCTCGCCGAGTATTTCCGCGATGAGGAAGGCCAGGACGTGCTGTTCTTCGTCGACAACATTTTCAGGTTCACCCAGGCGGGCGCCGAAGTCTCGGCCCTGCTCGGCCGCATACCGTCGGCGGTGGGCTACCAGCCGACGCTGGCCACCGACATGGGCGCGCTGCAGGAACGCATCACCAGCACCAAGAAGGGTTCCATCACCTCGGTGCAGGCGATCTACGTGCCGGCCGACGACCTGACCGACCCGGCGCCCGCCACCTCCTTCGCCCATCTGGACGCGACGACCGTGCTGAACCGCGCGATCAGCGAAAAGGGCATCTATCCGGCCGTCGATCCGCTGGACTCGACATCCCGCTCGCTCGACCCGCGCATCGTGGGCGAGGAGCACTACCAGGTGGCGCGCGACGTGCAGCGCATCCTGCAGACCTACAAGAGCCTGC
>CALMVI010000153.1 GCA_937873095.1 uncultured Acetobacteraceae bacterium | reverse complement strand
GTGGGGGAGGGCCAGGCGGCGATGTTCGACACGCTGGATGCCACAGTGCCGCATCTGCCGGACGGCCGCCCGCGCTACCTGATGGGGGTGGGCACGCCCGACGATCTTGTGGGCGGCGTGCAGCGCGGCGTGGACATGTTCGATTGCGTGATGCCCACGCGCGCCGGCCGCACCGGCCGCGCCTTCACCTCGCGCGGCGTGCTGAACATGCGCAACGCGCGCCACGCCCAGGATGGCGACCCGCTCGACCCGGACTGCGCCTGCCCTGCCTGCACCCGCCACAGCCGCGGCTACATCCACCACCTGTTCCGCTGCGAGGAGATGCTTGGGCCAATGCTGCTGACCTGGCACAACCTTGCCTACTACCAGCAGCTGATGCGCGGGTTGCGGGACGCCATCGCCAGCCGAACGCTGAACGAATTCGCAAGCGTCGTACGGCAGCTGTGGACGGCCGGCCCGGCTAACAAAGCGCTAGATCCGTCTTGACGCTGCAATCATCCGCCAGGAGTGCTATATGAGCGGTCAGGCACTGCCCTCGCGAGAGGAGCTGGAGATGGAGCAGATCGTGGCGGACATCGCGCTGAAGCGTGCGCAGACGCAGTGGGAGCCTTGGAAGGCCATGGCGACCGTCCTCGGCGCCTCGGCGGCCATCTTCACCGGGCTGGGCGTCCTGATCGGCTATCTCCTTCGAGGGACCGTCCACTAGTCACCCCACCTTGACGAGTTCCCATGGGCTGACCCAACTCGGCCACCAGACGCCCTGGCCGCCGACACCAGACGATGCGCGTCTCGAGCGCGTGCCTGCACCCGAGTCCGGCAAGCTCTACGTGGTCCGCTTCGCCGCCCCGGAATTCACCTCGCTCTGCCCGATCACGTCGCAACCCGACTTCGCCCACATCGTCATCGACTACATCCCCGGCGACTGGCTGGTGGAGAGCAAGTCGCTCAAACTGTTCCTCGGCAGCTTCCGCAACCACGGCGCGTTTCACGAGGCGTGCACCATGACCATCGCCGGCCGCCTGGTGGAGCTGCTCTCGCCCGTATGGCTGCGCATCGGCGCCTACTGGTACCCGCGCGGCGGCATCCCGATCGACGTGTTCTGGCAGACCGGCGCACCGCCGGATGGCGCCTGGATCCCCGACCAGGGCGTGGCCCCCTACCGTGGCCGCGGCTGATCCCGCCCAGGCGGCGGCGCGGATACGCGACCACGCCCTGACTCTGGGGTTCGATGCGGTGGGCTTCGCGCCCGCCCACCTTGGCCCGCAGATCCGCGCCCAGCTCGGCGCCTTCCTCGCCGCCGGCCGCCAGGGCGACATGGGCTGGCTCGCCGAGCGGACCGACCAGCGCAGCCACCCGCAGTCGCTCTGGCCCGAAGCGAGCACGGTCATCGCACTCGGCCTCTCCTACGCGCCCGACGGCGACCCGCTCGCCACGCTCGGCCGGCCTGACCGCGGCAACATCTCGGTGTACGCGCGCCATCGCGACTACCACGACGTGATACGCGGCAAGCTCAAGCATCTGGCACAATTCGTCGTCAGCCGCTTCGGCGGCGGGGCGAAGGTGTTCGTCGACACCGCGCCGGTGATGGAGAAGCCGCTGGCGCAGGAAGCCGGTCTCGGCTGGCAGGGCAAGCACACCAACCTGGTGTCGCGCGCGCATGGGTCGTGGCTGTTCCTGGGCGAGGTGTTCACCACCCTCGACCTGCCGCGCAGCCAGGGCAGCGGCGGCGGATGCGGCACGTGCGAGCGCTGCCTGCATGTCTGCCCGACAAACGCCTTCCCCGCCCCCTACCAGCTCGACGCCACGCGGTGCATCTCCTACCTCACCATCGAACATCAAGGCCCGATCCCTCTCGAGCTGCGCCCTCTGATCGGCAACCGGATCTATGGCTGCGACGACTGCCTGGCCGTCTGCCCGTGGAACCGCTTCGCCAGGGCCGGGCGGGAGGAGAAGCTGCACGCCCGCCCAGAGCTGGAGGCGCCCCGGCTGGCCGAGCTCGCTGTGCTGGACGACGCCGCGTTCAGGACCCTGTTCGCCGGCTCCCCGGTCAAGCGCACCGGCCGCAACCGCTTCGTGCGCAACGTCCTGACCGCAATCGGCAACTCGCGCGACACATCGCTCCAGCCGGTGGCAGCGTCGCTGGCCGCAGACCCCGACCCGGTGGTGGCCGAGACCGCGTGCTGGGCCGCTTGGCGCCTCTCTGCCGCGTGCTGATCAAGCGCAGCGTCTCGCTGTCGGGCCACCGCACCAGCGTGGCGCTGGAGCCGGCGTTCTGGGCCGTGCTCGACGCGGCGGCCCTCAGGCAGGGCCTCTCGCTGGCGGCCCTGGTCATGCGCATCGATGCCGAACGCGCGCCGCCGCAGTCGCTCGCGTCCGCGCTCCGCCTGGCCGCGCTGCAGAGCTGCGGCGAGGGCGGCAGCGGGCCGCCTGATACCTGTAGCCGTAACGCAAACAAACACGTCGGACGTTAACCGTTGTGAAACTGCAATGGCATCATCTTGGTCTCACCCGAAAACGGGTCGATCAAGCGGAGAACACCGATGCTGTCCACGCCAGACGCCGCCAACACCACGATCAGCCCCCTTATGCTGGCCGACCGCCTGCTCACCCTGGCCGAGGATGCGGGCCGCGCCGGCCTGCACCGCCCGGCAGAGCGCCTGCTGCGCCTGGCCTACGCCGTCTATGACGAGAAGCCCGTCCAATCCTGACCGCCCTTTCGCCCGAGAGCGGTCTTCGGCGGACCGGCGCGGTGCACGGCGCGCGAGCGTCGTGCCGGGCTGGCCGGCCCGCGGCGATGCCGCACGCCGGATGCCCGCCCGCATCGTGCTGGCCTGCTGCGCCAGCCTTGTCGTAGGAGCCGGTCCTGTCGGCCATGCCACCCTCGGCGACAGCGTCCTGCCGAGGGCCGTGCCGCCCGCTGCCCGCCGGGCCTGGATGGCCAGGCAGTCCGCCCTGTGCCTTGGCGCCATCGCCGAGGCCAGCGCGCGTCACGGCCTGCCCGCCGGCCTGCTTGCCGCCGTTGCACGGGTCGAGACCGGGCGCCCGCTGCCCGTCACCGGCGACCGCCAGCCCTGGCCCTGGAGCGTGAATGCCGATGGGGAGTCGCTGTTCTTCGACACCAGGGCGGTTGCCGCGGCCGACGCGGCCAGGCGGTTGGCGGCAGGCGCCCGCTACGTCGACATAGGCTGCGCGCAGATCGACCTGCGCATGCACCCTCGCGCCTTCGCCAGCCTGGCCGACGCGTTCAACCCGTCGCTCAACGCCGACTACGCCGCCAGCCTGCTGGCCAGCTTTCATGCGTCGGGGCATAGCTGGCCGGTTTCGGCCGGGCTGTATCACTCGGCAACCCCGGACCTGTCGCAATCCTACCGGACGCAGGTCGAGGCGATGATACGGGTGCGGCCGCCGGCAGCAGGCCGGTAGGCTCGTCCTCGCGCGTCTGCGTTCCGGCCGGTTCAGCCTGCAGCGCCCGAACGACGCTTGCGCCGATGCGGGGCGACCGGCGCGATGCCCGGGTCCGGCGTCGCTGCGACCGCGCTCCACGGCCCGGTCTCGGTGATGCTGGCGCCTGACGGCCGCAGCCCGAACCGCAGCCGCACGCGCGAGGCGTCGGCTGCTCCCTCGAGCCCGACGGCACCCGCGGCCGAGACCAGGGTGGTCGGTGCCAGGCGCAGCGTGCCACGGTCCATGTCGACCCTGATCGCGCCATCCAGCCCGCCGGTGGCGCCATGGGACAGTGCCGCAAGCAGCGCCGGCCGGGATTGCGGGCGCAACGCGGCCGCCAGGTCGAAGCCGTCGAACTGAACGTCGTGCAGCGCCAGCATGGCCGTTCCGCCGGACTGCTCCAGCATGGGCAGGCTGCCTGCCGCCTCCGCATCAAGCGTGCCGTCCACCTCGCCGGACACGAGGTCGACCGGCCAGCCCGTCACCGGTCCGGCCACGTGCAGCCCCGTCGCCTGGCCGTGTATCGCCACCACGGGCCGGGTCTGGCTGGCATCGACGGCGACCTGCCCAGCGAGCCTGCCCCCTGACCAGGACAGCCCTGCCACGTCCAGCAGCCCCAGCCCGCCGCCTACGCCGAACTCGGCCGTCGCGGCGCCGGCGGCGGGCCGGCCGCCGGCCACGATCTCTCTCGCCGTCACGTGGACCTGGGCGGCCCACCCGCGCAGCCATGCCGGGTCAAGCGGCGGCCAGTCGGCCCAGCCCGGCACGGCCAGCCGCTCCGCGTCGATGGCGCCCCGCAAGAACGGCTCGGCGCCGGCGTACCCGAGATCCAGCGTCCCGCTCAGGCGGAGGTCGGCCGCGGCAAGGTCGAACTCGGACACGGAGACGTCTCCCGGCTGCAATTTGATGTTCCCGCGCAACGACACCGATCCTGTGTCCAGCCAGCGCTCCGCTCCGGCCACGCCGAGCAAGGCCAGCAGCCTGGGTGCGCCCGGGTGGCGCAGGGTGATGCTGCCCGCCGCCTTGCGGCCGAGGAGGTCGGCGCGCAACTCGGCCTCCACGACGAGATCCCCGATGTCGGCCCGCACCTCGGTCTCCGCGGCACCCGGCGGTCCGGACAGCGCGGCTTCCAGGGAGGCCGGGCCGCGCCACAGGCCGGCCGTCCATCGCCACCCCGCCGGCAGGCTGTTCGATACCGATGCAGCCTCCTGCGCCACCGCCCTGAACAGGCAGCCGGACAAGGCGCCGTCGCCGCCGAGGCCACCGGACGCCGTCAGCTGCACGCCCGACATCGAGGCCGCGGCCCGATCGACCTTGAGGCCGAACTCGCCCGAACGCGCATCCAGCACCAGGCCGCTCAGGACGGCTCCGTGCAGGGTGCCCTCGGCGGCACGCAGGTGAAGATCGGCATCCAGACCCGACCAGAAACGCCCGGCTTGGGCGAACGCAGCGGCTATCGGCCAGCCTGGCAAGGTCCAATCGTCCAGCGCCAGACGATCCAGCGTCAGCGTCGCGCCAAGATGCCGGCGCGGACCGAAACCAATGTCGGCCCGACCGGATATGCCGGCCCCGTCGAGCTGTCCGGCCAGTTCCGACACCGATGCCGCTCCCGGCGTGGCGTCGATCATGCCCGTCAGGCTCGCGCGGCCCAGCACGCCAGCGGGAAGCGCGTCGATCAGAGCCGGTGCGAGGCCATGCGCCCAGCGCAGGGTGGTCCGTAGATCGGGCGCGTCCAGCCGGCCGGGGCCGCTGATCCGCAACAGGCCGTCGCTGCCGGTCAGAGCCAAGCTGGCCTCGACCCGCGCCCGACCCGGAAGCACGCCGCCCGCATGCTCCAGCGACAGCGCGTTCCCGTCGGACACGAGCGTGCCGTGCAGCCCCGTCATGGCGCCGCCCTGCAGGCCGGCCGTGTCGGCCTGCAGCTCCACACGGCCGGCCAGCCGTGGCGTGAAACGGTGCGCGGACCCCCCGGCCACGCCGATCATGCGCGCCCAGCCGTCGAGGTCGAGCGACTCCGCATGCACTCGGCCGTCGAGCCGGATCGGCGGCGCGATGCGCAAGGCGAGCGACGCGTCCGCCGTCGACGCGCCCAGCGACATCGTGATCGACCGCGCCTCGACCGACGTTGCGGATGCCACGAAGGGGATGTCGGTCTGCCAGGCGAACCTGCCGGTCGGCAGCAACACCGACAGGTCCGGCCCGCTTGCGCGCAGCCGCCCCTGCACGACCCCGTCCGCCAGCGTGCCCTGCAGGCTCGCGTCGGTCCTGGCGGCCAGGCCCTGCCCGCTCACCACCACGTCGAGAGCCGACACGCCGTCTGCGTCAGGCAGGCCGAGTGCGCCGGTGAACCGCCAGCTCCGCCCGGAAAAGGCCGCGAATCCCTCGGCCCCGAAGCCCGCGCCCGTCTCTTGCGCGCCCGTCTCCTGCGCACCCGTCTCCTGCGCGGGTCCGGAAACCGCCCGGCGTTCCTGGCCGTCGTGAAGGGCCGCGTTGATGCCCGTCACTTCCGCCTGGCCAAGCCGGAACGTGCCGTTTTCGATGTGGACGGCAAAGGCGTGGGACGCCGGCCCGCGGGCGCGGCGGGCCACGCTGTCCGGCAATGGCCAGGGCAGGTGGACCACCGGCGCCCCCAGCACCAGGTCGAGCGGGCGGATCCGCCCGGCCAGCAACGGCAGCACCGATACCTCAAGCCGCAGCGTCGACAGCTCGGCCGACACGCCGTCCCCCTGGTCGGGCAGGACGACGTTCGTCGCCGTCAGCACGGCTTCGGGCAGCAGGCGCAGGCTGACCTCGCCCGAAATCGCCACCGGACGGCCGAGCTGAGCGGCTGCGATGGCGGCGATGCCCATGCGGAACCGCCCCCAGTCGAGCGAGGGCGGCACCGCCCAGGCGGCCAGCAGCGCGAGGGCGGCCGCGCCGGGCAACCCCAGCACCAGCGCCTGCAACCGGGTCCGCTTGCGGCGGGCCGCGCCGCGGGCCGGCCAGGGCGCCGGGGCGGGCACCGGCGGGGCGTCAGGATTGCGCAACAATTCCCTCCCGCTCTCGGCCGGCCGTGCACCGGCGTTGTATTCCCGTCAACGAGCCCATGCTAGAACGCAAGCATGAACGGCGTCGCTACATGATTGGATCTGCGCACCGGCAAGCCTGCGCCAGCCCGCCGTGAGCTACTGGGGCAAGATCCTCGGCGGCATGGCCGGCTTCGCCATGGGCGGCCCTCCCGGCGCGGTCATGGGTGCGGCACTCGGCCACGCCGCCGATACCGGCGCCATGCCCAGGCTGGGGCAGGGCCTGCTGCGCCTGCCCAGCGCAGGCAGCTTCCACCCGGCCCGCATCACCGCCCTGTTTGCCCCGCGTGAGCAGGTGTTCGCGATGGCCGTCGTCGCACTCTCGGCCAAGCTCGCCAAGTGCGACGGCGCGGTCGGCCGGGCCGAGATCGAGGCGTTCAAGCGGCACTTCCGGGTGCAGCCGGACAACGCGCGCGAGGTCGGGCGGCTGTTCGACCAGGCGCGCGATTCGCCGGACGGCTACCTGCCCTACGCGGCCCAGCTCGGCGAGAGCTTTGCCGACAGCCGCGGCGTGCTGGAAGACGTGCTCGGCGGCCTGTTCGGCATCGCCCGGGCCGACGGACCGGTCAACCAGAAGGAACTCGACTTCCTCGCCGGCTGTGCCCGCGGCTTCGGCCTGGACGGCCGCGCGTGGGAGCGTGCGCGCGACGGCACGGCGCGCGCCGCTGCCGCGGACGCGCCCGGCGGTGCCGACGCCTACGCCACGCTGGGCGTCCCGCGTTCGGCGAGCGACGAGGCGGTACGGGCCGCCTGGAAGCAGCTGATGCGCGACAACCATCCGGACGGCCTGGCGGCCAAGGGCGTGCCGCCGGAGTTCATCGCGCGCGCGACCGACAAGGTGGCCCGCATCAACGCCGCCTGGGACCGCATCAAGCGCGAACGCGGGCTTTGACGATAACCGATTTGCCCAGCCCCAATGTGGACGAACGTCCGGGCGGGGCCGCCTCGGTCGACATGCTGATCCTCCATTACACCGGCATGCAGACCGCCCAGGCCGCGATCGACCGCCTGCGCGATCCGTCCGCGGAGGTCTCGTCCCACTACGTCGTCGACGAGGACGGCAGCATCCTGCGCCTGGTGCCCGAGCCCCTGCGTGCGCGGCATGCCGGCATCTCGTACTGGCGCGGCCGTCGCGCGCTGAACGACACCTCCATCGGCATCGAGATCGTCAACCCGGGCCATGAATGGGGCTACCGCCCGTTTCCGCCGGCGCAGATGGCGGCGGTGCGCGACCTGTGTCTCGGCATCCTGTCCCGCCACCCGATCCCCGCCCGCAACGTGGTCGGCCACAGCGACGTGGCGCCGAACCGCAAGCAGGACCCTGGCGAGTTGTTCGATTGGCAGTGGCTGGCGGCGGCGGGGATCGGGCTTTGGCCGCAGACCGACGGCGCGCCTGCCGCCGACATCTCGGCCGCGTTGCAGGCAATTGGCTACGATCCGGACATGGACCAGGCCACGGTCCTGCGCGCGTTTCAGCGCCATTGGTCCGTTCGAGACATCAACGGTCAACCGGACGTGCGAACCAGAACCCGCCTTTCCGCCGTCCGAGCAGCGATGGCTCGGCTGTCCTACACGTAGCATTGTCATGGCAGCGCGTTGCTGAACTTGCTACTCTCTGACGAGTTGGAGGACTTACGATGGTCAAGACAGCCCCGCAGACAGAGCGAACTCTGACGGTCGAAGCTCCAAGCGCCCGTAAGCCGCCGACGGTCAGCGCACCGAAACCGCCGTCGTCCGACTACGATGAGATGTTCGCTTTGATGCTAGCCGACATCGATGGGCGTCTCGACGCGGTAGAGACGCGTACCGACAGGCTGGTCGCGCAAGCCGCCTGATCCCTATGCCGCTACCACCGGCCAAGGAGGTGGTGGCCGATATCGAGGTCGGCGCCAGTGGCCTCTTCAAACTGTGGCTGCGGATACCCGCATCCTGGACGTGCAGGATAAGCACGCCAAGCTGATCGAGAACCAGGCGGCGCAGATCGTGGCGTTGCGTGATGCGGTCAACACGCTGCAAGCCCGCGAGGACGTGCTGCTTGCGCGCGCCGAACTGGCGGCGACGCAGGCGGCCAGCGCCTCGGTGACCGACCTTGCCCGACGTCTCGGCCATGTCGAGGAACGCAGCGGCCGCCGCTGACCCCTTGCTCCTCCTCCCGCAACCCGCCAGAACTCCCTTGCCAGACGGCTGGACGACCGCTGCGACCGCCGCCTTTCGGGGTGACCGGACGCAGAGGAAAGTCCGGGCTCCACGGGAACACGGTGCCGGCTAACGGCCGGCGGGGGCGACCCCAGGGAAAGTGCCACAGAAAACAGACCGCCCGTCAGCGCGTGGGCAACCGGGCGCCTTGGGGTAAGGGTGAAACGGTGCGGCAAGAGCGCACCGCGCCCCTGGCGACAGGGGCGGCAGGGTAAACCCCACCGGGAGCAAGACCGAATAGGGACGGCAGGTCACGCACCCGCGTGGCCAGGGGCGTTTCCGCCTCGCCGTCCGGGTTGGTCGCGTCAGGCGCGTGGCGACACGCGCCGCAGAGGAATGGTCGTCCAACGCCCGGCGACGGGCGCGGACAGAACCCGGCTTACAGGCCGTCTGGCACCCCCTCCAGCTTGCACGCGCCAGTGTCCGGCACACTATTCACAGAATTGTCCACAAGAACGAACCAGGAATACTTAACGTGATGAGCAGCTTGGCGGCGGCTCCTGCACGCAAAAGGTTAACGGACTGTTTTCACGGCGAAATTCGATTCGACTTGTAGGGCAGTTCGCCGCATTTCCTTTGACGCCCATGCTGGCCCATGTTATCCCATGTCATCCCAAATCTGCACGGTTGTTCACACCCGGGCAGTCGCATCCGAAAGGTTGCACGACGTGAGGGGGGCGCATTGGGTGGATGAGTCATTTCCTGAACACGCATGCGAACCGGGTGGACGCCAAGGGCCGCGTCTCCATTCCGGCGCCGTTCCGAACGGCCCTGCGCACGCTGTGTCCGGAGAGCGAGGCGCCCCTGGTGCTGCGCACGTCGCACGCCCATGCCTGCATCGAGGGTTGGCCCACCCGCTATTTCCAGCAATTGGGAACGCCGCTGCAGCAGATGGACGTGTTCGGTGCCGACCAGGAGGACATGGCCGTTTCCATCTACGCCGATGCCCTCTACGTGGACGCCGACAAGGAAGGCCGCGTCCTGCTGCCGGACGCTCTGATGCAGCACGCTGGCCTGACAGATACGGTGCTGTTCATGGGGCTTGGCCGCATCTTCCAGATTTGGGAACCGCAGGCCGGCCAGCGCTTCATGGCGGAGGCGCGGGAGCGTGCACGCACCCGCCGGCTGACCCTGCCAGGCGCGCCGCAGGGGGTGGCGACTTGAGCCACGTGCCCGTCATGCTGGCCGAAGTCCTGGCCGCACTCGCCCCCGTCGACGGCGAACGGTTCTTGGACGGAACGTTCGGCGGCGGCGGCTACGCGGGCGCGATCCTGGCGCAGGCCGACTGCACCCTTTGGGCGATCGACCGCGATCCTGCGGCGATCGCGCGCGGGGCTGCGCTGGCCGCGCGCTACCCCGGGCGCCTGCACCTCATTGAAGGGCATTTCGGGGACATGCTCGCATTGCTGGACCAGGCTGGCGTCAGCGCCCTGGACGGCATCGTGCTCGACCTGGGCGTAAGCTCGTTCCAGATCGACGAGCCCGAGCGCGGCTTCAGCTTCCGCCATGACGGGCCGCTCGACATGCGCATGAGCCAGGCCGGCCCGTCTGCCGCCGATCTCGTGGCCAGCCTGCCCGAAGACGAGCTGGCGGACACGCTCTACCGGTTCGGCGACGAGCGCCTGTCGCGGCGCATCGCGCGCGCCATCGTGGCGGCGCGGGCAGAGGCGCGCATCGAGACGACCGGGCAGCTGGCCGCGATCATACGCGGCGCCATCCCGCCGTCTCGCGACGGCATCCACCCCGCCACCCGCAGCTTCCAGGCGCTGCGCATCCGGGTCAACGACGAGCTGGGCGAGGTCGCGCGCGCCCTGGACGCGGCCTGCGCCCTGCTGGCCCCCGAAGGGAGCCTCGTCGTCGTGTCGTTCCATTCGCTGGAGGACCGGCTGGTGAAACGCTTCTTTACCAACGCGACGGGCCGCGCCCCCTCGCCCTCGCGGCATGATCCGGGCGGTATGGCGGTTTCAAAGGCGGCGGAGTTTTCCTTGACCACGGTACGCGCCCTGCGGCCGACAGAGGCCGAGATAGCGGCCAACCCGCGTGCGCGCAGCGCCCGGCTCAGGGCGATGCGCCGATCGGGGCGGCAGGCGCCGCAGGGCAAGCTGGAGACCCGCCGATGATCCGTCCGTTCACCGTGCTCTGCCTGCTCGCCGCCTGCGGCTCCGGGCTGTACCTCTACTCGGAAAAACACCGTACCGAGCTGCTGGATCGTGATATAGCGCGCGTCATCCACGCCGCCGAGGCAGCGCGGGCCCGAACCGGCCTGCTGCGCGCCGAGTGGGCGTTGCTGAACGAGCCGGGTCGGCTGCAAGACATGGCGGGACGGTATTTGACCCTGCACCCGATGGCCCCCACGCAGTTCGTGCAGCTGGCGGCATTGTCCGCCCACCTGCCGGCGCCGCTGGCCACACCCCCGGCCGACGACGACGCCCCGGATGCCGACCTCGTGGCCAGCACCGGCGCCAGCACCGGCACCGGCGCGCCAGAGTCGCCGCCCCAGCCGCAAGGGGCGGCCGGCCGGCCGGCCGACGTTCCTGCATCGGCCGTGGCGGACAAGACCGACGCGAAGCCGGCGCCGAAGCTGCTGGCGGCAGCCTCGCCCCGTCCGCACGCCCAGCATCGCCTCGCCCCGCCGGACCGGCAGGACTATGGCGTGCGGGACGGGATGATGGCCCGTGGCGCCCCGTTGCCGCTTGCAGCGCCGCCGGTGGGCGCCAGCGTGTTCAGCGCCATGGCCCGGCCGATGCGCGTGGTGCCGTCCCGCCCCGCCATCGTGTCCGCCGTGCCGAGCTACGCGCCGGCGCGCGCCTACGTGCCGGCAGCGTCCCGCGCGCCCGGCATGTCCGCCGCCATGTCCCCCGGCACGTCATACGTGCCGTCGGCGCTCGGCGGCGCGGCACGGAAGCCGCGCGGATGCGCGGCG
>CALMVI010000152.1 GCA_937873095.1 uncultured Acetobacteraceae bacterium | reverse complement strand
CCTGACGCCTCCCCGGCCCGCCCGCTACACGGCGTCGGCCGCGGCAAACTCCTCCAGCAGCGCCGCGCGGTCCCCGTCCAGACGGGGTGCGGGCGCGCGCACCCCGTTGTCGTTCTCCGCAAAGGGCTGCACCTTCACCGGGTTGCCCACCATGCGCACGCCCCCCGCCTCCACCACCATGTGCCGCGGCCCCACCTGCGGGTGCGCCAGGGCTTCGGCCACCGTGTTGATCGGCCCGGCCGGCACGCCCGCCGCGTCCAGCGCCGCCAGCCAGTGCGCCGCCGGCTGCTGCGCCAGCACGGCTTCGATCATCGCCGCCAGCGCGTCGGCCGACTCGCGGCGCAGGTCGTTGGTGGCGAGCGACGGATCCGCCGCCCAGTCCGGCCGCCCAAGTGCTGCGCACATCCTGCGGAACAGCCCGTCATTGCCGGCCGCGATCACGATCGGTTTGTCCGCCGTCTCGAAGATCGCGAACGGCGTGATCGTCGCGTGACGCCCGCCCATCGGCCCCGGCACCGCCCCGGTCGCCATGTAGCGCATCGCCGGGTTCTCCATCAGCGAGAGCTGGCAGTCGAGCATGGACACGTCGATCTTCGTCCCCTCGCTTGTGCGCTCGCGATGATACAGCGCCGCGCAGATGCCGAGTGCCGTGTAGATGCCCGCACCCAGGTCGCCCACCGAAACGCCGATGCGCGCCGGCTTCTGGCCGGGATGCCCGGTCACCGACAGGATGCCGCCCAGCCCCTGCACCACCATGTCGTAGGCGGGCCGCGTCGATTCGGGTCCAGTATGGCCGAAGCCTGAGGCGGCCGCGTAGATCAGCGAAGGGTGCCGCGCGTGCAGCACATCCCAGCCCAGGCCCAGCTTCTCCATCGTGCCGGGACGGAAGTTTTCCACCAGCACGTCGGCGCCGGCCAGCAGCCGGTCGAACGCCGCCCGGTCGGCCGCCTGCTTGAGGTCCAGGACGATCGATTCCTTGCCGCGGTTCACCGCCGCGAAATACAGCGACTGGCCGTCCCGGAACGGCCCGTAGGCGCGCGAATCGTCCCCGCCAGGCGGCTCCACCTTGATCACCCTTGCCCCCTGCTCGTGCAGCAGCAGCGTGCAGTACGGCCCGGCCAGGATGCGCGAGAGGTCCAGGATGACCACGCCGGACAACGGTCCGGCCAGCAGGCGAGGGGATGCGGAATCGTGCATTGGTGTGTATCTCCCGACGGTGCAACGCAGCAGATGCCAGTCTGTTTAGCAGGCAGGCCGGATGGGGGCGCGACATGACGCAGACCACGACGCAGCGCGGCTGGCTGGACCGGCTGTGGGGCGGCATCGCCGACCAGGGCCGGCTGTTCGCCCGCGTGCCCTCCGTGGACGTGAAAGGCCCCGAACGCGCCCGGCAGCTGGCCGCCGCCCTGCTGTCCGAACGCGGCGAAGCCTCCGGCGCCGCGGTCGCGCGCGAGCTGCTGGAGTGCCTGCGCGCGCTGCCCGACCAGGACCGCCTGGCCGTGCTGCGCAGCATGGGCGAGGGCTTCGCGCCAGACCCCGAACGCGTGCGCGCGGCAGCCTCCGCCTATCTCGCCGAACCGTGCCCCGAGGCCGCCAACCGCCTGCACACCGCCGCCGAACCGCCGCGGCAGGAGCTGCTGCGGCGGATGAACATGGCCACAGGCGGCACCGCCATGCTGGTCAGGCTGCGGCACGAGATGCTGCCCCACTTACGCGCCGACCAGGCGCTGCGCCTGCTCGACCACGACCTGCTCCACCTGTTCTCGTCCTGGTTCAACCGCGGCTTCCTCGAACTGCGACGCATCGACTGGGACACGCCGGCCGCCATCCTGGAAAAGCTGATCACCTACGAGGCGGTGCACGAGATCGCCGGCTGGCAGGACCTGCGGCGGCGCCTGCTGCCGGACCGCCGCTGCTTTGCCTTCTTCCACCAGGCGCTGCCGAACGAGCCGCTGATCTTCGTCGAAGTCGCCCTCACCGCGGGCCTGGCCGACGCGGTGCAGCCGCTGCTCGCCCCGCCCGCCGACGGCGCGGGCCAGCCGCCAAAGGGGGCCGACAGCGCCATCTTCTACTCGATCTCCAACTGCCAGGAGGGGTTGCGCGGCGTCAGCTTCGGCAACTTCCTCATCAAGCAGGTGGTCGAGGAGCTGCACGCCGAACTGCCCAAGCTGCGCCGCTTCGCCACCCTCTCCCCGGTGCCCGGCTTCCGCGCCTGGCTCGACCGGGAGCTGGCGGGCGAAACGCCGCCGCTGCAGGAGGAGGAGCTGGCAGGCCTGTCCGCCGAACCGGGGCAGACGCAGGCCGAGGCGTTGTCGGCGGCGCTGCAGGGCGAATGGTGGGTGGACAAGCGCGCCAAGGCGTTGCGCGCGCCGCTGCTGCGCCTGGCCGCCGCCTACCTCACCCGCGGCGCGCAGGGCGGCGAGAAGCTGGACCCGGTGGCCCGCTTCCACCTGGGGAACGGCGCCAGGCTGGAACGCATCGACTGGCTGGGCAACGTTTCCGACCGCGGGATGCGCGAATCGTTCGGCATCATGGTCAACTATCTTTACGACCCGGGTAGCATCGAAGCCAACCATGAGGCATTCGTGAACACGGGCCGTGTCGCACGGTCGGCCGAGGTCGACCAGCTGGCGGCAGGCCGCAAGACCAAGGCAGCCAGCAAGGCCGCCTGACGAGGAACTCCTGGGGGGAGCGCATGGCGGGAACACGGCTGTCGGGGCAGCAGATCACCGGCTTCTGGGCCGCGTGGGCCGGCTGGATGCTTGATGGAATGGACAGCTTCATCTACGCCCTGGTGCTTGCACCCGCGATGCGCGAGCTGCTGCCCCGGTCCGGCTACAAGGCCGACGACGCCCACGTGGCCTATGCGGGCTCGCTGCTGTTCGCCCTGTTCCTGATCGGCTGGGGGCTGTCCTTCATCTGGGGCCCGATCGCCGACCGCTACGGCCGCACCCGCACGCTGGCCGGCACCGTGCTGATCTACTCGGTGTTCACCGGCGCCGCCGCCCTGGCCGGCAACGTGTGGGAACTGGCCGCCTTCCGCTTCCTCGCCGGCATCGGCATCGGCGGCGAATGGGCGATGGCCGGCACCTACGTCGCCGAAGCCTGGCCGGAGGACCGCCGGCGCCAGGGGGCAGGCTACCTGCAGACCGGCTACTACGCCGGCTTCTTCGTCGCCGCCGTGCTGAACTTCACCGTGGGCGCCGCCTATGGCTGGCGCGCCATGTTCCTCTGCGGCCTCGCACCCGTCGTGGTCTCCATCGTGACCCTGCTGCGCGTCCGCGAGCCCGAGCGCTGGGTGGCGGCGCACGAGGCGCTGCCCCGCCGCTCGCCGCTGGCGCGCATCCTGTCCGCCCCGCTGCTGCGCCGCACGGTGGTGAACACCACGCTGGTCGCCGTCGCCATCATCGGGCTGTGGGCGGGCGCGGTGTACGAGCCGACCGCGGTGATCAAGCTTGCCCGCTCGGCGGGATACGCCCTGCCCGCCGCACAGCGCATGGCGTCCTACGCCACCGCCCTGCTCTCGACCGGCACCATCATCGGCTGCCTGATCCTGCCCGGCATCGCCGACCGCCTCGGCCGACGCTGGACGCTGGCCCTCTACTTCGCCGGCATGGCTGTCACCATCGCGGCCGGCTTCGGCTGGGCATACTACCTGCCGCCGCAGACCGCCCTGCCGGTGTTTCTGGCCGTGCTGTTCTTCCTGGGCATCGCCGGCGGCAACTTCGCCCTGTTCAGCCTGTGGCTGCCCGAGCAGTACACCACCGACGTGCGCGCCACCGCCTTCGCCTTCTGCACCTCGATCGGCCGCTTCGTGGGCGCCGGCGTGAACTTCGCGCTCGCCGCGGGGGTGCAGCACATGGGCACGCTCGGCACCCCGGTGGCGCTCACCGCCGTCGCCTTCGCCCTGGGGCTGCTGGTGATCCCGGCGGCGACCGAGACCGTGGGCCAGCGCCTGCCCGCATGACGCCCTATGCGGCGGTCGAACCCCGGCAACGTTCATCCGTTCCACACCGCACGCAACGAGAAGGGAGGACGGGCATGGCCTACACCGCCATCGCGACCACGACCGCCGGACGCAACGGTCACGTCGACAGCAGCGACGGCGTGCTGCACCACGACCTTGCCATGCCCGGCTCTGACAAGGCGAACGCCACCAACCCCGAACAGCTTTTCGCGGCCGGCTACTCGTCCTGCTTCGGCTCGGCAATCATGGCTGTCGCCGGCGCCGGCAAGGTCAAGCCCGAAGCCGTCCACGTGACCGCCGAGGTCACCCTCAACGTCAACGGCAGCGACTACAGCCTCAGCGTCAAGCTCAAGCCGAAGATCGACGGCGTGGACCGGGCGACCGCCGAGGAGCTGGTCCACAAGGCCCACCAGGTCTGCCCCTACAGCAAGGCCACCCGGAACAACGTGCCCGTCGAGATCGAGCTGCAGTGACCGCAAGCGTCGCCGGGACCGCGCTGGTCACCGGGGCCACCGCAGGCTTCGGCGCGGCGATCGCCCGCAGGCTGACCCGATCGGGCTGGCGCGTGATCGGCGCCGGCCGGCGCCGCGACCGGCTCGACGCGCTGGCCGCCGAGCTGGGCCAGGCCTTACGGCCGCTGCAGCTGGACGTGACCGACGCGGCCTCGGTGGCGGCACTGCCCGGCAGCCTGCCCGACGGCTGGCAGGCGATCGATTTGCTGGTCAACAATGCTGGCCTGGCCGTCGGGCTGAACCCGGCGCACGAGGCCGATCTGGCGGGCTGGGACCGCATGGTCGCGACCAATGTGACCGGCCTGATCCACATGACCCGCGCGCTGCTGCCCGGCATGGTGGCGCGCAACCATGGGCACGTGGTCAACCTCGGCAGCATCGCGGGCGACTACGCCTATCCCGGCGGACACGTCTATGGCGCCACCAAGGCGTTCGTGAAGCAGTTCACGCTGAACCTGAAGGCGGACCTGGTCGGCACCAACGTGCGCGTGACCGACATCGAGCCGGGCCTGTGCGGCGGCACCGAGTTTTCGACCGTGCGGTTCGACGGCGACGCAGCCCGCGCCGAGTCCGTGTATCGCGGAACCACGCCGCTGACCGCCGACGACGTTGCCGAGGCGGTGGCCTGGGTGGTAGCCCTTCCCGCGCATGTCAACATCAACCGCATCGAGATGATGCCGACCTGCCAGGGTCCTGCCCCGCTGACGGTCAAACGGGCGACGGCGTGACGCCCAAGACGGCAGGCGCGCTGCTGGACCGCTACCGCGTCGCTGACGGAGCCAAGTTCCGCCTGAAGGATCACGACCCTGCCGACACAGGCGGCGGCCTGGTCGAGCACAGCCAGCTCGACACCCTCACGGCCGATGGGGTGTCTCGCCTGTCCGACCTGCAGGCCAGGCTCTACGCCGACGACCGGCGGTCCATGCTTCTGGTGCTGCAGGCGATGGACGCGGCCGGCAAGGACGGCACCATCAAGCACGTGATGACCGGGGTGAACCCCCAGGGCGTGCAGGTCACCGCCTTCAAGCAGCCAGGACCTGCCGAGCTGGCGCATGGCTTCCTGTGGCGCGTGCACGCCCACGCCCCGTCCCGCGGGCAGATCGCCATCTTCAACCGCAGCCATTACGAAGACGTTCTGGTGACCCGCGTCCACCCCGAGATGCTGGACCGCCTCAACCTGCCGGGTCCGGTCGGTGGAAAGAAGTTCTGGCGTCACCGGCTGGAGGACATCGCCGCGTTCGAGACCTACCTCGCCCGCCAGGGCACGCAGATCGTCAAGATATTCCTGCATCTCTCGCGCGACGAGCAGAAGCGCCGCTTCCTGCACCGCATCGACCACCCGGACAAGAACTGGAAGTTCAGCGCCGCCGACCTGATCGAGCGCGAGCGCTGGGACGACTACCAGGACGCCTACCAGGCAGCCATCGCGGCAACGGCCGCACCCCGCGCGCCATGGTTCGTGGTGCCGGCGGACGACAAACGCTTTGCGCACCTGATCGTGGCCGAGGCGATGATCGAGGCACTGCAAAGCTGCGATCTGCATGTGCCGAAACCGTCCCCCGACGCCGCAGCACGGCTGCGAGAGGCGGAACAGGCGTTGCGCGCGGAGTAGCGTGTGCCCGCTCTCGTTCAGAGCGCCAAGTGCAAGAACCGGTTGAACTCGGTTGCCGGGTAAGCCGCGAACGCAGGGCCGGGGACGAAGCCGCGTCGCGTGTAGAAGGACCACGCCGCCTCGAACTGGGGCCCGCTGCCCGTCTCGAGGCTCAGCCGGGCGATTCTCCTCGCGTTGGCATGCGCGATCAGATGGTCGAGCAGCAGGGTGGCCACCCCGCGACGCAGGAAATCGGGATGGGTGCGCATCGACTTGACCTCTGCCGTCCGGTCGCCGAAGTCGCGAAGCGCGCCGATGCCTGCGATGCGAGCGTCACGCCAGACTGTCCAGACAGCGATGTCGGGCTTCTGCAGCGCGGAGAGGCCGAGCGCAAAGACGCCGTCCGAGGGCGAACTGGCCTGCATGCCGGCGATGTGAAGGGCCACCAACTCGCGGGCGGCCGGCCCGGACAGATCGTCCCGACGGATTTGGAACGCGTCCGCTCGGGCAGAAGCGTGCACGGCCGCCTCAGGATACGACGCTGACGCCCTTCCAGAACGCCACACGGCCCTTGATCTCGGCGGCGGCCTGCTTGGGCTCCGGGTAGTACCACGCAGCGTCCTTGTTGGTCTGTCCACCGGCTTCGATCGAGTAATACGACGCGGTGCCTTTCCACGGGCAGGTGCTATGCGTGCCACTTTCGCGCAGCACGTCCGGCCTGACCGACGAGAGCGGAAAATAGGCGTTGCCCTCGACGGTGACGATGTCGTCGCTCTCGGCGATCACCTGGCCGTTCCACGTGGCTTTCATCATCACTCTCCTGCGTCGCTTCCGGCGCGGGTGACGATCACATGCCAATCGTCGCCCTGCGGTGGGCAAACCAGCGGCGGCCGGCGCGATCACCGGCCGCCCTCGAGCTTACTGCACCACTTCGGGCTCGCGCTCGGCACTGCCCTCGCCATCCTCGCCGCCGATGACTGCGGTCGGCGGCGCCTCGGTGAACTCGAAATCGAGCTTGCCGTCCTTCATCGCCACCTTGACCGACCCGCCGCGGACCAGCCGCCCGAACAGCAGCTCCTCGGCAAGCGGCTTCTTGATGTATTCCTGGATGACACGGCCCAGCGGACGCGCGCCATACAGCCGGTCGTAACCACGTTCGGCCAGCCACTCCTTGGCCGCCGAAGACAGCTCGATCGTCACGTTGCGGTCGGCCAGCTGCGCCTCGAGCTGCATGACGAACTTCTCCACCACGCGGCCGACGATCTCCTCGGTCAGGCCGGCAAACGTGATGGTCGCGTCCAGCCGGTTGCGGAACTCCGGCGTGAACATCCGCTTGATCGCCTCCTCGTCCTCGCCCTGGCGCACGGTGCTGCCGAAGCCGATCGCCTCCTTGGCCTGGTCGGCCGCCCCCGCGTTCGTCGTCATGATCAGGATGACGTTGCGGAAGTCGACCGTCTTGCCGTTGTGGTCGGTCAGCTTGCCGTGGTCCATGACCTGCAGCAGGATGTTGTAGAGGTCCTGGTGCGCCTTCTCGATCTCGTCGAGCAGCAGCACCGCATGCGGGTGCTGGTCGATCGCATCGGTCAGCAAGCCGCCCTGGTCGAAGCCCACGTAGCCGGGCGGGGCGCCGATGAGGCGGCTGACGCTGTGCCGCTCCATATACTCGCTCATGTCGAACCGGATCAGCTCGATGCCCAGCGTGCTGGCCAGCTGCCTCGCCACCTCCGTCTTGCCGACGCCGGTCGGTCCGCTGAACAGGTAGTTGCCGATCGGCTTTTCGCTCTCCCGCAGGCCGGCGCGGCTCAGCTTGATCGCCGCGGACAGGGCATCGATCGCCCGGTCCTGGCCGAACACCATGCTCTTGAGGTCGCGTTCCAGGTTGCGCAGCGTCTCCTTGTCGTCCGCGGACACGCTCTTGGGTGGGATACGGGCGATCTTGGCCACGATCTCTTCCACGTCCTTCAGCGTCACGGTGCGGCGGCGCTTGTCCTCGGGCAACAGCATGCGGCTGGCGCCGACCTCGTCGATCACGTCGATCGCCTTGTCCGGCAGCTTGCGGTCGTTGATGTACTTGGCGGACAGCTCGACGGCGGCGCGGATCGCCTCGTCGGTGTAGCGCACCTTGTGGTGCTTCTCGTAGTTGGTCTTCAGGCCGTTGAGAATCCTGACCGTGTCCTCGACGGACGGCTCGGCCACGTCGATCTTCTGGAACCGCCGCACCAGCGCGCGGTCCTTCTCGAAGTAGTTGCGAAACTCCTTGTAGGTCGTCGAGCCGATGCAGCGCAGCGAGCCGCTGGCGAGCGCCGGCTTGAGCAGGTTGGAGGCATCCATCGCCCCGCCGCTGGTCGCACCCGCGCCGATCACGGTGTGGATCTCGTCGATGAACAGCACGGCCCCCGGCTGGTTCTCAAGCTCGGTCACCACCGCCTTCAGCCGCTCCTCGAAATCGCCGCGATAGCGGGTGCCGGCCAGCAGCGCGCCCATGTCGAGCGCGAAGATCGTGCTCTTGGCGAGCACCTCGGGCACGTCGCCTTCGACGATGCGCTTGGCCAGGCCCTCGGCGATCGCGGTCTTGCCGACGCCGGGGTCGCCCACGTAGAGCGGGTTGTTCTTGGTCCGGCGGCACAGAATCTGGATCGTGCGCTCCACCTCCTGGTCGCGACCGATCAGCGGGTCGATCTTGCCGGCCTGCGCCTTCTTGTTGAGGTTGACGCAGTAGGTGCTCAGCGCGTCCTGGCTGCGGCCGCGCGGCTTGTCTTCCCGCTCATGCTCGGGGGTGTCCGGCGTCGGGCCGTTGCTGCCGCCGCTGCTGGCGGACGGCCGCGGCGTGGTCCGGCCAGGCGCCTTGGCGATGCCGTGGGAGATGAAGTTCACCGCGTCGAGCCGTGTCATGTCCTGCATCTGCAGGAAATAGACGGCATGGCTCTCGCGCTCGCTGAACAGGGCAACCAGGACGTTGGCGCCCGAAACCTCGTCGCGCCCCGAGCTCTGCACATGGATGGCCGCACGCTGCACCACGCGCTGAAAGCCGGCGGTGGGCTTCGGCTCGGTCGTCCGGTCCGTGGTCAGGCCGGACAGATCCTTGTCGAGGAACTCGGTCAGGTCCTGGCGCAGCTTGTCCAGATCGACTCCGCAGGCGCGCAGAACAGTGGCGGCATCGCTGTCGTCAGCCAATCCGAGCAGGAGGTGTTCGAGCGTGGCATATTCGTGCCTGCGGTCGCTGGCGAAGGACAGGGACCGGTGCAGCGTTTGTTCGAGATTGCGTGACAGCATGTTGGTTCAGCGCCCCTTGGCACCTGATGACGGGGGTCCAGTGCCCGCGCCTATCCGGAGATGACAGGATGACCGCAATTGCCGGCACCCTGATAGTGAAATTGTCGCCAGCATACCCTGCCGGTCAAACTTACTTGGGGATGATATACGCACCGTAAAAGCCTGGGGCGCGGGCGCACGACGTCCTGGGCGGGCGCGTCACCTCAAGCCTCGATCGCCGCAGGCGCCGGCTGGCGGACGATTCCCGCCGGGTCGAAGACTGATGGCTGATGGCCCGGTCAGTCTTTCTCGATCGTGCATTGCAGGGGGTGCTGGTTCTGCCGGGCGAGGTCCATGACCTGCGTCACCTTGGTTTCGGCCACTTCGTAGGTGAACACGCCGCACACGCCCACGCCGCGCCGGTGCACGTGCAGCATGATGCGTGTCGCCTCCTCACGGGTCTTCTGGAAAAACCGCTCCAGCACGTGGACGACGAACTCCATCGGCGTGTAGTCGTCGTTCAGCATCAGCACCTTGTACATGGCAGGCTTGCGCGTTTTCGGGCGCGCCTTGACCACCACACCAGTGCTGGGCCCGTCGCCCCGCTTGTCGTTGTCACTCATCGTCGGACCATCCTGACGCCATGGCGCGTGCGGCACCTGTGCAGGCCGTGCGGCCCAGGGGGCAAGCAAACCTGGTTTAATCAGATCCGATGATATCGGAAGCCTGCCGCCGGGGAAAAGGGCGCGTTGCGTGCGGGCGGCCCGGTCCTACAAAAACGGCCCGGGATCGCTCCCGGGCCCGCTATGCTTTAGCCTGTCGCCGAAGCGTCAGGAAAACGTCTCCACCGCCGCGTTGACGCGCGCCGAGATCGGCGCAAAGGCCTGCTCGGCGATCTTGAGCGAATGCTCCGTCAGCTGGCCGCTCTGGCTCACCACCTTCTCCATGCGGGTGCGGGCGAAGTTGCTCTGCAGCTCGATCGCCTCCTTGACCGACGTCACCGACGTGGCCGCCTTGAACACCGACATCGCCTCCTCGAACCCGGTGCGCGCGTTCTCGACCATCAGGCGGGACATCTCGGTCAGGCCCGATGTCAGGATCTGGCCGGACTTCATCACCGCTTCCAGGTTGCCCTTGCCGAACTCTGTCACCTTCTCGCCCGTCTTCAGCACCTTATCCAGCCCGACCTTCACATCGGCCTGGACGTGGTCCACACTCGCCTTGGCCGTTTCGGCGCCCTGCTTCAGATCCTCGACCGCGCGGTCGAACGTCACGGCTTCGGTCTTCTTCAACTCGCCCATAGCGGCCTCCACCGCCTTCGACTTCGTAATCATGCTACCTGCTCCGTTTCAGGGACGATTCCATAAGCAGGCGAACCGTCACAATGGTGTTGCACGCCGTTGTGCGGCGCAGCAAAAGCAATCTAAAGTAGCAATTTCAGGCAGTCAACAGGATTTGTGCACTGCACCATCATCCGTTGGCCGTAAACGCCAACACAGTGCCGCTACGGCCAGCCCTAACCGGCGCTTAACGTAATCGGCGTCCAATGTGCTGGACAACCACGAAATTGCCGCGTTAAGTCGCGGCAGACAGGCACGGGGACCAGTGTGGACGTAACGGCACCTTTCCGCCTGCTCGGCCCAGCGGTTCGCAACCTTGTGACTGGCGTGATCATCGCGGCGTCGACGTTCGGCATCGCCCAGGCCCAGATAGGGTCTGCCCGCTACGCTTCCATCGTGGTCGACAACGCTTCCGGCAAGGTGATGGAGGCGGCGAACGCGGACGCGCTACGCTACCCTGCCAGCCTGACCAAGCTGATGACCTTATACATGGCGTTCGAGGCGTTGCGGGACAAACGCCTTACCCTCGGGCAGAGCGTGCCCGTCACCGAACACGCCGCCTCGATGGAGCCTTCGAAGCTCGGCTTGTTGCCGGGCACGTATTTTACCGTCAGCGACGCCATCCTCGCGATCGTCACGAAGTCGGCCAACGACGCGGCCTGCGCGCTGGGCGAGCTGATCGGCGGCAACGAGGACCGGTTCGCCCAGATGATGACGCTGCGGGCGCGTTCGCTCGGCATGTCGAACAGCACGTTCCGCAACGCATCCGGCCTGCCCGATGCCGAGCAGACGACCACGGCGCGCGACCTGGCTTTGCTGGCGCATCACCTCATCCAGGATTTCCCGGAACATTACCACTACTTCAGCGAGCCGGTGTTCTTCTTTCACGGCCGCAACATCCCCAACCATGACCGCATGCTTCAGGCCTATGACGGCGCGGATGGGCTGAAGACTGGCTACACACTGCTCGCCGGCCACAACCTCGTCACCTCGGCGATGCGCGGTGGCGTCCGCCTGATCGGCGTGGTCATGGGCGCCCGCTCCAATCCGGAGCGCGACCTCCACATGGCGAGCCTGCTCGATGACGGTTTCGAGCAGCTTGGCGTCCCGGTCACGCGCCATGCCGCGCCGCGGTTCCGGCTGCCGTCGCTCATGGCCAGTGCCGATCCGTCGGCTCTGCCGCCCACCGCGCTGCGGCTGGCCGCGTTCCACCTGGCCGGCCATCATGGCAAGTTCGCTCGCGTGCCGGCACATCGGTGGGCCGTCGCCCTTGCGTCCCGGCCGGCCGTGTCCGCCGGCGCCAGGCATCCGGCCGCGGCCAAGGCCAGCGCCGCCTGCGGCACCGGACATCACGGCTGCACCCTGGCGGTACGCGACAGGAGAACCGGGCACAGCGCTTGACCGTGTTCCGGCACGGCTTGGCCGCCCTGCTGATCGCAGCGGGGGCGCTGGTCGGCCAACCGGGCCACGCCGCCCCCGACTGTTTCGAGACGCTCGCGCAGACGCGAAACTTCACCCTCGGTCAGCCCCGCCACGTGGTGCCGCTGCCGGACGGAACGCACGTCCTCTACCTGCGCAGCGGCCCCCGCGACACCCGGCTCAGGCTGTTCGAATACGATGTGGGCAGCCGGACCGAGCGGGAGTTGGCCGCCCCCAGCCTGGAGCCCGAGCATCTGAGCGCCGAGGAGCGCGCAAGGCGTGAGCGGGCACGCATGACGATGTCCGGCATCACCGATTTTGCCGTGTCCGACAGCGGCGATACGGTGCTGATCAGCCAGGCCGACACGCTCTCGGTGGTGTCGCTGCCGCAGGGTTCGGTGGCACCGCTGCCTGGGCGCGGCTGGATCGCGCCGCGCCTCTCGCCCGACGGGCAAGCCGTCGCTGTGGTGCGCGACCACGACCTGCACGTCGTCGAGCGTGCAACCGGCCAGGACGCCCAACTGACACGCGGCGGGACGGAGACGCTGACCAGGGGCGTCGCCGAGTTTGCCGCCGCCGAGGAGCTGGACCGCGCAGACGGCGTCTGGTGGTCGCCGGACTCCCGGCGGCTGCTCTATGAGGAGGCGGACACCTCGGCCGTCGAACAGCATTTCATCGCCGACCCATCGCACCCACAAACGCCACCGACCGCGTTCCGCTACCCGCGCGCCGGCACTGCCAACGCCCGCATACGCTTCGGGCTCATCGCGCGCGAGGGCGGACCGACCACCTGGGTCAAGCTCGACCAGGCCGAGTGGCCATACGTCGCCAGGGTCGTCTGGCCGCAGCACGGCAGGCTGACGATGGTGGTCCTGAACCGGACGCAGACGCGCGAGGCGTTGGTCGCAATCGACACCCGGACGGGCGACACGGCCACGCTGCTGACCGAGAACGACCCTGCCTGGCTCGATCTGACGGCGATGAACGAGGCGCCTGGCCGCCCGATGCCGGTCTGGCTGCCGGACGGATCGGCCTTCCTGTGGGCGGCCGACCGGGGCGCCACCTGGCAGCTCGAGCTGCGCCGGGCAGACGGCACGCTCGACCACGCGGTCACGCCGGCCGGGTGGCCTTTCGTCGCCCTTAACGACGCGGATGCGGCGCATCGCCGGGTGATCGTCACCGGCAGTCCGGACCGGCTCTCGCTCGGGCTGTACGGCGTGGACCTGGCAGGCGGCCAGCCGTCGCCGGTCGCGGCGCAGCCTGGCCTGCACAGCGCGAGCTTCGCCGAGGATCTTTCGGCCGAGCGGGGCCACGCGCTGTTTGCCGACACGGTTTCGCTGGCCGACGGTCAGGCCGGCACCATCCTGCGCGCGCCAGACGGACGCGCCACGGGCGAGCTGCCGAACCATGCCGAGCTGCCCGGCAGCCTGCCCGAGGTGGAATACCTTACCGTCGGGCCGCGCAGCCTGGATGCCGCCATCCTCCGCCCGGCCAATTTCCTGCCCGGCAGCCAGTATCCCGTCGTGCTGTCCGTCTATGCCGGACCGACGGTGAAGGTGGTGCAGCGCGCGCCTCGCCTCAGCCTCGAAAACCAGTGCCTGGCGGATCACGGCTTCATCGTCGTCAGCGTCGACGGCCGCGGCACGCCCGGGCGAGACCACGATTTCGAGCACGCCACCAAGGGCAACCTCATCGACCTGCCGCTGGACGACCAGGTCGAGGGTTTGCAGGCCGCGGGCAGGCTGGTGCCGGAGATGGACATGCGGCATGTGGGCGTCGAGGGGTGGTCGTTCGGCGGCTACTTCACGGCGATGGCGACCATTCGTCGGCCGGACGTGTTTGCCGCCGGCGCCGCCGGCGCCCCGGTCGTCGACTTCGCCGATTACGACACGGCCTACACCGAACGCTACCTCGACACGCCGCAGAACGATGCCGCCGGGTACAGGGCCAGCAACGTGCTGACATACGCGCCAAGCCTCTCCCGCCCGCTGCTGATCATGCACGGGCTGACGGACGACAACGTGTATTTCGAAAACACCGTCAAGCTGACCCAGGCGCTGACCACGGCCGGCAGACCCTACCGGCTGCTCCTGCTTCCCGGGACGCACCTGCTCCCCGACCCGCTGATCAGGGCCAGGGTCGACGAGACCCGCGCCGCCTTCCTGCGCGAGACGCTCGCCAGGTAGCCCGCGTCGCCTTGTCCTCCTGCCCGACCCGCTCGTCATCTCCACCTTGCACCGACCCGCGCCAAGCCGCATCTTGCGCACCGGACGATCAGGAGTTTCCATGGACGGCGGGAGCGAGGCGCGGCGTATCGTCATCCACAGTCAGGCGGATTTCGCCGGCATGCGGGCGGCGGGCAAGCTGGCTGCCGAGACGCTGGACATGATCACGCCCCATGTCAGGCCAGGCGTCACCACCGGCGAGCTGGACCGGCTGTGCCACGCGTTCATCGAGGCGCATGGCGCGATCTCGGCCCCGCTCAACTATCGCGGCTTTCCGAAATCGATCTGCACCAGCGTCAACCACGTGGTCTGCCACGGCATCCCTGGCGACAAGAAGCTGCTGGAGGGAGACATCGTCAACATCGACGTGACGGTGGTGCTGGACGGCTGGCACGGCGACACCAGCCGCATGTACGTCGCGGGCACGCCGTCCACGCGCGCCCGCATGCTGCTCGACGTGACCTACAAGGCCCTCATGATGGGGGTGTCGGCCGTCGTCCCGGGCGCCACGCTCGGCGACATCGGCCACGCGATCCAGACCTTCGTGGAGGCCAACCGCTTCAGCGTCGTGCGCGATTTCTGCGGCCACGGCATCGGCCGGTCGTTCCACGCGGCGCCCAACGTGCTGCATTTCGGCAGGCGGGGCGAAGGCCCTGCGCTGCGGCCGGGCATGTTCTTCACCATCGAGCCGATGGTCAACGCCGGCCGCCCGGAGGTGAAGGTGCTCGACGATGGCTGGACCGCCGTCACCCGTGACCGCAGCCTGTCCGCGCAGTTCGAGCACATGGTCGGCGTCACCGAGGACGGGTGCGAGGTCTTCACCATCTCCCCCGCGGGCCTGCATCATCCAGTCTATGCGTGACGGCCGGCCGGGACACTGACGCCGACGCCGTCTCTGATCCCGGGCCCAAGCAAGCCGACCTGCTGACCGCCGGCCAGGCCACGCCCAAGGCGTCGTCCAGACACCCTGCCGCCAGCACCGACGGGCACCGGCTGCGCATGCGCGAACGCCTGTTGACTGGCGGGGCGGACGCGCTGGCCGATCACGAGCTGCTGGAGATGGCGCTGTTCCTGGCCGTGCCGCGCAGCGACACCAAGCCGGTGGCCAAGCGGCTGCTGGCCCGCTTCGGAAGCTTCGCCAACGTCGTGTCCGCCGCACCGCCCGAGATCGTCGCGGTCGACGGCATGGGCCAGGCCGGTGCGGCCGCGCTGAAGCTGGTGCAGGCGGCCGCCCTGCGCCTGGTCCGCGCAGAGGTGGCAGACCGCCCCGTCCTGTCCAACTGGGACGCGCTGATGGCCTACCTCAACGCAGCGATGGCGCGGGAACGGACCGAACAGGTGAGGATCCTGTTCCTCGACAGCCGCAACCGCCTCCTGGCCGACGAGGTGGCCAACCGCGGCACCGTCAACCACGCGCCGGTCTATCCGAGGGAGGTGGTGCGCCGTGCGCTGGAGCTGCAGGCGGCTGCGATCATCGTCGCGCACAACCACCCGAGCGGCGACCCGACCCCGTCGCAGGACGACATCGCGATGACGCAGCGCATCGTGGACGCCGCAGCGGCGCTGTCCATCGCGGTGCACGACCACGTCATCATCGGCAACGGCCGTTGGCTCAGCTTGCGCGCCCTGGGCCTGCTCACCGGCTGAACCAGTGGCGGATCGCGTCCGCCCAGGGCAGCACATGCCCGGACACTTCGCGCCAGCCGTGCACGATCATGTCGCCGGCCACATAGACCACCACGGCCAGCCCCAGCCACGCAATCCAGCGGTAACGGTCCAGCAGGCGCGCCAGCATGTTGGCCGCCAGCGCCATCAGCGCCACCGACAGGCCAAGCCCGACCACCATGATCCAGACGTGCTCGCGCGCGGCACCGGCAACTGCCAGCACGTTGTCCAGGCTCATCGACAGATCGGCCACGAAGATCTGCCCGATCGCCTGCCACACCGTCTTGCGGCGGCGGCCGGACGCGGCGACGCCGCTCGCGTGATGGTCCCGCAACTCGCGGAACATCTTCCAGCAGACCCAGAGCAGCAGCACGCCGCCGGCCAGCGTCAATCCCAGCACGGCCAGCATCCGGATCGCCACCACCGAGAGTGCGACCCGGATCACTGCCGCGGCCGCGATGCCGCCCCAGATCGCCCGCGCCCGCAAGGCTTGCGGCAGGCCAGCCACCGCCAGCCCCACGACGACCGCGTTGTCCCCCGCCAACGTGACGTCGATCAGCAGGACCTGGAAAAAGGCGAGCAAGCCGGTGTTCATGCCGGCATCATAGCTCGGCGATCACGCCTGTGCGGCCGGTATGCACGCACCGCGTCACGGCCGCGCCGCGGCGGCTGGCCAGCGTGGACCATCGCCGGCCTGTCTTGTATGCCGTGGCGCCATGATCCCCCGTTATGCGCGGCCGGCGATGACCGCGATCTGGTCGCCGGAAAACCGCTTCCGGACCTGGTTCCGAATCGAATCCCTGGCCGCCGACGCGATGGCGGAGCTCGGCCAGGTCCCGCAGGAGGCAGCCCGCACCATACGGGAACGCGGCGCGCCGGCGCTGGCCGCGCTGGACGCCGCGGATGTGGCGCGCATCGACGAGATCGAGCGCGAGACGCGGCACGACGTCATCGCGTTCCTGACCTGGCTGGCGGAAAAGATCGGCCCGGACAGCCGCTTCGTCCATCTCGGCATGACCAGCAGCGACGTGCTCGACACCTGTCTCGCCGTGCAGCTCAGCCAGGCGGCCGACATCCTGGCCGCCGACATCGAGGCGTTGCTGGCGGCGCTGAAACGCCGCGCGTTCGAGCACAAGCACACGCTGACCATCGGCCGCAGCCACGGGATCCATGCCGAGCCCACCACCTTCGGGCTGAAGCTCGCGGGCCACTACGCCGAGTTCGCCCGCAACCGCGCGCGCCTGGCCGCGGCCCGGGCCGAAATCGCCACCTGCGCGATCAGCGGCGCCGTCGGCACCTTCGCCCATGTCGACCCGCGCTTGCAGGCGCATGTCGCCCGCCACCTCGGGCTGGCGGCCGAACCCGTGTCCACCCAGGTCATCCCGCGCGACAGGCATGCCGCGTTCTTCTGCACGCTCGCCGTCATCGCCAGCGGGGTCGAGCGTCTGGCCACCGAAATACGCCACCTGCAACGCTCCGAGGTGCGGGAGGCAGAGGAGTTCTTCCATCCCGGCCAGAAGGGCAGCTCGGCCATGCCGCACAAGCGCAACCCAGTGCTGAGCGAGAACCTCACCGGCCTGGCCCGGCTGGTGCGTGCAGCGGCAACGCCGGCGCTGGAGAACGTGGCCCTGTGGCATGAGCGCGACATCAGCCACTCCAGCGTCGAGCGCGGCATCGCGCCGGACGCGACCGTCACGCTGGACTTCGCTCTCGCCCGTCTGACCGGCCTGGTGGAAAACCTTCTGGTGTATCCCGGGCGCATGCGCGAGAACCTCGAGTCCCTCGGCGGCGTGGTGCATAGCGGCGAGGTGCTGCTCGCCCTGGCGCGCGCCGGCGTTTCGCGTGAGGCTGCCTACGGCATCGTCCAGCGCAACGCGATGGCGACCTGGACCACGCTGGGCCAGCCGGCCCATCGCAGCTTCCGCGACAATCTGTTGGCCGACGATGAGGTCGCAGGCCGGATCGACCCGGCGCTGCTGGATGCCAGCATGGACCCGGCGCTGCACCTCAGATCGCTCGACCACATCTTCGCAAGCGTGTTCGGCGAGCCCGGCCCGGCCGCCGCCTGACGACGCGATACCGCCATGTGCACCGTCGTCCTGTCGGTCGGGCAGCATCCAGGCTGGCCGCTGCTGCTCGGCGCGAACCGGGACGAGCGGCTGGACCGTCCGTGGCTGCCGCCCGCCTGTCACTGGCCGGACCGGCCGGACATGCTCGCCGGACTCGACACGCTGGGCGGCGGCACCTGGCTCGGCATCAACCGCGCGGGCGTGGTTGCCGCCGTGCTCAACCGCGCCGGAAGCCTGGGTCCGGCACCGGGCAAGGCGAGCCGTGGCGAGCTGCCCCTCCTGGCCCTGGCGCACGCGACGGCGCTGGCTGCCGTGCGCGCCCTGGCCGCGCCGGATGCCGGCAGGTGGCGCAGCTTCAACCTCGTCATCGCCGACCGGGCCGGCGCCTACTGCCTGCGCGGCGCGGGGCAAGGCGCGGTGAACGTCCAGGTCCTGCCGCCAGGCACCCACATGGTCACCGCCTGCGACCCAGACGACATGGCCAGCCCGCGCGTGGCCAGGAACCTGCCGCTGTTCCGCCGGGCTCCGCTGCCCGAACCGCCCGACTGGTCGAGCTGGACACGCCTGCTGTCCGACGGCGCAGCGCAGGACGAAACCGCCATCAACATCACGCCACGCTCCGGCTTCGGCACCGTCAGCAGCAGCCTCGTCGCCATCGGCGCAACGACGATCCTGCTGGCGGCCAACGGCCCGCCCGATGCGGCGCCGTTCGAGGAGGTCGGCTGGCCCGAGCGGAGCGGCGTCCGCGTCAGGTCAGCAGGTTGACGCCGGTGATGGCCAGGATGACGAACAGCAGGAACACGGCGATGGCGATGAAGAAGAAGATCTTCGCTATTCCGGCAGTTGCCGCCGAGACGCCGCTGAAACCGAGAAAACCGGCTATTAGCGAAATGACCGCGAATATCAGTGCGTAGCGTAGCATGTCGGTGTGCCCTCGATCTGGCGACCATCGCCCTGGCTGCACAACGCGGCATCTTGCCTTGCGTTTTCAGAGTAGCCTGCTCCAGGCACATGCGGGACGCCAAACCAGGCCGAGCTTCCCGCCGCATGCCCGAAACGACGCGGAGTGCAGACGATGAGCGCCCAGGCCTACCTGTTCGTCGCCGTCTCCGGCGCACTGACCGCCGCGCAGTCGGGAAGCAACGCGCAACTCGCGCGCTCGCTGGGCCGGCCATGGCTGGTGGCGCTGCTTGTCAGCCTGGTCACGGCGGCCGCCTTCGTCGTGGCCCTCCTCGCCAGCGGTGCGCGCCTGCCGGAGGCTGGCCGGCTGGCAAGCGCCCCATGGTGGGCCTGGACCGGCGGGCTGTGCGGTGCCGCCTACGTGGCGAGCACGCTGTTCTTCGCCGAAAGGATGGGCGCCGGGCTGTTCACCGGCCTGACCATCACCGCCGCCATCCTGACGTCGATCCTGCTCGACCATTTCGGGGTCTTCGGCTTCCGGCAGCACAGCGCGGGCCTGATGCGTCTCGCCGGCGCGGCACTGATGGTCTTGGGCATCGGCATCATCGGCCGGTTCTGAGCGCGCCCGTAGGAGGCGTCTGGACAGCACCATGCCGCGAGTTCGGTTCTCGAAAGGAGTTTTGACGCGCCCTGCTGGACTCGAACCAGCGACCCATAGCTTAGAAGGCTATTGCTCTATCCACCTGAGCTAAGGGCGCATCGGCCGACGCGGAGTAGGTTATTCTGACGCTCAATGCGTCCAGTTTTCCACCCGGCCGTATTTGAAGTTGTCGGCATAGACCTTCGGCTTGTGCACGCGGATGGGCGGCAGTTCCAGGTCATAGGCCACGCCCGCCTTTTCGGCGTACGCGACCGCTTCCTCCTTGGTGTCGAAATGCAGGTGAACCTGCGCTTGCGTGTCGCCGCTGCCGAACCAGCCCATCAGCGCGTCCTGGTGGCGCTGCTCGGCCGGCGCCCATTCCAGCGACCACTTGCTGGTGTTGGCGGTGCCCGACTGCGTCACGGTCCTGGGCTGCTGAAAGATGCGGGCGCGCATTGCGGTCTCCGGTCAGGCGATTGTCTCAGGCGAGTTGGTCGGGGCGAGAGGATTCGAACCTCCGGCCCCCTGCTCCCAAAGCAGGTGCTCTACCAGGCTGAGCTACGCCCCGGACCAGAGCCAGTTTCTACTGCACCGCACCCCGGAAAGATAGGCGCCGCCTCTCTGGCCACCGCCGGCCGAGTGCTGATAGCTGGCGGCATGCGCATATTGCACGTCGGCAATTTCGGGTCGCGGGCCAAGGGGGCCTTCCTGCATTCCGTCGCCCCCAAGCTGAGCCGCGGCTTCGTGCGCTGCGGGCACCAGGTCGTCGACTTCGCCGACCGCGACGTGGCGCGGGCGGGCACCGCGTTCGGCGCCCGCAAGCTGGGGCTGGCCCACGCCAACCGCATGCTGGCGCGCCTGGCAGCCGACATGCGGCCCGACCTGCTGGTGCTCGGCCACGCCGACACGATCAGGGCCGACACCATAGCGGCCCTGCGGCGCGCCTTGCCCGCCATGCGCGTGCTGCAATGGAACGTCGACCCGATCTTCGAGGCGGACAACATCGCCCGTCTGCGCAGCAAGCTCGACGTGGTGGACGCCACCCTGGTCTCCACCGCCGGCGAGGCCCTGGCACCGCTGCGCCGGGCCGGCATGCGGCTCGGCTTCATGCCCAACCCGGTGGACGTCTCGGTGGAAAGCGACCGAGCCGACCTGACTGACTGCCTGTCCTACGACCTGTTCTTCGCCTGCGGCCACCCCTCGCGGCCGCGCCGCGTGCTGGGCGGGCGGGAATGGGACATGGACCAGTTCTTCGCCGAGCTGGTACGCGCGGCGCCTGGCATACGCCTGTGTCTGGCAGGCTTGCGCGGCAGGCCGCATCTGACCGGTGCCGCCTACCAGGATGCGCTTGGCCGGTGCGCGGCCGGGCTGAACGCCAGCCGACGGCAGGACGTGTTCCTCTACAGCAGCGACCGGCTGGCCCACATGGCGGGCAACGGCCAGGCCATACTGATCGACCGCGCGACCGGCTACGGCACGCTGTTCGGCCCCGACCAGATGGCGTTCTTCTCCAGCTTCGACGAGGTCGCCGGCCTGGTGCGGCGCATGATGGCCGAACCCGCCTGGCGGTGTGCCCTGGCCCAGGCGGGCCGGGCGCGCTACCACGCGCTGTTCAACGAAACCGCGGTTGCGGAGTACCTGGTCGGCGTTGCGACCGGCACGCACGACCCGGCCCGCTTCGAATGGCCGACCCTGATCGCATGAACGCCGCACGCCGATGGTGGGCCGCCCCGCGGCAGGCGCTGCGCGCATCGCTCCTGGTGTTCGCGGCGGCGGCCTTCCTGCTGCCCACCGAACCGGCCTACGCGATGGTGTTCTACGTGCTGGTGCTGCCGACAACGGCCGCAGCATCGTGGCGCTGCCGTGCCGGCCCGTCCGACCCGGGCGTGGTGCTGGGCTGC
Source organism: uncultured Acetobacteraceae bacterium (assembly GCA_937873095.1). GTDB lineage: Bacteria > Pseudomonadota > Alphaproteobacteria > Acetobacterales > Acetobacteraceae > BOG-908. Next base: position 43,857 of record CALMVI010000152.1, on the reverse strand, counting down.
CTGCTGATCCTGTGGTCGGCGTGCACCCTGCTCTGGGGGCACGATGACGGGCACCGGAGCCTGCGGTTCGCGGCCGGCGCCGCCTGCACGCTGCTGTTCTTCGCCGGCAGCGTGCAGGCGTGGCGCAACGCAGCCGAGTGGCGGCGGCGGCTTGCCACGGTGCTGATCTGGGCCGGGGCGGCCAACGCCGTGCTGTCGGTGGCGCTCGGGCCGTTCGAACCGCAGAACGGCGACCGTCTGCACGGCTGGGGCGTCACCTCGCATCCTATCCTGGGCGCCTCCGTGATGGCGGCGGGCTACCTCGCGGCGCTGACCCGGGTGCTGGGCGAACGGCCGTGCCGGGCGGCCAACGCTGCCGCCTGCGCGGCCATGGCCCTGTTCATCCTGCTCACCGAAAGCCGCGGCCCCCTGCTGGCCGCCTCGGTCGCCACGCTGTTCCTGTGCGCCGCCGGACCATGGCGATGGCGTGCGCTGGCCTTTGCCGCCGCCTGCACCGCCGCCTGGTCGCTGCTGCCGCAATCGTTCCGCCATCACCAGGCATCGGTGCTGGTCGCGCGCGGCGCATCGCACCGGTTCGAGATCTGGCACCGCACGCTGCAGATGGTCGCGGCCCACCCGCTGCTCGGCAACGGCCTGGCCGCGAACCTCGACCTGCCGGGCATGACCTTCCCGCATGACCTCTACCTGTCAGTGCTGTTCTACAGCGGCGCGGTCGGACTGCTGTTGTTCCTGGGCCTCGCGGGCGCCGTCACCCTGCGGTTGTGGCAGGGCCGGCGCACGCCTGGGCCGGACTGGCTGTGGGCAGTGTCGCTGTGGATCAACGCGGCGCTGTCCGGGCTGACCGATCTCGGCCAGATCACCAAGGGCCCCGGGCCCATGTGGTTCATCATCTGGCTGCCGGTGGTGCTCGCCCTGGCCCGGCCGGCGTCGTCCCGACCGGCGGACGGGGCCCTAGCGGCCGCGCGGTAATCTAGCCCACCCGGAGCAGCCGCGCTCCCTCGCGCGCCAGCCAGGCCGAGGCCCGGCCCCGATGCGGCGAGAGGGCGTCGGTCAGCGCCCAGAACTCGCGCCCGTGATCCATGTGCCGCAGATGCGCCACCTCATGCGCCACCACGTAATCCTGCACGTGCGGCGGGGCCATCAGCAGCCGCCAGCAGAACATCACCACCCCGTCGGACGAACAGCTGCCCCAGCGACTCGCCGTGTCCTTGACCGTGACCCGCCGCAGCGCCAGCCCGGCCTGCGCGGCCTTCGCGGCCGCCTGGGCGGCAAAGCGCCGGCGTGCCTCGGCGCGCAGGAAGTCGGCCACGCGCCGACGCAGGAAGGCCGCGTCGCCTGCGACGTGCAGCACACCATCGGCGAGCCAGGCGCCGCCTGCCGCGTCGGGCGCATGGCGGATCACATGCGGCACGCCGTCGATCATGACCGAAGCGCCGTCGGCGAACGGCGCGCTGGCCGGCAACGCCGCCAGCCGTTCGGACACCCAGCCGGCGTTCTGCCGCAGCAGCGCGAGGCCGGCCGGCCGGCCCGCCCGTCCTGGCAGGGTGACGACCACCCGGCCCTCGCGCGCGTCGATGCGCAGGGTGATCCTGCGGGCCCGCGCGTGGCGGCGCCAGCAGATTTGTGCCGGCCCGCCCGGCAAGGCGACCGACTCGGGCGGCAGCTCCTTCATCGGACGAGCATGCGGTGCGGCGGCGGGGCGGGCAATGCGCGGCCTAGGGAAAGGCCAGGGGCGTCATGCGCTAGCGTGCTTCGCACGACGCCCCTGGACCCCGCTGGGGTCTGGAACCCCAGACCCACAATTCAAAGGCTCGCCTCTGATGGGTCTTTGAGCCGGCCCGCCGAGGGCTCCAGCATCCGCGCCAGCGCGATGAAGTCTGCTGCGGTCGCGTCCCAGGCCTCGCCGGGGCCGGGCGGCGGACCGGCGGAGGGACCGTGTTCTAGCGGCCGCGGCACGAAGCACGTGCGCAGCCCGCACGCCCGCGCCGCCGCCAGGTCGCTGGGATGGGCCGCCACCATGCACAGCTCGCCCGGCCGCATCGCCAGCACCTCGGCGGTCCGCAGGTACGCCTCCCGGGTAGGCTTGTAGGCCTGCACCACCTCGGCGCCCAGTATGGCGTCCCAGGGCAGCCCGGCGCGCTTGGCCATGTCCAGCGCCAGCACGATGTTGGCGTTCGACAGCGGCGCAATGATGAAGTGGCGCCGCAGCTGCGTCAGCCCTTCGACCGCATCGGGCCAGGGGTCCAGCCGGTGCCACGCCAGGGTCAGCCCGTCGATTTCCGCCTGCGGCACCGTGGCGGGATCGATGCCGAAGGACGGCAGCACCGCCACCAGACTCTCCCGGTGCAGCACGTCCAGCCGGACGAACGGGCGGCGTCCGCTCCTCACCTCCTCCATCGACGGCGCGTAGCGGCCGCGCCACGCATCGGCGAGCGCGTCCGCACGGGCGGGATCGCCGCCGTGCCGCTGCAGGAACGGACCAGCCTCGCGCGCCACCCCGCTGCGCCAGTCCACCACGGTTCCGAACACGTCGAACACCAGCGCCCGCACGCCCGCCAACATCGCCGCCCCCTCGCTGGAACCACCCGGGCCGGCAGACGCGCTCGTCCAACGAAGCAGCAGCCGCGGCGCGCGCCCGCGCAGGTGATTTGACCTTAGAGGCAGATACCCTAACCTAGCTTCGGGAGAAACGGCCGCACAGGACGGCCAGGAACGTTCGCGCCATGGCGTGCAGCGCGGCGACAGGGAGGCGAGAGATGGACCATCACGGGTCTGCCACACTCGATACGGCACAGGACGCACCGGCGCCCCATCCGTGGGAGGCGTCGTATCCGCCGCATGTCAGCTGGCGACAGCAGGCGCAACCCGGCACGGTGCCGGACCTGCTCGATCGCGCCGCAGCCCAATGGGGCGACAGGCCGGCGATCGAGTACCGGGACCGGCAGATCGGCTTCCGCAAGCTGGCCGATCTGGTGGACCACCTGGCCGCCGGGTTCATCGCGGCCGGCTACGGGCCGGGCTCGACCATCGCGCTGTTCCTGCCGAACACGCCCTGGCACAGCGTGTGCTTTTTCGCAGCACTCAAGGCCGGCGCCAGGCTGGTTCACCTGAGCCCGCTCGACGCCCCGCGCGAGATCATGTTCAAGCTCGCCGATAGCGGAGCGAGGCTCGTCATCACGACCAATCTCGGCGGGCTGGCCGCGGGGGCGGCAAAGCTCGCAGCCGCCGGCGCGATCGATCGCCTGCTGGTGGGCGAGGACGCCCATTGGGGCAGCATGACCGGCGATCCAGTCGAATATTCCGACAAGGTCACGAAGCTGGATGCGATGTTCGCCGACCACCTGCCGGCGGCCTGGCCCGGCCTGCGCGCCGAGGATCTGGCGCTGCTGCAATATACCGGCGGCACCACCGGCATGCCGAAGGGCGCCATGCTGACCCATGCCAACCTGGTAGCCGCGACCTACAGCTATCTCGGTTGGCGCGACGAGGACGAGGCGAGTGCGGGCGCCACGCGGGTGATCGGCGTGTTGCCGATGTTCCACGTCTATGCGCTGGGCGTGGTGCTGCTGCTCAACATCGCCGACGGCAACGAGATCCTGCTCCGGCCGCGCTTCGACGTTGCGACGACGCTGCAGGACATCGGCGTCAAGCGCGCCACCAGCCTGCCTGCCGTGCCGACCATGCTGATCGCGCTGCTGAGCGATCCCGCGGTGGCGCACACCGATTTCTCCTCCCTGACCATGGTTGGCTCCGGCGGCGCGCCGCTTCCGACCGATGTTGCCGGACGGATCGAGCGGCTGGTCGGCCGCGAGATTCGCACCGGATGGGGCATGACCGAGACCGCAGCCATCGGCACCCGCGTGCCGCCGGGCGTTCCGGTCACCCCCGGCATGATCGGCGTGCCGCTGCCCAACGTCGAGATGCGCATCGTCTCGCTGTCGGACCCGCACCGGGTGCTGGCGCCCGGCGAGGTGGGCGAGATCGCGATTCGCGGGCCCAACGTGACGTCCGGCTACTGGAACCAGCCGGAGCTGTCCGCCAAGAGCTTCGCCGACGGCTTCTTCCTGACCGGCGACATCGGCAGCATGGACGAGCGCGGGCTGTTCACCCTGGTGGACCGCAAGAAGCGGATGATCATCTCGGGCGGCTTCAACGTCTATCCCGCGATGATCGAGAACAGCATCTACGAGCACCCCGCGGTCGAGGAAGTCATCGTGATCGGGGTGCCGGACTCCTATCGCGGGGAGGCGGCCAAGGCGTTCGTCAAGCAGCGCGCCGGCACCGAAGCCCTGACGCTGGAGGCGCTGCGGGCCTTCCTGGCCGACCGTGTCGGACGCCACGAAATGCCCACCTCCCTTGAAATCCGCGAAAGCCTTCCGAGAAGCCCTGTAGGCAAGCTGCTCGCGACACAGCTGGCCGACGAGGAGCGCGCCAAATTGGCGGCCGCAGGATAAGGACCCGAAAACCATGGACTTGCGATTCACCCCCGAAGAGGTCGCCTTCCGCGACGAGATGAGAAGCTTCTTCCGCAACAACATCCCCGCCTCCACCCGCGAGCGCCTGGGTGCCGGCCGCCATGTCGGCCGGGAGGCCTGGGTCGAAAGCCAGCAGATCCTCAACAGGGCGGGCCTGGCGGTGCCGCACTGGCCGGTGCAGTACGGCGGCCGCGGCTGGAGCCCGATCCAGCTGTTCATCTACAACGAGGAAATGCTCAAGGAGAACGTGCCCGCCCCGCTGCCTTTCGGCACGCACATGGTGGGCCCGGTGATCATCGCCTTCGGGACCGAGGAGCAGAAGGCGCACTACCTGCCGCGCATCGCCAACATGGACGATTGGTGGTGCCAGGGCTTCTCCGAGCCGGGCGCCGGGTCGGACCTGGCCAGCCTGAAGACCCGCGCGGTGCGCGACGGCGACCATTACGTGATCAACGGGCAGAAGACCTGGACCACTCTGGCGCAATGGGCCAACTGGATATTCGTGCTCGCCCGCACCAATCCGGAGGCGCGCAAGCCGCAGGAAGGCATCAGCTTCATCCTGGTCGACATGAAGACCCCAGGCGTGACCGTGCGTCCGATCCAGCTGATCGACGGCGAGGCCGAGGTCAACGAGGTGTGGTTCGACGACGTGCGCGTGCCGGTGGCCAACCTGGTGGGTGAGGAGAACCGCGGCTGGGACTGCGCCAAGTTCCTGCTCGGCAACGAACGCAGCAACATCGCCCGCATCGGCGCCAGCAAGAGCCGGCTGAAGCGGATCCGCGAGCTGGCCCGCCAGGTGCCGGCGGGCGACGGCGCGCTGTGGGACGACATGGGCTTCCGCCGCCGCGTCAACGCGGTCGAGGTGGAGCTGAAGGCGCTGGAGATGACCCAGCTGCGCGTGGTCGCCGCCGACCGCGATCACAGCAACAAGCCCAACCCTGCATCCTCGATCCTCAAGATCAAGGGCTCGGAAATCCAGCAGGCGACGACCGAGCTGGCGCTGGAGATGGCAGGCCCGTTCGCGCTCGCCTACCACGACGCCGAGCACGACATCCCCGAAGGTGCGAACGACCTTCCCGACGGTTTCGGCTGGGCCGACACGGCCGCGCCCGAATATTTCAACTACCGCAAGGTCTCGATCTACGGCGGGTCCAACGAAATCCAGCGCAACATCATCGCCAAGATGGTGCTGGGCTTCTGATAGTTCGACGTCATGGCCGGGCTTGACCCGGCCATCCACGCGGCCCGGCCGGTGTGGTGTTTGAAAAAGCTGCGGCCCTCTCGATACAGGGCGTCGCGGCATGGGCGTGGATGGCCGGGTCAAGCCCGGCCATGACGTAGCTTGTGGCGTGGGCCTGATGGCCCAGGCAAAAGGACTGGCAGGATTATGGATTTCGAGTACAGCGACGAACAGCGGATGCTCAAGGACAGCGTCGACCGGCTGATCGGGCCGGCCTATGACGACCTGGTCCGCCGGCGCGAGACCCAGAAGCAGCCTGGCGGGTTCAGCGCGGAACTCTGGTCGAAATACGCCGAGCTCGGCCTTCTCGCCGTCAACTTCTCCGAGGAGGATGGCGGCTTCGGCGGCGGCCCTGTCGAAACCATGGTGGTCATGGAAGCGATCGGCCGCGGACTGGCGCTCGAACCGTACCTCGCGACCGTGGTGTTCGGCGGCAACTTCCTGCGGCTCGGCGGCACGGCGGAGCAGCGCGCGCAGACCATTCCCGCGGTTGCGGACGGCTCGCTCAAGCTGGCCTTCGCGCATGTCGAGCGGCAGGCGCGCTACGACCTGTTCGACGTCAGGACGCATGCCCGCAAGAGCGCGGGCGGCTACACGATCGAGGGCGACAAGAGCGTCGTCGTGCACGGCGACAGCGCCGACAAGCTGATCGTCAGCGCGCGCACGTCGTCGGCCAGCCAGCGCGACCGCCATGGCATCACCCTGTTCCTGGTGGATGCGGACACGCCGGGGATCTCTCGCCGGGATTTCCCGACGCAGGACGGCCAGCGCGGCGCGTCCGTCTCGTTCGGCAGCGTCGTCGTGCCGGACACCGCCATCCTGGGCACGCTGGACCATGGCGGCGAGCTGATCGAGCAGGTGACCGACATCGCCATCGCCGCCGTGTGCGCCGAGGCGGTGGGTGCCATGACCGCCCTGCACGCGCTGACGCTCGACTACCTCAAGACCCGCCGCCAGTTCGGTGTGCCGATCGGCAGCTTCCAGGCGCTGCAGCACAAGGCGGTGGACATGTTCACCGCACTCGAACAGGCCCGCAGCATGGAATACTACGCGGCGATGATGGCGACGGCGCCGAGCCACACCGCGCGCCGCGCGGCGATTTCGGCGGCCAAGGTGCAGATCAACAACTCCGCCCGCTTCGTGGGACAGACTGCCGTGCAGCTGCATGGCGGCATCGGCGTGACGATGGAGTATCGTGCCGGCCACTACTTCAAGCGGCTGACGATGATCGAAAGCCTGCTCGGCGACACCGACCACCACATGCGACAGATCGATTCGATCGGCAGCCTTCTGGAAGCCGCTTGAGCGACGAAGAAGATTTACAGTCGGGGCTGATCGGCGAGGCCCGGCCGATCTTCGTCGTAACTCCGCCAAGACGGCGGGGGCGGCGCGAAAAATCCGCCCTGATCAACATGGGCTCCTACTCGCTGACCAAGAAGGGCGTGTCCCGCTTCGACTGGGCCGACCCTTACGGCATGGCCGTGCGGCTTGGATGGCGGCGCTTCCTCGCCACCATATTGTGCATCTACGTGGCGTTCACCGCCGTTTTCGCCGGCGCCTACATGCTGGTGCCGGGTGCGGTCGGCAACGCCCGTCCGCACGCATTTTCCGACCACTTCTTCTTCAGCCTCGAGACGCTGGCGACGGTCGGCTACGGTGAACTCTACCCCGCCACGCTCTACGGACACTGCATCGCAACTGCCGAAATCCTGACCGGCGTGTTCTTCACCGCCATCCTGACCGGCCTGGTTTTCGTGCGCTTCTCCAAGCCGCGGGCAAAATTCGTGTTCGCGGACCACCCCGTCGTCACCACGCATAACGGCCGGCCCACGCTGATGCTGCGCGTGGGCAACGGGCGCGCGGCGGTGCTGTCCGACGCGCGGGTGAAGATGAGCGTGCTGCTGGCCGAGCAGTCCAAGGAGGGCACGTCGTTCCGCCGCACCCACGAACTGGCGCTGGCGCGCACCACGATCCCGGTCTTCGCGCTGACCTGGACGATCATGCACGAGATCGACGAGCACAGCCCGTTATACGGCCTGGACCCAGCCGCGTTCGTGACCGACGACGTGCGCATGTTCGTCTCGCTCGAAGCGCGCGATCCTGATCTTGCGGCCGTGGTCTACGACCTGCACGACTACGACCCCGCCGACGTGGTGTTCGGCATGCGCTACGCCGACGTGATCACGATCGACGAGAACCAGCGCCCCACCGCCGACATGACGCGCATCAGCGACATCCAACCCGAGACAGGCTGATCACTGCGGCAGCACCGAGGGTTGCGGCGGATACTGCATGATCAGCCTGTGCGACGAATGCGAGATCCACAAATGGACCTTGCGCATGAAATCGGCGCCCAGCAGCATTTCCTCTCCGCCGGTTTCGCCCAGACTCGGGTCGGCCAGGCGCGAACCGACATGGACCATGTCGAGCCCCATGTTCGCCTGGTCCAGGACGAAGATCGTCATGTTGTTGATCTGCAGGTCGCCGATACGCACGGTGGCGAAGACGTGCTCCATCATCGGCACCGGCCGAGGACCGACGCCATAGCCGACACGACGCGAGGATCGCAGGGCCGCGATGTCGACGCCCAGGCGGCTGGCGGCCGATCGGAACATGACGGTGCGTGCGGCGCCGCTGTCGACGACGGCACGAACCCTGCGGCCGTCGATGACCAGTTCGACGTCGGCCTGCCGGTCGTGCTCGATGAATTCGAGCGGAACCATGTAGAGCGGCTGCGCCAGCGCCACGGTGGGCTTGGAGCAATCCCCGTCCGCCTCGTAGATGATGACGTGCCGCCCGGCGAGATCGAGGTCCACGTCGTAGGCCGCCATCAGGTTCATCCCGAGCAGGCCGTCGAGTTCGGCGTCTTCGGGCCGGTCGAAGAAATCCACGCCCGCCAGGGTCAGGCCGTCTGCCGATATGCCGCCGATGCGCATGCGCCCGGCAAGACCGCGATGCAGGTGGGAAACCCCGCCCACGCCGTAAGAATTGGCATCGAGCTGGCTCATGCGCACGCCGAGCCGTTCGGCCGACCGCAGCGTCAGCGTGGTCGTGAACGCGCCCGTGTCCAGCACCAGCGTCGCGGGCTTGGAGTTGATGTCGACCGTCACGACCGGGCTGTGACGCCCCTGCTCGGGCAGGACGGCGACCGCACCGAGCCGGCACTCGGCCTGCCCAGCCTGCGACGCGCCCAGCAGGAACAGCAGCGCCGCGCAGCCGGCCACCGAGGCAGGCCTGCAGAACCGCTCCATCGAGCGGCCGCCGGGCCGCGGCCGACCACCACCCAGTCCACGCGCGTCAGGCATTCGCGCGCATTCGTGCCTCCTTCACGCTGCGGCGCAGCTTGGCCATGCCGCCGATCCAGCGCCCGTAATTCTCGGCCTTCACGCGGATGTAGTTGGCGACGTTGGGATGCGGCAGGATCAGGAAGCGTTCCTCGCGCAGGCCTTCGAGGGCCGAGGCTGCAACCTCCTCGGCGGTCAGCACGCCGTCCACGTCCGCGCCGCCGAAATAGTTGCGCGTGACCAGCGGCGTGCGCACCCCCTGCGGGCACAGCACGGAGACCCCCACGCCCTGGTCGCGGCAGGCGATGGCCAGGCTTTCGGCGAACCCGATGGCGGCGTGCTTCGTCGTGCTGTAGGTGGCCGAGCCGATCTGGCTGAGCAGCCCCGCCGCCGACACCGTGTTCAGCAGCCAGCCCGAGCGCCGCGCCGCCATGCCCGGCAGCACGGCGCGCGCGGCATAGACATGCGCCATCACGTGCACGGCCCACAGCCGCGCCCAGTCCGCGTCCGGGGCGGAGGCCGGGTTGTCGAAATCCGGGTCGGTCGCGATGAGCCCCGCGTTGCTGCAGAAGATGTCCACCTCGCCGGTCTCGCGCACCACGCGCTGGATGTCGGCCTCGCACGAGACGTCGCAGGCGAAGGCGGCGCCGTGCACCATCTCCGCCGTCTCCCGCGCGCCCGCCTCGTTCAGGTCGGCCACCGCGATGTGCCGCGCACCCTCCCCATGGAACAGCTGCGCCATCGCCCGCCCGATGCCGCTGCCCCCGCCCGTGATGACGATCGTCTTGCCGCGCACGTCCATCGGTATCCTCCAAGAACAAAAGTCTTTTGGTTCTTTTCTTCAGAAAAGAACTTCTTTCTTGAAAGAAAGAAGCAAAGAACTTTTGATTCTAGAAGATCTCGAACAGGCCGGCGGCACCCATGCCGCCGCCGACGCACATGGTCACCACGCCCCATTTCGCGCGGCGGCGTCGGCCCTCGATCAGCAGGTGGCCGGCCATCCTTGCGCCGGACATGCCGTAGGGGTGGCCGATGGAGATGGCGCCGCCGTCCACGTTCAGGCGGGCGGGATCGATGCCCAGGCGGTCGCGGCAGTAGATCACCTGCACCGCGAACGCCTCGTTCAGCTCCCACAGATCGATGTCGTCCACGCTCAGGTCGTTGCGCTCCAGCAGGCGCGGCACCGCGAACACCGGCCCGATGCCCATCTCGTCCGGCTCGCAGCCGGAGACGGCCAGGCCGCGCAGCGCGCCCAGCGGCGTCAGCCCGCGCCGCGACGCCTCGGCGGCCTCCATCACCACGCAGGCCGATGCGCCGTCCGACAGCTGGGACGCGTTGCCCGCAGTGATCACGTGGCCCTCGCCGCGCACCGGCTTGAGCGCGGCCAGGCCCTCGGCGGTCGTGTCGGGCCGGTTGCCCTCGTCGCGGGTCAGCGTGGTCGTCTTGAAGGTCACCTCGCCGGTTGCCTTGTCGGCCACGCCCATGCGGGTCTCGAACGGCACGATCTCGTCGTCGAACCGGCCGGCCGCCTGCGCCGCGGCGGTGCGCTTCTGCGATTCCAGCGCATAGGAATCCTGGGTTTCCCGGGTGATCTGGTAGCGCTGGGCGACCACCTCGGCCGTGTCGATCATCGGCATGTAGATCTCCGGCTTGTGCGCCTGCAGCCAGTCGTCGAAACCATGCCAGCGGTTCATGTGCTCGTTCTGCACCAGGCTGATGCTGTCCAGCCCGCCGCCGATGGCCACCGGCAGCCCGTCGAACATCACCCTCTGCGACGCGATCGAGATGGCCTGCAGCCCGCTGCTGCACTGCCGGTCGACGGTGGTGCCCGCCGTGGTCACAGGCAGGCCGGCGCGTATGGCCGCCTGGCGGGCGATGTTGCCGCCGGTCGCCCCCTGCTGCAGCGCGCAGCCCAGGATCACGTCCTCAACCTCGCCGCCCTCGACGCGGGCGCGCGCCATAGCCTGCGCTACGGCGTGGCCGGCCAGCGTCGCGCCATGGGTGTCGTTGAAGGCGCCGCGATAGGCGCGTCCGATCGGCGTGCGGGCGGTGGAGACGATGACGGCTTCGCGCATTGGTGCACTCCGTGTGCGGCGCGCGCCTGCCGGCCGCGCCGTGTGTTTGGGCAGCCCGCCAATGCAGCCCGGCCATCCCCGGAGCCCTCGTCGTCCCGGATCGGCTGGACCGGCGAAGGGCGGTTTGCCATAGTCGCCAGTGTCGGGTGTTCACCCTAGCCATGTCAACGCGACCCGGGACCGCCGAGCAGCGAGGCAAAATGCCAGACTCACGCCCCAGCACGCGCGACCGCATCCTGGACACCTGCCGCATGCTGTTCAACGAACGCGGGCCTGCCGAGGTGACCACGGCCGAGATCGCCAGCGCGGTCGGCATCAGCGAGGGCAACCTGCACTACCATTTCCGCCGCAAGGAGCTGATCCTGGTGGCGCTGTTCGACCAGTTCGAGGCCGCCAACGACCGGGCGGGCCAGCCGGGCGCTGCGATGACCAGCCATCCCGAGCCGCACCGCCAGTACCTGTCCGGCTGGTTCAACATGATGTGGGAGTGGCGGCTGTTCTATGCCGCCGGCGTGTACCGTATGGCGCCGATGCTGAAGCCGCGGCTGACGCGCATGACCGACCGCGTGCAGGCGCAGGTCGGCCGGGTGCTGAACGGTCTGGTCCAGGACGGATTGCTGACGGCCGATCCCGTCGAGATCGACCGGCTTGTCGTCAATGCCTGGATCGTGGCGAGCTACTGGATCGACTACCTGCATCTCAGGCAGGGAGTGCAGACCATCACGCGCGACGACCTGCGCTGGGGCTACGCGCAGGTCGAAGCGCTGTTCACGCCCTACGCCCGGACGGTCAATCGGTCCGTCATGATCCGCAAGGCTGGCTAGGACGCCGCCCTGGGGCGCCGTGCGTGCACCTCTCTAGGCACGGCCACCGCAGCTGGGGCACAAGCTGAGTCATGACCACACTGATCGAGGTGCGCGCGCAGCACCGCTTCGACGAAGCCGCCCTGCAACGCTACCTGGCGCAGCACCTGCCGGAACTGGCCTCGCCGGTGGAGGTCCGGCAATTCCAGGGCGGGCAGTCGAACCCGACCTTCCTGCTGACCGACGCCGCAGGGCGGCGATACGTGCTGCGCAAGAAGCCGCCGGGCGCCATCCTGCCATCCGCCCATGCGGTCGAGCGCGAATACGCCGCCATGCGCGCGCTGGGGCCGACGGGGGCGCCGGTGCCCAACGCCCGGCTGCTGTGCGAGGACAGCGCGGTCATCGGCACGCCGTTCTACGTCATGGACTACCTGGAAGGGCGCGTGCTGACCGATCTGCGCCTGACGGCGATCGCGCATGACGAACGCCGCGCCTACTACTTCGCCATGGCCGACGGCCTGGCGGCGCTGCACCGCGTGGACTGGCGCGCCGCCGGGCTCGAGCATTTCGGCCGGCCGCAAGCCTACATCGCGCGCCAGATCGGCCGCTGGACCAAGCAGTACCTGGCGTCCGACCCGGAGCCGAACCCGGACATGGAGGCGTTGATCGAGTGGCTGCCGGCGCACCTGCCGCCCGACGAGCCGGCGGTGATCGCGCATGGCGACTACCGGCTCGGCAACCTGATGTTCGCCGAGGACGGCCCGCGCCTGCTGGCCATACTGGACTGGGAGCTGGCGACGATCGGGCACCCTATGGCCGACCTCGCCTACCTCGCCTCGTTCTACCGCCTGCCGCAGGACGGCGACCCGTTCAAGGGCCTGGGAGGCGCCGACCTAGCCGCACTCGGACTGCCCACCGAGACGGAACTTGTCGGCCGCTACTGCGAGGGCGTCGGGCGGCCGTTCCCGGAAGACGACTGGCCGTTCTACCTCGCCTTCTCGCTTTTCCGCTCCGCCTCCATCGGCTGGGGCGTCTACGACCGCTCGCGGCGCGGCAACGCGGCGGACCAGCGCGCGCACCTGTACGGCCAGATGTTCCGCACCTGTGCCGAGGCGAGCTGGCGCATCGCACGCGGCAAGTGAGGCGTCGAAAACCCGGACCGGACGGCGCCGTTCAGCCCGAGCAGCCTTCCCCGGCCGGGGTCGCACCCTGGCCGGACGCGCTGGACAGTGGAGAGAGATCATGCCCGACAAGAACGAGCACACCGGCCGCTTCGGCGGCCCCGGCAGCAGCCATCAGGACAAGGAGCATCCGGGCAAGAACCACCAGGAGCACGGCCACAAGAAGGGCGGCGGCAAGCCAGGCTCCGCACCCGACCACATGAAGGACACCGGCGGCGGCGACGACGCCGGCGGCGGCGGGCATCACTACCGCGACCACGGCCGCACCTGATCCATCGCGGACTGCCCCCGGGATGGACGACCGCAGGACATAGGGTCGACTGCAACGGGGCGCCGGGAGCGTCCCGTTGCCGGGAGCGTCCCGTTGCAGCTAGGTTCTAACGGCGTCCGGCGCGGCGCAGCGCGTCCGGCGTGAAATCGTCGGGCGTCAGCGTCGTCGTCGTGTAGGTCGGCGCCGTAGATTCCTGGCTGTGCAGGCCCTGCACCAGGTAGCGGCGGGCCAGCAGGTCCATGAACTCGTACCCGTCGGCGCCGCAGAGCGGAACGTCGGGCGCCTCGGCGATGAAGGCGAGCGCCGTGCGCCAGAGCTGGCCGCGCGTGTCGTAGCGATCGGCAATGGCGATCTGCCAGCTATCCTCGTCGATGTAGAACGTCCGGCGTGCATAGATGTGGCGGAAACCCGGCTTCAACGTCGCTTCCACAACCCACACGCGGTGCAACTCGAACCGGATCAGGTCGGGATTGACGGCGGTTGGCTTGACGATGTCGTTGTACTTAACGCCTGGCTGCTGGATCTTGTAGGTGTTGTAGGGGATGTAGACTTCCTTCTTCCCCTTCAGCGTCCAGTTGTAGCGGTCCACGGCGCCGTTGAACATGTCGTAGTCGTCGACCGTTTCCAAGCCATCGGTGTTCTGCACCGGCGTGTCGTAGTTGATCTCCGGCGCACGGCGGACGCGGCGCTCGCCTGGGTTGTAGGTCCAGGCTTCGCGCGGCTGCGAGAACGGGTCCTGGTAGCTGCGCACGAGCGTCAGCTGGCCGGCGATGCGTGGCGGCTCCTGCACCTCCTGCCAGAACAGGCTGTCCCACTTGGCCGGGTTGGCCAGCCCAGGCGAGTTGTAGGCGAGCAGGATCTGCTCGTGCCAGCGTGTCACGGAGTAGTCGCCGCCCGGCGTGGTGATCGCGTTGTCGGTGGTGCGCTGCACCTGGCTGCCGCGCCAGCGCAGGATGTGGTTCCAGATCGCCTCGTTGCCGTTCTTGGGCACCGGGAAGGGGATCGACAGCTTGGCGTCCGCGACGCCCTGGCCGTTTTCGGTCAGATGCGCGCGGCCGGCATTGGCGATCGCGTTGTCGTAGATGAATTGCGGCGCGGCTGCCGTGCGGTGCGTCGGATACACGTCCACGTGGTAGCCAGGCAGGGTGCGCACCATCGCGACCGTGCCGTCGGCCATGTGGCTGGCATAACGGTCGACGTTCTGCGCCGTGATCACGAAGAGCGGCCGCTCGGAGGCGAAGGGATCGGCCCGATACTGGCCGGGCACGAAGCCCGAGGACGGGGTGGTCAGGCCGCCGGTCCACGCAGGGATGGTGCCGTCGGCGTTGCCGGCCTTGACCGCGCCCAACGGCGTCAGGCTGCGGCCAAGATCGGCCGCTGTCTGCGCATCCGCCTGTGCGGCCAACGCCGATCCGGCCAACATCGTCGCTGCAAGCAGCAGGTGCTTCATGGTCGTCATCCATCCCTTGTCCGCGGCGTTTTCCGCCTGCGGTCCAATGTAAGCAACACCGCTCTAGGGTGTCCACCCTCGGAAACGAAGAGCGGGCTTACCGCCCCTGCGACGCTGCCGCCGACACGGCGATCCTGTCCGCCAGCATGGTCCTGGCCGCCGGCACCGGGCTGTGCCGCACCCCGAAGACGTTCCTGGCCAGGAAATGCCCGGTCAAGCGAAGGCCATGCAGCAGGTCTTCCGGCTCGGGCGCGGCCTCGCCGCCGTGCAGGAACGGCGGCAGGCGCAACAGCCGGTCGCGCCACTCGCCCGCTCCCGCTTCGCTGACCGCCCTGCCCGACTTTGGGGAAACATAGGCCAGCCCGTCGCGGCCGCCCGTCACCGCGCAGGCCGACAGGTCCAGCCCGTAGCCGAGCTCGGCCAGCAGCCCCAGCTCCCACGCGGCCAGCGGCGCCACGCCGGACAGCCCGTCGCCCAGGTGAACGATCAGGTGCAGCAGCCCGGCGAAGACGCGCGTCTGCGGCTCGCGCTCGGGCAACGCGCCCTCGGCAACCGCGCAGGCGGAAGACAGCACCGCCAGCCTGAGCGGATCGTGCATGGCCAGCGCCGCGGAAGGATGCACCAGCTCGCCGCTGAAGCTGCCGAGCTGGTCGGGCAGCCGCGCCACCCAGCGCAGCTCGACCAGGTTGCCGGCCTGCCAGACGCCCGCCCGCGCGCGCGACAGCCCGCCCTTGGCCAAGCCGCGATACACGCCGTGATCCTCGGTGAACACGGTGGCCAGCGCGTCCCCCTCGCCATACGGCACGGCCGAGAGCACGATGCCTGCGGCAGACCACTCCAACGGACCGTCCTCCGGTCAAGGCAGCGCGCGAAATCAGAACTGCCCGACGGGCATGTCGGCAGCCGGTAGCGCTGGCCGAGCGCGGCCTCGCCGTCCGGTTCGGCCTGGTCACGATGTCGGCCAGCGAGGACCTACCTGCGGCTCGGACAGGCACATGGTGCCGAACCAACGGCCGGCAATCTGCGAGCGCGCGTAGCCTGCAACCCGCGCGGGCGTGCCGAAGGCGGCGAATGCCGGCCGGTCGAGTTACTCGGCAGCTGCCGCTCAGTCCGGATCGTCCAGCCCGATCGCGCGCAGGCGTGCCCGTTCCTCGTCCCAGCCGGAGCGTTCCTTGACGTTGAGGAACAGGTGGACCGGCCGGTCCAGCAGCTGCGCCAGATGCGAGCGCGCGCGGGCGCCGATGTCGCGCACCCGCGCCCCGCGCTCGCCGATGAGGATGGCTTTCTGGCCGGCGCGCGCGACGTAGATCGTGGCGTCGATGCGCACAGAGCCGTCCGGCCGCTCGGCGAAACTCTCCGTCTCCACGGTGGTGCCGTAGGGGACCTCCTCATGCGTCTGCAGGAACACCTGCTCGCGCACGATCTCGGCGGCCAGCATCCTGTCCGGCAGGTCGGTGATCTCGTCGTCCGGATACAGATGCGGCCCTTCCGGCAGCGCCTGCGCCACCGCGTCCATCAGGTCGGCGACCCCGTCGCCGTTGGCGGCGCTGACCATGAAGGTCTGCTCGAACGGGGCCAGCCCGGCCAGCGCCGCGGTCAGCGGCAGCAGGCGCAGGCGCGGCACCAGGTCGACCTTGTTCAGCACCAGCCAGCAGCGGCGCGATGCGGCGCCAAGCCGGCCGGCGATCGTGCCCACCTGCTCGGTCAGGCCGGCGCGTGCGTCGACCAGGAACAGGGTCAGGTCCGCATCATCCGAACCGGTCCAGGCCGCATTGACCATCGCCCGGTCCAGCTTGCGCCGCGGGGCGAAGATCCCGGGCGTATCGACAAGCAGGATCTGCGCCGGCCCGCGCAGCAGGATGCCCAGCACACGGAACCGCGTGGTCTGCGCCTTGGGGCTGACGATCGACAGCTTCGCACCGGTCATGCGGTTCAGCAGCGTGGATTTTCCGGCGTTGGGCGCCCCCACGATGGCCACGAAGCCGCAGCGGCTGCCGGCGGCGCTCACAGGAGCTTGCCGAGCAGGTCGGCGGCGGCCGCGCGTTCGGCGAGCCGCTTGGTGCTGCCCTGGCCGCTGCCCACCTGCCCGCGCGCGGTCGCTTCGACGACGAAGTGCGGCGCGTGCGAGGGACCCTCGCGAGAGACCACGCGATACGCGGGCAAGGTCTCGCCATGCGCCAGCACGCGTTCCTGCAGCGCGGTCTTCGGATCCTTGGGCGGCCTGACCTGCGCCTCCAGCAGCGGCGCCCAGGTGCGTCGGATGAAGCGCCTGGCGGCATCCAGCCCGCCATCGAGGTGCAGCGCGCCGATCGCCGCCTCCAGCGCGTCCGCCAGAACGGTCGCCAGCCGGCCCACGCCCGCCAGCGCCTCGTTCGACCCGAGCGAGAGCACGCCGGCGAGCCCGATGCGCTCGGCCACCGCGCACACCGCCTCGCGCGACACCAGTTGGGCGTGGCGCGGGCCGAGTTCGCCTTCCTGCTCGGCGGGAAATCGTTCGGCGACCCACTCGGCCACCACCAGCCCCAGCACCCGGTCGCCGATGAACTCCAGCCGTTCGTTGGAGCCGGCACCGGTCGATTTCGGCAGGCGCCGGCGTTGCCCGGCAGCTCGGCCGGCAGTTCGCCCGGCAGCCCGGCCGGACGCGGCGGAGCGATGGGTCAGCGCTTCGGCCAGCAGGCCGGGCTGGGCAAACCGATGGCCGAGCAGCTCTTCGGCCTGCTGCAGCCGCTGCTGGGCGCCGTCGCCGGCTCCCGTCAATCCACGCCTTTCAGCAGCCTGCTCCAGCGGACCTCCATCGGCCACTGCCAGAATTGCCACCACGGGTGCTCGGCATCGAAGCTGAAGAAGATGAACTGCGCGCGGCCGATCACGTTCTCCAGCGGCACGAAGCCCAGGCCGTTCATGAAGCGGCTGTCGGCCGAGTTGTCGCGGTTGTCGCCCATCATGAACAGGTGGCCGTCCGGGACCACGTACTCGTCGGTGTTGTTCGGGTCGAAGTCGGGGTCGCCGAAGATGTGTTCGTCGCTCTGCTTGAGCAGGTCGTGCCTGGGGCCGCTGGGCAGCGCTTCGAGGTATTCGTGGCTGACCGCGCCGCCCTCCTCGTCGGTCCTGTAGTCGTCGGTCACCAGCGTTCGCGGCACCTCGGCGCCGTTGATGTAGAGCTGGCCCTGCTTGACCTGGATGCGGTCGCCCGGCAGCCCGATCACCCGCTTGATCCAGTCCTCGCTGGTGTTGCGCGTGTTGCGGAACACCACCACGTCGCCGCGATGCGGGTAGGAGCCGAGGACGCGCCCGGAGAACAGCGGCGGCGCGAACGGCGCGGAGAAATGGGAGTAGCCGTAGCTGAACTTGCTGACGAAGACGAAGTCGCCGATCAGCAGGGTCGGGATCATCGACCCGGACGGAATGTTGAACGGCTCGAACGCGACCGTGCGTATGCCGAGCGCGATCAGCCCGGCATAGACCAGCGTCTTGACGGTCTCCAGGATGCCGCCGGCCTGCGGCTTGGCGGCTTTGGCGCGGACGATTTTTTGCGAAGCAGGCATGGAGGTCACGATCCGGACGAGGTGCCGGATGAACACGCCAGGGCGGGGGCGTGTCAAGGAATGCGCGAACACGGCGCTTTCTCGCGTCGGATCGGCCACGCGGGGACTGGGCGGACGGACGCGGTCATGACGATCCGGTCCAGCGCTGATACGATGCACGGCTGAAGGAGAGCGACATGCAACAGCAAGGCGAGCGGGTCGAAGACAAACCGGAGGGCAGGACAGATTGGGATCGGCTTCGAAAGATGACCGACGCCGAGATTGCACAAGCTGTGGTCCACGACCCCGACGCAGCGCCGATCCTGTCGGACGAGGAGATGCGCCGCGAATACAAGCCCGACACCGCCATCAAGCGATGAGCCGTGGCGTTTCCACGCGGCTTTCAGTGGGACGAGGCGAAAAATCACGCCAACATGCGCACGCACGGGATCGACTTCCGTGACGCTGTGCGGGTGTTCGCCGGTCCGATGCTCAGCCGGGTGGACGATCGCAGAAACTATAGCGAAGTTCGTATAAATTCGCTTGGCGAGATGGGCGAGCAGGTCGTCGTCAACGTAACCCATACGAGCCGAGGGGCGACATCAGGCTGATTTCCGTGCGCCAGGCGACGAGGCGTGAGCGCTCTTTATACGAGGAGTTTCGGCGCAGCCTCGACAAAGTTGCGGAAACGGATCGATAGGCCGACAGAGCAGAAAGCCTGGCCGTCGGGACGCGCCCGATCACTCCCCGCTCAGGTCCCGCCGCCGCCGCTCCAGTTCCTCGCTATACCGCCGCAAAGCGAACTGCTCGGTCAGCAGGCCGATCACCCGAAGCGTCTGCACCCCGTCGACCACCGCCAGCGCGTCCGCTTCGGCCTGCTCGAACACGGTCGCCGCCTCCTTGACCGTCATCTCCGCCGTCAGCACGCTGCCGGCGTGGTGCAGCAGCTCGCTCACTCCGCTGACGGGCAGCTCGGCCGCATGGGCGTCGGCCACCCACACGATCCCCGCATAACGGTCCTGCTCGTCCACCGCGACGACGCGGCTGGCCGAGCCCAGGGGGTAGGCGCGGCGAAACGCCGCCACGCTCATGTCCGAGCGCACGGTGCGGATGTCGCGACGCATCATCCGGCCGACGGTCAGGTTGCGCATCCAGCCGATATCGACCGCGCTGCGTATGCTCTCGCCCCGCAGGTGGAACCGCCAGGTGGCGAAAGAGTAGCCGAAGGTGCGCCGCACCGTCAGCGACGAGATCACGGCCGCTGCCAGCACGGCGACCGTCACCGGCAGGCTGCCGGTGCTCTCGAGTGCGAGGAACGTCATCGTCAACGGCCCGCCCACGATGGCCACCGCCATGCCGCTCATGCCGATGAGGCCATAGACGGCGTCGGGGAACACCGGCACCGGCCAGGCAAGCAGCATGACCGCCGCGAACGCCTTGCCGAGCATGGCGCCCAGGAACAGCGAGGCGAAGAACAGCCCGCCGCGGAACCCCGAACCGAGCGAGATCGCGGACGCCGCTGCCTTGCACCCCAGCAGCATGACCAGCGTGCCCAGCGGCAGCTCGGCCGTCAGGCTGGCGCGCAACGCCCCGTGCCCGGCGCCCAGCACCGCCGGGGTGGACAGCGCCAAGGAGCCGACCGCAAGCCCGCCGATCGCCGGACGCAGCCAGAGCGGGACGCGGCTGCGGGTGAACGCCTGCTCGGTCACGGTGACGCTGTACATGATGGCGATGCCGCACAGCGCGCACAGTATGCCCAGGGCAAGAACCGGGATGAAGTCGACGGTGTCCAGGCCTGCGGGCAAGGCCACGTCGTAGCCCGGCTCGTTGCCCAGGATCCAGCGCTGCACCATGACGGCGCTGATGGCCGACGCGACCACCGGCGGCAGGCTGGCCAGCGAATACGTGCCGATCACCAGCTCGAAGGCGTAGAACGCGCCGGTCAGGGGCGCATTGAACGCGCTGGCGATGGCGCCGGCCGCGCCGCACCCGACCAGCAGCCTCAGATCCGCGCGGCGCACCCTGAACAGGCGGCCGGTGCGGGACGCGATCGCCGACCCGATCTGCGTGTATCCCGCCTCCAGCCCAACCGACGCGCCCACGCCGTTGCTCAGCACGGTCTGCGCCACGACCACCAGGCTGTCGTTGAGCGACATCTTGCCGCCGTACAACGCGTTGGCCTCGATCGGGTCCACCGTGCGGGCGGGCCGCCAGCGCGCCAGCGACCAGGCAAGCAGGCCGACGCACAGGCCGCCTCCGCACGGCACCGCCAGCGCGCGCCAGCCGACCAGATGCGCCTGGCCGGACAGGCGCTGCCCCGCCGGCAGGGCGAACAGCCACTCATGCGCCAGCTGCGTCGCCTGGTTCATCGCCACGACCAGCAGCCCCGCCGCCAGGCCGAGCACGGCCGCCAGCAGCACCAGCCACACCTCGTTGCCGCGCACCAGCGCGCGCAACGCCTGCGGCGCCTGCATCGCAAGGTCGCCGACACGGCGCCGGCGCAGCAGCAGGGCCGCGCGCCCGGACAGGGTGGAACTGGGCGGCATCGTGGTTGGTCCAAGCGGGCCACCCGTGCGGGGAGCGGTGACCCGGACCCGTGCTAGACCTGGCGGGCAGGGTGCCGCAACCGCTCCCCGCCGGCGATGTTGAGGGACCATGCAGATTCCCGCCGACCCGCCGCCGCCCATCCCGGCGGACTTCCCCGATCCCGACCTGCCCGTGCCGATCGAGGAGCCGTCGGACCCGATCGGGGTGCCCGCCGACCCGCCGCCCACGCCGCTGCAGGCGTGAGCCTTCCGCACACCATGCGCCGGGTGGCTGTGGCCGAGCCGGGCGGCCCGGAGGTGATGCATGTCGAGCAGGCCGACCTGCCCCGCCCGGGCGCGGGCGAGGTGCTGATCCGGGTCGACGCGGCCGGGGTCAACCGGCCGGACGTGGCGCAGCGCCGCGGACTATACCCGCCGCCCGGCGACGCAAGCCCGGTGCTCGGGCTCGAGGTGGCGGGCGAAGTGGCGGCCCTGGGCGAAGGCGTGACCGGCCTGCGGCCTGGCGAACCGGTCTGCGCGCTGGTCAACGGCGGCGGCTATGCCGAGTACTGCGTGGCGCCGGCGGTCCAGTGCCTGCCATGGCCGCGCGGCTACGACGCGGTGCGCAGCGCGGCGCTGCCGGAAACGACCTTTACCGTGTGGGCCAACATGTTCGGACTGGGCCGCCTGTCGTCCGGGCAGAGCGTGCTGGTGCATGGCGGCAGCAGCGGCATCGGCACCACGGCCATCCAGCTTGCCCGCGCCTTCGGGGCGCGCCCGTTGGCCACTGCCGGCTCTGCGGAAAAATGCCGCGCCTGCGTCGAACTCGGCGCAGAAGCGGCGATCGACTACCGGCAGGAAGACTTCGTCGCCCGCACCCTGGCGCTGACCGGCGGACGGGGCGTCGATGTGGTGCTCGACATGGTCGCCGGACCCTATCTGTCGCGCAACACCCATGTCCTGGCCCAGGATGGCAGGCTCGTCGTCATCGCCGTGCAGGGCGGCACGCGCGACCCGGAGCTCGACATCCGGCTCGTCATGATGAAGCGGCTGACGATCACCGGCTCCACCATGCGGCCGCGCACCCGGGCTGAGAAGGGCGAGATCGCCGCGGCCTTGCTCGCCCAGCTATGGCCCAAGCTGGATGCGGGCCAGTGCGCGCCGGTCATCCACGGCGTGTTCCCGCTCGACAGGGTGGCCGACGCCCACGCGCTGATGGAGAGCAGCGCGCATATCGGCAAGATCGTGCTGACGCTGACGGGCCGGGGATGATCCTGCATGCGGCCGAGCGGGGCCAGGGCCCGCCGGTCTGCCTGCTGCACGGGCTGTTCGGGCGCGCGCAGAACCTCGCGGGCCTGGCCCGCCGACTGTCAGCCCGGTTCCGCGTGCTGTCGCCGGACCTGCGCAACCACGGCGACAGCCCGCACGCGCCGGGCATGGGCTACCCGGCGCTCGCGCAGGACGTGATCGAGACCCTGGCCGCGCTCGGCGCCCTGCCCGTCCGCCTGCTCGGCCACTCGATGGCGGCAAGGTCGCCATGGTTGCGGCCCTGCAGGCGCCCTCCCTGGTCTCGCGCCTCGCCATCGCCGACATCGCGCCGGTGGCCTACGCCCATCACAACGGCCGCGTCGCGCGCGCGATGATGCGGCTGGAACTTCGCCCGGGGCTGGACCGTCGGCAGGCCGAAGCCGCCCTGGCCGATGCGGTGCCCGAGGCCGGGGTCAGGGCGTTCCTGTTGCAGAACCTCGCTTTCGGACCTCGGCCGTCGTGGCGGATCGGACTGGACCACATCGCCGAGGGCATCGCCGACATCGAAGGCTGGCCGGACTTGCCCGGCGATCCGCGCTACCCTGGTCCCGCGCTGTTCATCGCCGGGGAGCGCTCGGATTACATCCAGCAGGCGCACCGCGCCGCGACCCGGATGCTGTTTCCGGCGGCAGACATCGTGCACCTGGCCGATGCCGGACACTGGCTGCACGCCGACCAGCCGGACGCTTTCGGCAAGCTTGCAGAAGATTTCCTGGCGGCTTGAGCCGGTTGCGGCGCGCCACCTGCGCGGACATCGCTGCCGGTCGGCGGACGGTTGGCTGACCGATCCTGCTTGCATTGCGCTGTCGGCGAAAACATCTTGAGCGGATCAACGCCTGCATCCGGCAACCACATGCATCGCGCTCGACCGATGAAGGTTTCCGCGGCGTCGGCCAACGACGTTTCCGCGCGACGAACGGGCAGCCTTGCCGGGCTTGCCGTGACGCTTCTTCTCGTGGTGATCGGCTTGTACCTGATCAACATCTTGAGAGCAGAAGCAGACGTGCAGGATTGCGTGCTGTCGGGCCATGCAATCTGCGGCGCCGCGGCGGCGCCGACCTGAACTTGTTTGTTGCCGCCTGAACCTTTCGTTCACCTGCCGCGAATAGGCTCAAGTCTCACCGGCCAGCCGGCCGCTTTTCGAGACGAGGGCAATTGTGTCGACACCGAATTCCAGCACAGACGGCACGCCGGATACCGACGGGCCCGGCTTCAAGCTGCACCTTACCTTCGACGATGAATTCACCAACGGATTTCAGTCCTCGCCGGACGGGTCGGTCGGCTGGATGACCAAGCTGCCCGATTGGGGCGATGACGGACGCACGCTGTGGGGCAATCACGAGGCGCAGTATTACTCCGATCCCTCGGTCGGTGAGAATCCGTTTTCCGTGTCGCACGGCGTGTTGTCGATCACCGCAACGCCGGCCGCTCCCGGCACCACGCCGGAAGGGCAGGCGTACCGGTCGGGCGCCATCACCACCTTCGGCTCGTTTGCGCAGACCTACGGATACTTCGCCGTCCGGGCGGAGCTGCCTGCGGGACAGGGGCTATGGCCAGCCTTCTGGCTGCTGCCGGCGAACAACGTGTACTCGTCCGAGCTCGACGTGTTCGAGCAGCTCGGCAACGATCCGAACACCATCTATTCCACCACGCATGGCGAGACGGGCCCGAACTGGGTCGTCAACTTCAATCCGATTCACGTGCCCAACGTCTCGACCAGCTTTCACACCTACGGCGTGGACTGGGAACCCACGACGACGACGTTCTATTTCGACGGCCACAAGACCGTCTCGGTCCCCACGCCCGGCAGCCTGAACTCGCCGATGTACATGATCCTGAACCTGGCCGTCGGCGGCCAGGGAAGCTGGCCAGGCGCGGACACCTCGACCGCTCCGGCCAGCATGAAGATCGCCTGGGTGCGCGCCTACGCCACCGCTGCCACGCGCGATGTCAGCGGCTCTGCGGCGATCACCAGCACGTCGGGCCTGAGTGCCGCGCCCACCCTCAACGGGGCCGCCGCCCTTTCGGCAAGCGACTGGACGGCCGGCTCGCTGACCGCCGCGCACAGCACGGCCGCCTCCGCCTCGACCAAGGTGACCACCAGCACGGAGCATGCGCTCAGCACGCTGGCCATCCAGCCGCACGCCCACTCCACCTCCCAGTCGCACGCCTTCGTGCTGAACCTGCAGCACATGACGTGAGACCGGACCGTTCAGCCCGCCATCGCTGCCCGTGCCTTGGCGGCCGGCGCTGTGCCGACGTCGCGGCCGGGAATGCGGTGGCGGAACGCCAGCGCCTCTGCCACGTCCTGGCGCCGCACCGCCGCCGAGCCTGCGAGGTCGGCGATGGTGCGCGCCACCCGCAACACCCGGGTGAACCCGCGCGGCGAGAGGTGCAGGCGTTCCATCGCCTGCTCCGCCAGGGCACGGGCGTCTTGGGCCAGCGCGATCTGGCCGCCATCGGCCTCGGCGTTGGTGAACGGCCCGGCATCGCCGCCGCGCGCACGTTGCGCGGCGCGCGCGGTCGCCACCCGTGCCGCCACGGCAGCACTCGGCTCGCCGGGCGGCGCGCGCGACAGGTCGGCGGCCGAGGCGGGCTGAACCTGCACCGTCAGGTCGATGCGGTCCAGCAAGGGTCCGCTGATGCGGCCGAGATAGTCCTCCCCGCAGCGCGGCGCGCGGCCGCACTCGCGTCCGGCATCGCCCAGATGGCCGCAGCGGCACGGGTTCATCGCCGCGATGAGCTGGAAGCGGGCCGGGTAGGTGACGTGGGCCGCAGCACGCGCAACCGTGGTGCGGCCGCTCTCCAGCGGCTGGCGCAGAACCTCCAGCACCTGCCTCGGGAATTCCGGCAGTTCGTCCAGAAACAGCACGCCGCGATGCGCGAGGCTGACCTCTCCCGGCTTTGCCCGCGTGCCGCCGCCGGCCAGCGCCGCCTGGCTGGCACCGTGGTGCGGCTCCCGAAACGGCGGCCGGCGCAGCAGCCGCCCGCCATCCAGCAGGCCGGCCACGCTGTGGATCATGCTCACCTCCAGCGCCTCCGACGGCAGCAGGTCGGGCAGCAGGCCGGGCAGCCGCGCCGCCAGCATCGACTTTCCGGCGCCAGGCGGCCCCACGAGCAGCAAATTGTGTCCGCCGGCCGCCGCAATCTCCAGCGCCCGCCGGGCCGTCTCCATGCCCTTGACCTCGCTCAGGTCAGGCGCTGCCGCAGCCGCCGCCAGGCCCGCCGTGTCCGGCGGTGTCAGCACCTGGGTGCCGCGGAAATGATTGATCAGCGACAGCAGGTCGGGCGGCGCCAGCACCTCCACGCTGCCGGCCCAGGCCGCCTCGCCCCCCTGGCTGCCAGGGCAGATCAGCCCAAGCTCCTGCAGGCCCGCGCCGATCGCCGCCGGCAGCACGCCAACGACAGGGTTCAGGCTGCCGTCGAGCGACAACTCGCCGATCGCGGCGTAATGCGACACGTCCTCGCGCGGCAGCACCTCCATGGCCGCCAGGACGGCCAGCGCCATCGGCAGGTCGAAATGCGATCCCTCCTTCAGCAGGTCCGCAGGCGCCAGGTTGATCAGCACGCGCTTGGGCGGCAGCGACAGCCCCATCGCCGTCAGCGCCGCCCGGACCCGCTCGCGCGCCTCCCCCACCGCCTTGTCCGGCAGGCCCACCACCAGGAAGGCCGGCAACCCGGACGAGATCTGCACCTGCACTTCCACCGGCACCGCCTCGATGCCGGCAAAGGCGAAACTGCGTATGGTTGCGAGGCTCATGGCGGCATAAGACCGGAACCGTAACGTTCCGGCAAGCACGCAGGATACGCGCTCAGCCTGGATGGTGCTGCTCTACCGGCCCGGGGCCGGAACGTCGCCGCCGGACGAGCGCGGTTTCAGCGTCACCGCGTGCTCGACGGCGACCACCCAGGCGCCGGCCTCCCACACCCGGCCCTCGATATGCGCGCCGCCATCGGCCGCGACCGTGATGCGGTTGTAGGCGTTCGGCTCGCCGCGCAGCCTGACCGAGGTCGCCGAACCGCCCTGCAGGATCAGCGGCGCGGGTTCCTCTGGCGCGCTCAGCCGCGCGTAGCTGCGATGCAGGTGTCCGGCCAGCACCAGCCGCACCCCGTGCTCGGCGAAGGCGGCCAGCGCGCAGCGGGCGTTGTCGGCCACCTGCCGGCTGGTCTCGCCAAGTGGCGGCAGAAGCGGGTGGTGCGCCACCACGATGCGGGTCAGGTTGCCGGGCAGCGCGTCCAGCCTGGCCAGCACGCGCCGCAGCCGGTGCGGGCTGACCCGCCCGCGCGACCAGTCGAGATGGGGACCTATCCGATGCGCGGTGTTCAGCCCCACCACGCCCACCCGGGCATCGGTCCAGACCGGCTCGGTATCGGCCGCCACCTCCTCGCGCCAGCGCCGGTACGGCACGAAGAAACGCTCGACCAGCTTGTAGGGCGTGATGTCGTGGTTGCCGGGCACGCACAGCGTCGGCGTGCCGAGCCGGTCCATGAAGGCGCGCGCGGCGCGGAACTCCCACCGCCGCGCGCCCATCGTCAGGTCGCCGCTGATCACCACCAGGTCGGGCGGCTCGGCGCGGATGTCGGCAACCAGGCCGTCGACCACGGCCGGATCGGCCGCGCCGAAATGCACGTCGGTGAGGTGGGCGATGCGGGTGAGGGCGGGCTCGCCGCCCGTCATGCGGCGCCCCGACCGGCCCGGGGGCCGGTCATGCAGGGGCCCCACCGGCA
The DNA here is from genome assembly GCA_937873095.1 of uncultured Acetobacteraceae bacterium. Lineage (GTDB taxonomy): Bacteria > Pseudomonadota > Alphaproteobacteria > Acetobacterales > Acetobacteraceae > BOG-908. The sequence goes on along the minus strand of CALMVI010000152.1, from coordinate 16,993 downwards.
GGGGGCGGATCGTGCGGGGCCATCACGCGCAGCGCGCCGGGCCGTATGGTGTAGCGCAGCGGCGGCCTGAGCAGGCGGCGCTCGCCGTCGACCAGCACGTGAATCGCGGCGTGGCGGTTGCTGATCTCGATCGCGTCGGTGTCGATCACCTCGATCTGGGGCGCACGCATGCTGCCGCTCCAGGCGGTGCGCAGCAGCAGCCGCAGCTGGCCCGCCACCGAGTCGCGCCGGACCACATAGACCGCGAGCCTGCCGCCATCGAGGCAGGACCGGCCGAAGATGCGGCCCGACTCGTCGTCCAGCCGGTTCACCGTCACCGTCAGCGAGGGCGTGCGCACGGTCCGCTCCGCGCCGTCATGGCGCAGCACCAGCCGCATCGAACGGTTGCGCACCAGCGCGCGCAGGGCCGCCCAGGCGAAGGCGGCCCAGGCGAGCGGCCCGTTGCCGCGCTCGCGCCCGGCTTCGCGGTGGCGGCTCAGCCGGGCCGGCGTCCCGATCATCGAGGCGCACAGGAAACGGTGCGGCGCGCCGTCCCGGTCCGCCACCTCGCCCACGTCGATGGCGCGCACCCTGCCCTGGCCCAGCGTGCGGACCGCCGCCTCGCGGTCGTCCGGATCGAGGCCGAGGTCGCGCGCCAGCAGGTTCATCGTGCCGCCGGGGATCACGCCCAGCACCGCGTCCGTCCCGGTCAGCGCCTGGGCGGCGCAGGCGACCGTGCCGTCTCCCCCGGCGACCACGATGCACGCGCTGCCCGCATCCTGCGCCAGGGCCACCCGTTCGGGCAGCGTGCCGGCACCCTCGTCGACGACGTGCAGCTCGGACGCCTGCCGTTCGAGCAGCTCGCGCAACGACCCGCCGCCGCCCTCCCCCAGCAGCGTCCCGGCCTTGGCGTTCATCACCAGCGCCATGCTGCGGCGCGCGCCGTCGTGCTCGGTCGATGGTGGTTCGGCGGGGCTGGACATACGGGACCTGCAATACTGTCGGGTGACAAAACGCTCCGCCTGCCAGATGGTGCCGCATCCCGCCAGGGCGCGCGGCAAACAAGCAAGAACAGCCGGCGTGCACGGCGCCATCACAGACACGGACACCGCTCATGGACACGCACCTGCCCCCTCCCCGCCCACGCGCGGCGGGGCACACGGCCGACCCGTCGGCCGGCATCTACACCGGCCCGTTCTGGGAACAGGCGCGCGAGAATTTTGCCGTCATCGCCGACTATCTCGGCATCGAGGAGCATAACCGCGACCGGCTGCTGCTGCCCAAGCGCGCCATCGTGGTCAGCTGCCCGATCCACCGCGACGACGGGTCGGAAGCGGTGTTCCACGGCTTCCGCGTGCAGCACCACCTGACGATGGGCCCGACCAAGGGCGGCACGCGCTACGCCGCCAACCTGCATCTGGGCGAGGTGGCGGCGCTGGCGGTCTCGATGAGCTGGAAATGCGCGCTCGCCGGCCTGCCCTACGGGGGGGCCAAGGGCGGGGTCGCGGTCGATCCCTACGGCCTGTCGCGGCGCGAGCTCGAGGCGGTCAGCCGGCGCTACATGCAGGAGATGATCCCGTTCGTCGGCCCCAAGACTGACGTGATGGCGCCCGACATGGGCACCAACGAGCAGGTGATGGCCTGGTACATGGACACCTACTCCATGTACCAGGGGCAGACAGTCACCGAAATCGTCACCGGCAAGCCGGTCGATGCGGGCGGAACCGTCGGCCGGCGCGAGGCCACGGGACGCGGCGTCGTGCACCTGATCGGCCGCGCGATGGAGCGGCTGAGGCTGAACCCGGCGGAGACGACCGCGATCATCCAGGGCTTCGGCAATGTCGGCAGCGTGACGGCGGCGGCACTGGTGCAGCAGGGCATCAAGGTGCTGGGCGTGTCCGACCACACCGCCTGCTACTTCGACCCGCGCGGGCTGGACGTGCCCTCGCTGGTGCGGTGGACGGAGGCGCATGGCACGCTGGCCGGCTGGTCCCACGAAGCGCTGTCCGATCCGGCCGAACTGCTGACGCAGCGCTGCGACATCCTGGTGCCGGCCGCGATGGAGCAGGTGATCACCGAGGACGTGGCGCGGTCGCTGCGATGCCGCATCCTGGCCGAGGGCGCGAACGGCCCGACCACGCCGGAGGCCGACCGCGTGCTGAACCAGCGCAGGGGCGAGATCTTCGTCATCCCCGACATCCTGTGCAACGCGGGCGGTGTGGTCGTCAGCTACTTCGAATGGGTGCAGGACCTGCAGCAGCTGTTCTGGACCGAGCCGGAGGTTCGCGACCGCCTCAACCGCGTGCTGGAGCGTGCCTTCCAGGCGGTGATGGCGCGGGCCGAACGCGACGACGTGCCCCACCGCACCGCCGCCATGGCGATCGGCATCGAGCGGGTGCAGAAGGCAAAGCTGACCCGCGGGCTGTTTCCGTAAGGCCAGGGCGTCACGCGCCAGCGTGCTTCGCACGTCATGCGCAAGCGTGAGCGTGCGCCGCACGACACCCCTGGACCCCGCCGGGGTTTGAAGCCCCAGACCCCCAATTCTTAGAATTAGGATTTCAAAGGCTTGCCTTTGATGGGGTCCAGGGGCAAACGCCCCTGGCCTTCAGATGGCCCGCTCATTTCAGCGGTGTCAGCAGGTCGTCCAGCAGCGCCGGCTTGCCGTCGATCCGCTGCAGATGCGGGTAGCGCAGGCCGTCATGGTAGTCGAGGCGGACGGTGCGGAACTGCCGGTCGTCCTGGACCAGCAGTTCGATCGGGTCCTTCGACCCCGCCGCCAGCTTGATCGCGCTGCTCAGCTCGCCCGGATCCTCGAACGACAGCCCGTTGACGGCGATCAGCTTGCCGCCCTTGACCAGGCCGGCGCGGTAGGCCGGGCTGTCCCAGATGACGTCGCCGATCACGCCGCCGCTGCGCAGGCTCAGCCCGATCGACCAGGTGTAGTCGTGGGATTTGCGGCGGGTCTGGACGCTCTTGAGTGCGTCGGACGGCGTGTCGGTGTAGATCAGGCGGTAGCCGCCGCGGGTCAGGCCGTCCAGCGGGGCGCTGCCGCCGCGCGCATCCAGGCGGGTGCGCAGGAAGCCCGCCCAGTCGTACGGCAGCACGCCGTTCAGCGCGCTGACCACGTCGGCGAAGACGTAGGGGTGGGTGACGATGCTGCCGTCTTCGATGCCGAAGAAGGCGTGCGCGAAATCGCCGAGCGACTTTGCGCCGTGCGTCTGCTCGCGGATCAGCGTGTCGGCGTCGAGCCAGATCAGCAGGCCCTCGGTGTAGTAATCCTCCTGCCGCTCCCAGCTGTGCCAGGATTGCGGGCGGCGGGCGTTGATCACCGGGTCGTTGGTGGTGTCCTGCAGCGGGCGCCACAGGCGGCCGACCTCGGCCTGCATGCTGGCCGCGTCGTCGGCGATCGCGTCCAGCGCCTCCTGCCGGCTCCACAGCCCCGAGCGGGCGGCCAGCACCTGGCCCCAGAACTGCGTCTGGCCTTCGTACACCCACAGCAGGCTGTCGCGTTCCGGAACGTTGAAGTTGGGCGCCCACAGATCGGCAGGGCGGCGGAACTTGCCGTTCCACGAATGGGTGTATTCGTGCGGCAGCAGGTCACGGTCGGCGACGGTCCGGTCCCAGTCTGTGAGGTAGCCGCGCCCGACCCCGTCCTCGCTGGACTGGTGGTGCTCCAGGCCCACGCCGCCCAGCTGGTCGCTGAGCGCGAGCAGGAAGTCGTAATGGGCGTAGTGCTGCGCGCCGTACAGCTTCACCGCCTGGGTCACCAGCGCGCGGTGCTTGGCGAGCTGCTCGGGGGTCATGGCCAGGTCCTGCGGACGGTCGGCGAACACGTTCAGGTGGACGGGGACGGCGGCGCCCGGCGCGAGATCGATGCGCGAGACGTTCCGGCCAGCGTAGAGCGGCGAGTCGACGAGCGTGTTGAGCGTGGTCGGCCTGAAGCTGACGGCGCCGTCCCAGCCGTCGGCGCGCTCCAGCGCGGTGGCCGCCTGCCAGGATTTCGGCATCGCGACACTCGCCTGGACCGTGATCCCGCGGCTGAACACGCCGGCGGGGTAGAGCACGACCGTGTTCCAGGCGAGGTCGACCATGTCCGGCGTCATCTCCACCCTGCCCTCACGCTCGGTGGGCGGGGAGAGGTATTGGAAGCGCACGTCCAGGCTGGTGGCGCCGTCCGGCACCGGCACGTGAAAGGCGTTCACGTCCACCGTGTCGCGCACCCAGGCAAGCCTCTCGTTGTTCGCCTGCACGTCCAGCCCGGCCAGGTCGGCGAGCGGCCCTGTCGGTCCGTGGTCGCCAGGCACCCATCGCGGGTACAGCAGGACCATGTCGCCCGCGTGCTGCACGGGGATCTTTTCGTGGACCGACATGATGTGCCGGGCGGTGTCGGTGATGTCGACCGTGAGCGCGATGGTGCCGGGCCACGCGACGTCCTGCGGCGCGGGGATTGCGGGCGGATAGGGAAGCGGTTGCGGCTGCTGGGGCTGCTGCGGCTGTGGCTGGGCGGCATGGGCGGGCAGCCAGGCGAGCCCGGCGAAAAGGAACGCGATGCGTCGGGTCAAGCTGGATACTCCGGGTGTCGGTGGTCGGCGGTCGCCTGGTGGACACGACCTTCGCTGCGGCGGCGCGCCATCGCAAGCACCCCGTCGACCAGCGCGTCCGCGTCCGCCTCGACCGTGCGGTGGTTGAACAGGGCGGCGCGGATGGCCAGCCGGCCGCCGATGGTGGTGGTGGAGGGCGCGGCGATGCCGGCTTCCTGCAGGTCTGCCACGACGTCCCGGTTCAACCGGTCGAGGTCGGCGGCGCCGGCAGCCACGCGGAAGCAGACGATGTTCAGCACCACCGGCGCCAGCAGCTCCAGCTCGGGTTCGCGCGCGATGCGGGCGGCCAGGTGGCGGGCGACGGCGCAGCCGGATTCGACCACGCGCGCGATGCCGTCCGCGCCATAGGCCTTCAGCGTCATCCAGACTTTCAACGCCCGGAACTCGCGCGACAGGTCCGGGCCGAGGTCCCTCGGCCAGGGCGGGTTGCCGGCAAGGCCGCGCTCGGCATGGGTGAGGTAGGCCAGCGACTGGGCGAAGGTCTCGATATGGGCGGCCGGGTCACGCACCAGCACGCAGCCGGCGTCGTACGGCACCTGCGCCCATTTGTGGAAGTCGAAGGCCAGGCTGTCCGCCCGCTCGATCCCCGCCAGCAGCGGGCGCAGCTGCCGCGACAGCGCAGCCGTCGCACCGAACGCCCCGTCGACGTGGAACCAGATGCCCGCGCCCTGGGCCACGTCGGCGATGGCGGCCAGATCGTCGATGGCGCCGGTATCGACCGTACCGGCCGTGCCCACGACCAGGAACGGCTGCAGGCCGGACGCCGAATCCGCGGCGATGGCGCGGCGCAGGGAGGGCACGTCCATCCGGTGGTCGGGACCGGCGGGCACGGCCCGCAGCGCGTCCGAGCCGATCCCGGCCATGTCGAGCGCGCGCGGCACGCAGCCATGGGCGGCAGCCGACGCGTAGGCCACCAGGGGCGCCGAGCGCAGGCCCTGCGCGCGCACCCGCCCGCCGAGCGCCGCGCGCCGCGCGACCAGCACCGCCACCATGTTGGCCATCGACGAGCCGGTCAACAGGATGCCGGTGGTCTCTGCGGGCATGCCCACCATTTCGGCGGCCCAGGCCACCACCAGCCGTTCGACCTCGATGGCCGCATGGTCCCTGCCGCCGCAATTGACGTTGAAGATGCCGGTCAGCAGCTCGGCCAGGAAGCCTGCAGGACTGCCGCCGCCGTTCACCCAGCCCATCATGCGTGGGTGCTCGTTGGCGCTGCTGTAGGGCAGCACGAAACGCTGGAAATCGGCGTAGACGGCGTCCATCGGCGCGCCCTGGCGGGGGATCGGCGTGCGCAGTTCGGCCCGCAACGCGTCGGGCATGCGCTGCCAGACCGGGCGCGCGCGGGCACCCGCCAGCCAGTCGATCATGTCGTCCAGCATGCGGTGGCCGAGCGCGCGGGTTTGCGCCCAATCTTCCGGATCGAGCGTAGGCTGCGGGTCCGGTATGTGCGGCACGGCGATGTCTGGCATAGCGGGCGCGATGCCAGAAACCGTCCAGCAAGCCAAGCGGTCGCTCCAAGCCGACACGATGACCGCGTTGGTCGGGGCACTGGTTCTGGTCGCCGTGTCGCTGGGCGTGCACGCCTACGAATACCCCGGCAGCTTCCGCGGCTTCGCCGCCTGGGGCGACCAGGCACGCTACCTGCAAGCGGCGCGCGCCTGGGCGCAGTGGGACCTGCTGCCCTCGGAACACCACTACCCGCCATACTACCCGCTGCTGGGCGCGGCCTTCGTGCGGCTGACGCCGTGGCAGCCGTTCATGATCCCGGACGCCCTGTGCTGGGCGGCCTGCCTGCCGATCTTCCTTCGGCTTGCCACGCGGCTGGCGCCGGACTGGCCGCCCGCCGCCTCCGCCGCCTGCTTCCTGGTCGGCACGCTCGGTGGCCGCCGCCTGCTCGAGCTATGGGTGATCCCGTGGACCACGACCGGTGTCGCACCCTGCCAGTTCGGTGCGCTGTTGCTGGCGTTCCGCCTGGCCGAGCGGCCAGGCTGGGCCCGCGCCCTGCCGCTCGGCCTGGTGATCGGCGCGGCCGCGGGGTTCCGGCCCAGCGACGCGGCGGTGCTGCTGCCGTGTGGGCTGGGCGCCGCCTGGGCGCTGGCGCGCAGCGGCGCAGGGCTGCGGCGCTGGTGCGGCACGGGCCTGGCCGGCGCGCTCGGCCTGGCGGTCGGTGCGTTGCCAGCCATCGCCGCCCATTACGCCGTGTTCGGCGGCTCGGCCGGGCTGTACCTCAGCGCCGCATCGGCCAACGGCTTCGAATGGCGGCTGCTGCCGATGCGCTGGGTGATGCTGGTCGGCGACGCCAGGCCGCTGCTGCCCTCTGGGCTCGGCATGGCGGAGGTGTTCCCCTGGCTGCTGCCCGGTTTCGGCGGCCTGCTGCTGGCGCTGCTGCGGCGCGACACCCCGGGTGCTGCGCCCGTGCTGGCGGCCGCGTCGGTGGTGCTGCATTGGACGCTCTACCTCAGCTACCGCGACCTGCAGCCCGCGGGGCTGTGGCGGTTCGACAACGTGCACTACTTCAAGTGGACATTCCCGCTGCTGGTGCTGTGGGCCGCGCAACTGGCCGCAGCACTCTGCTTGCCCGGCGCGCGGCGGCGTGCGGGGTGCGTGCTGGCCGGGTGCGCGCTGCTGGCTTCCTGGCGCCCCGTGCTGCGTGACGCGACGCCGGCCCAGGCAGTCCTGGACGGCCGGACGATCCGCCTGTCGGCCGGGCCGTCCTCCTTGGGCACCGCGCTGCGGCTCAACCTGCAGGGCGGCTGGGACGCGCTGTATTTCGACTTCTTTCCGTTGCAGGCCGGCGGACGCCGCTTCGAGAACACCCGCGACTTCAAGGTCGTGCCGGTGCCGGGCGGCGCGTTGCTGCTGCCGCTCAGGGAGCTGCCGGCCGGGCCTGCGGCGCTGGACCTGCTGCCGGGCGTCAGCGCCGGCGTGCCGCTGCGGGCGGAGCTGGCCCGGCAGGCCATCGTGCCCGGCCTGCCGTGCGGCCTGGCCTGGTGGGACCGGTCGTGCCGCCCCGCCTCCTGATCCGCCTGTCGCCGGCCGGGCGGCCGGTGGCAGCCGCCTGCCTCTGCCTGGTGCTGGTGTCGGTCGGGATACATTTGGCGAAATACCCCGACTTCTCCGGGTTCTGGGCCGGCATCGACCAGCAACGCTATCTTCAGTCCGCGCGCGCCTGGGCCGCCTTGGACCTCTCGCCAGGGCGGCACCATTATCTGCCGCTCTACCCGATGCTGGGCGCGGCCTTCGTCCGGCTCACGCCCTGGCAGCCGTTCCTGGTGCCGGACGCGGCGTGCTGGGTCGTCTCCCTGCTGGTCTTCGTCCGCATCGGCCGCCGTCTGGCGCCAGGCTGGCCCGATTGGGCATCCGCCGCCTGTTTCCTGGCCGGCTGCCTGTGGGGCCGCACCATCGTGGCGATCTGGGTGGTGCCTTGGAGCACGACCGGCTCGGCGCCCTGGCAGTTCGCCGCCATCCTGTTCGCGATGCGTTTCGGCGAACGCCCGTCCGCCGCCCGGGCGGCAGCGCTCGGCGCCGTGCTCGGCGTGGTCGCTGGTTTCCGGCCGAGCGACGCGGCGGTGCTGCTCGCCGTGACCGGCAGCTACGCCGCGATCATGGTGCTGCGGCATGGCGCGCGCGCTGCCGGCACGATGGCGATCGCGGCCGGTGCGGGCCTGGCTGCCGGGCTGCTGCCCGCCCTGGTCGCGCACGCGGCCGTGTTCGGCGCCAGCCCTGGCCCGTATGTCGGCGAGTCGGCGTCGATCGGCTTCGAATGGCGGCTGCTGCCGCTGCGCTGGGTGACGCTGGTGGTGGACCCAAGACCCCTGCTTCCCGAAGGCCGCGGCCTGGCGGAGGCGCTGCCCTGGATCGTGCCGGGCATCGCCGGCCTGACCCTGGGCGTGTCGCGGCGCAACGCGGCCGCCCTGCTGGCGGCCTCTGCCGTTGGCCTGCATTGGGCGAGCTACCTCGCCTATCGCGACATGCACCCGTTCGGGCTCTGGCGTTTCTACAACGTCCACTACTTCAAATGGACGTTTCCCTTCCTGGTGCTCTGGGCGGCGCAACTGGCCGCAGCCATCCTGCGCCCGAGCGAGCGCAGGCGCGCAGTCGCGGCCCTGGCGGCAACGCTCGCCCTCTTTGTCTGGCGGCCGGTGCTCGACCATCCCAGGCCGCTCGGGCTGCTGCCGGACGCGCGCGGCGCGGTGCTGACCGGCGGCCTGCCGTCGCTCTCGGAGGCGGCCTTGCTGCCGGTGTCCGGAAGCTGGAGCGCACTCTATCTGGGCGCGCTCGCGGTGGACGCGGGCGGCAGGCAGTTCGTCGCCAAACGCGACGTCAAGCTGCTGCCGATGCAGGGGGGCGCCTTGCTGGTGCCGCTGCGCAGCCTGCCCGCCGGGCCGGCGACGCTGATCCTGGCGCCCGGCATGGCCCTTACGGCACCCCTGCGGGCCGTCGCGTTCCGCCAGTCCATCGTGCTCGGGCTGCCCTGCGGAGTCTGGCCTGCGTCCTGCACGCGGCCCGCCCTGGCCGTCATGGGCAGGTGACGGGCTCGATCACGCCGGGCGGACGCCAGCGGTAGATGTGCCTGTCGATCAGGGTGCAGGCCAGGGCCGCGAACTCCTGCTGGTGCGCAAACGCGTTGTCGGCGCGCGCGTACAGCACGTCGCGGTCGAGATCGACGCCGTTGCGGCAGAAATCCGCGCTGTGGGCCACGATCGGCACACTCTGCCAGGGCGTGACCATGATCGACCGTGTGGGTATCAGGATGACCGCAGGACGCTCAGGTGCAACCAGGTTTTCCACACGCCGCCGCTGGTCGACATAGGCGTGGTTGAACGCGGCGAGGGACAGGGCGGCGCCTGCGAAAACCGGCAGATGGGCCGCGGCCAGACTCGGCGCGTGCAGCCGCAAGCGCCCCGCCCGCAGCCATCCCGTTCGAAGCCATCCCGCCTGGGCGCCATCCCGCCCCAGCGCGTGGCCGATGCCCAGGATGGCTGCGGGCCAGGCGAAGAACCAGTAGCGCGGGCCGAACTCGTGGCCGCCGTTGTTCGGGTAGAGGAAGAAAAAGCCGATGGCGAGCGGCAGCAGCGCGTCGAACCAGCGCAGTCGACGCGACCGCAGCTGCTTGCACACCGACGCGGCCGCAAGCACCGGCAGCACCGGGCCGCCATATGCCACGAGTTCGCCCGTCCAGTGCAGCGTGCGCAGAACAGCCTCCGTCAGCGCGTCCAGCACCACCACGTGCTTGCCCAGGAGGCCGATCTTGGCGCCGCCCGACACCCAGGCATAGGGCGTCTTGAGCGGGTGGCCGGTGATGGCGGCGTTGTAGCCGGCGAAGGCCGCGAGGAACGGCAAGCCTCCCGCAGCCATCAGCGCAGCGTCGCGCAGGAGAGCGGCGCGGCGGCGCCACGCCACGTCCAGGGCGAACGGCACCGCTGCGAGCAGGAACACGTCGTAGCGCGTCAGCAGCAGCAGGCCGAACAGGGCTCCGATCACCACGGGGTTCGCGGGAGTCCTTCGCCGCTCGTCGCGCGCCTGCACGACGATGATGGCTGCCACCAGATCGGCCGCCATCATGTGGCTGAACAGCGAGGCGCCGTTGAACATCACGAACGGGGAGAACACCAGCAGGATCAGCAGCGCGGACGCCGCCTCGGGCCGCACGCCCAGCTCGCGCATCCCGGCCCAAACGAGGGCGCCGAGAGCGAGGGCGAGCAAAGGCGGGGCGAGCCAGGCGAGGTGGGCGGCCAGGAACGGCGCCAGCACAGCGGGCCAGGCCGGCGGGTACTGCGAGAACCATTCCTGGCCGCGGGTGAACGTCCAGGCGATCTCGAAGACCTGGGGTGCCGGTGCAGGAGGGTTCCACAACCGCCCGTGCAGCAGCGTGCGCGCGAGGAAGACGTAGCCGTACTCGTCGGCCGAATTGGGCCACCACGTCTCGGCTGCCCACTCCACCGCAAACGTGGCCGCAAGACCGGCAGCCAGCACCCATCCCGGACGCGGCGCCGGCACCCGCGCCGCCCGTGCTGCGAAGACGATGAGCACGCCCAGCGGCAACCCGATGGCGGCGTTCCAGACGAGCAGAGGGTTGCGGGCGCTGAGATACGGGAAGAAGACGTTGCCGCCGCCCAGCAGCACCCCCCCGGCAAGCAGCACCGCCGCAAGCAGCACCGCCGCCAGCCGCGCGCGGGGGCGGCCCTGCCGCAGGTGCGCCGTGCGGGGCCAGGAGACCAGCGGCTTGAACGACATCGCCATGGCCCGGCGATACCAGACCCGGATGCGCAGCGACATCGCTCGTGGAACGGCGGGCCGGCGCAGGCCCTGCCCACGGCCTCAGCACGGCAGCGTGGCCGGACGATGCAGCCTGGCCAGCAGCGGGCCGATGTCGTCCGCCGGCACCGGACGGCTGAAGTAGTAGCCCTGGACGCAGGTGCATCCATCGGCCTTGATCTGGTCCAGCTGGGTCGCCGTTTCCACGCCCTCCGCGGTGATGGGGATGCCCAGGCCGGAGCCCAGGGCCGCGACCGAACGGACGATGACGCTGTTCTGCCCGGACGCGCCGTCCGGGCTGACGAAGGAGCGGTCGATTTTGATCTTGTCGAACTTGAAACGGCTGAGCTGGCTCAGGGACGCGTAGCCGGTGCCGAAATCGTCCAGCACCAGCAGCACCCCGAGTTCGCGCAGCGCCGCCAGCGTTCCCATCACCTCGCCGGTGTCCTGGAGCAGCAGGTTCTCGGTCACCTCCACCTCCAGGCGATGCGGCGGCAGATGCGTGGCCTGCAGCACATCGGCAACCGTCTGCGCGAAGCGACCGGTTTCGAACTGCAACGGTGAGGCGTTCACGGCCACCGTCATGCCGTCGGGCCAGGATGCCGCCTGCAGGCAGGCTTGATGAAGCACCCAGGCGCCGACCTCGTCGATCATGCCGATCTGCTCGGCCATCGGAATGAACTCGGCTGGCGAAACCAGGCCGCGTTCCGGGCTGCGCCAGCGTATCAACGCCTCCAGCCCGGTGACGCGGCCCCGCGTCACGTCCACCTGCGGCTGGTAGTGCAGTTCGAACTCGCCCTTGTGCAGGGCGCAGCGAAGGTCCGCCTCGAAGCACCGGCGCTGCTGCGCGCGTTGCAGCAGTTCCGGGTCGTAGAAACGGATCGGCTCCGAAGACGCAGCGCAGGCGGCGTCGAGCGCCAGGCGGGCATGCGCCATGAGGTGTTCGCCGCTGCCCAGGCTTGCGGACGTCCCGTCCGACGACGCGTCCTGCGACGACGCATCATCCGGAGCGTCGGCCGCGCCGACATGGCATCCGAGCAGCACGACATGGCTGTCCAGCAGGAAGGGGCGCGACAGCGCCTCGTGCACACGCGTGCAGAAACCTTCGATCTCGGCCCGCCCGCCTGGCCGGCTCAGCGCCACGGCGAATTCGGTTTCCGAAAACCGCGCGATCATGTCGCCATCGCCCAGAAGTGCCGACACCCGCTCGGACGCCATGCGGAGAAGCATGTCGGCGGCGTGCAGGAAACCGGGGTCGGACGCCGGCCGCAGACGGTTGAGGCCGATCAGCACCGCACAGGGCAGCGCATCCCCGGCGTGCGACAGAGCATCGTCGAGCATGAGCAGGAAATGCTGCCGGTTCCACAAGCCCGTCACCGGGTCCGACGAGACGTGTTCGAGCAGCCAATCCTGCGTCGCCCGCGTCTGCGTGACGTCGGACAGGCTCAGCACCCAGCCGAGCCGGCCCGCGGGCCGAATATCGACCGCCAGCGTGCCGCCGGCGTTGGTCTGCACCGTGAGTGCAGCCTCACGCGCCTCGGCGCCGTCGGCTGGAGCGACCGCACGCGGACTGGGATTGTCGGACTGGGCGAGCTGGTCCTGTGAACAAGGGCTGGAGCGCGCCGAACGTCCATCGTCGGCCCGGACGCGCTCTAGGGCAGACATCAGCAGTTGCGAGGCGGCGGGCGACAGCGCCCTGCTTTGGGCGAGCAGGTCGGCCACAACGCCCCGGACCGGGTGAACCGCGCCGCAGTCCAGCAGCTTCGCAGCACTTTCCGTCAGCATGCGGACGGCCAGGCTGTCGTCGAGCACCAGCAACCCGAACGGCGCGCTGCCCAACGCCGCCGCGACAAGCGCCTCATCGTCAGGCGGCGGCGTCCGCTGCGCGCGCCGCAGAGCGGGTCGGCGCATATGCGGCGGCGGCAGGGTGGCACCGTAATTCTTCATCCAGGCCTCAGCTCGCCGGCCGTCTCGCGCCGGCGCTGAAGCTGAACCTACGGGACCAGGATTACTGAACGGTTTCCATCGCGGTTCAGACGGACGAGGCGCAGAACGCGGCGATCCTCGCGCATGCCGCGTGCAGCGCGGCATCGTCGGCGGCGGTGCTCAGCCGCATGTAGGGGCTCGCCCCGAAAGCGGCGCCGTGGACGACGGCCACCCCCGCTTCCTCGAGCAGGGCCGAGCAGAATGCCTCGTCGCTGTCGATGCGGCAGCCGCCTGCGCTGGTGCGGCCGATCATGCCCGCGACGTCGACGAAGAGGTAGAAGGCGCCGGCCGGCGCGCGGCAGGCCAGGCCAGGCACGTCGCGCATCGCCGCCACCACGCGCCTGCTTCGGGCGGCGTAGGCGGCGCGCATCACGCCCACCATGTCCTGCGGACCCTCCAGCGCGGCCTGCGCCGCAGCCTGGGCGACCGGCGACACGCCGCCGGTGGACTGGCCCTGCACCTTGGTCATGGCGCCGATCAGCCGCGCCGGCCCGCCGGCGAAGCCGACCCGCCAGCCGGTCATGGCGTAGGTCTTGGACACGCCGCTGATCGTCAGCACGCGCGGGGCGAGGTCGGGCGCCACGGCGGCGAGGGTCGGGTTCGGCGTGCCGTCGTGGATCAGGTGCTCGTACATGTCGTCCGACATGACCCAGACATGCGGCGAGCGACGCAGGATTTCGGCGATCGCGCGCAGACGCTCGGCGGTGCAGACGGCGCCTGTCGGGTTGTTCGGGTAGTTCAGCACCAGCCATTTGGTGCGGGACGTGATGGCGCGCGCAATCGCGTCGGGATCCGGCAGGAAACCGTCGGCCGCCGCGCAGGCGACGAACACCGGCTGCGCGCCCGCCATGGCGGCGATCAGCGGGTAGGCGTTCCAGAACGGCGCCGGAACGACGACCTCGTCTCCGGCATCGAGGGTTGCGGTGAGCGCGTCGTAGATGATCTGCCGGGCGCCGTGGCCGACCAGGATTTCGGCGTCCGAAAACACCAGGCCGGACTCTCTCTCGAACTTGGCGCGCACGGCGTGTCTGAGACCGGGCGTGCCGTTCACGGGCGGGTATTTCGTCTCGCCCCGCAGCGCCGCCTCGTGCGCCGCCTGCACGGCGTGGGGCGGGGAGGCGAAGTCCGGCTCGCCGAGGGTGAGCGAGATCACGTCGCGGCCCTGCGCCCGCATCGCCCGGGCACGCGCCGCCGCCGTCATCGTGGCCGCGGCCGGTACGGCAGACTGACGGCCGGACAGCGCCGGTTCGGCCATCCGCGCGCGGGGCGGCACTGCCCCTAGGTCAGCGAGCGGCAGAAGACCGCGATGCGGGCGCATGCCTGGCGCAGGCTTTCGGTATCGGTCGCGTAGCTGATGCGGAAATGGCCGGGATACATGAAGGCGCTGCCGTGCACGGCGGCCACACCCTGCTCCTCCAGCAGGGCGACGACGAAATCCTCGTCGGTCGCGATCCGTGCGCCGCCCGCGCTCGTCTTGCCGATGCAGCCATGCAGGCTGGGGAAGACGTAGAAGGCGCCTTCCGGGCGGTGGCAGCTCAGCCCGGGGATGGCGTTCAGCGCGTCGACGACCAGGTCGCGCCGTTGCTGGTACGCGGCGGTCATCCTGGTGATGGTGTCCTGCGGACCGTCCAGCGCCTCGACGGCCGCCGCCTGGCTGATCGAGCAGGGGTTCGAGGTGGACTGGCTCTGCAGCTTGTCCATCGCGCGGATCAGCGCCACGGGAGCGCCGGCAAACCCTATGCGCCAGCCGGTCATCGCATAGGCCTTGCTGCAGCCGTTCATCGTGACGGTGCGGTCGCGCAGGCGGGGCTCCACCTCCACCACCGTGGCAGGCTTGAAGCCGTCATAGGTCAGCTTGTCGTAGATGTCGTCGGTGAACACCCAGACGTCGGGATGGGCGAGCAGCACGTCGCAGATCGGCCGCAGCTCCTCGGCGGAGTAGGCCGCACCGGTCGGGTTGCAGGGGGAGTTGAGGAAGAACCATTTGGTGCGCGGCGTCAGGGCGCTTTCGAGGTCCTCGGCCCGCAGCTTGAAGCGGTTGTTCTGGCCGCAGGGGACGATCACCGGCGTGCCTTCGGCGAGCGCCACGATGTCCGGGTAGCTGACCCAGCAGGGGCTGGGGATGACCGCCTCGTCGCCCGGGTTCAGGGTCGCGACCATGGCGTTGTAGATCACCTGCTTGCCGCCGGTGGAGACGATGATCTCCTCGGCGGCGTAGTCGATGCCGCTGTCGCGCAAGAACTTGCGGGCCACTGCGCGGCGCAAGGCGGGGGTGCCGGGGACGTCGGTGTATTTCGTGTCGCCCGCGCCGATGGCGCGGATGGCCGCCTGCTTGATGTTGTCGGGCGTGTCGAAATCCGGCTCGCCCGCCGACAGGCTGATCACGTCGCGCCCGGCCGCCTTCAGGGCGCGTGCCTTGGACGAGATGGCGATCGTCTGGCTGGGGCTGATCTTGTTCAATCGGTCGGCGATGAGCATGGGACGGCCCCGATCCTTACGCGCTTACTGTGCGCGCCCGACCCTAGATCAGCACGGCGCCAGGTGGAATGACCTGGCGCCGTGCGGCTGGCGAGTGGCGCGTTACTGCGGCGACGGCGTGGTGGTGTTGGTGCCGGTGCTGCCGGTGCCGGCCGGGGTGCCGTTATTGCCGGCTCCCGAGCCGACCGTTCCGCCAGGGCCGCTGAGACCGGTGCCGACACTGCCCTGCATGCCGCCGCCGGGCGTGCTGGGGGCGCTCATGCCGCTGGGGGCCATCGCGCCGCCATTGCCGCCAGCGCCGGTCACCCCGGTGCCCGTGCTGCCGCCCATGCCGCTGCTGCCCGCGCCCAGTCCGCTGCCCATGGCGCCGCCCGCACCCATGCCGGCCCCGCCTGCGCCCATGCCCGCGCCGCCGGCACCCATGCTCCCGCCGCCGGCACCCATGCTCCCACCGCCCGCGCCCATGCCGGCTGCGCCGCCGGCAGCGCCTGCGCCGCCCGCGGCCTGGGCCATTGCCGCCCCGCCCGCCAGCGCGGCCATGCAGCCTGCAAGCGCCATCGTCCTCATGATCTTCAGCATCCGGATCCTCCGTGTGTTGGCGGCTCCTGCACGTGGCCGGGCCCCTCTTTCGAACGCCCCCTGCGGCCAGCGGTTTGGTCGGCACGCCCACGCGCGGACGGCAGATCCGACCGGGCAGGATTTGCCGGGCGCAGGAACGCGGGCGCCGCGTTCCGGGCGCAGCGTGGTGGCACGCCGCTTGCGGTGGGATGGCTACGCCCTGCACTCCGCAGGGCCCTCATCAAGGCGCCAGAGACCATGGACAACATCAACAACATCGCCCTGTCGCGGCTGTCGGCACAGCAGCGTGCGATGGATGTGGTGGCGGGCAACCTGGCCAACGCCAGCACGCCCGGCTATCGCGCGGAGCGCACGGTGTTCGCCGACTGGCTGATGCGCGAGCCCGCCGGCAGCGAGCCCGCGGGCGGCCGAACCATGGCGTTCACCCAGATGCGCGCCACCTACCGCGACCGGACCGAGGGCGCGCTGACCCAGACCGGCAACCCGCTCGACCTCGCCCTGTCGGGCGATGGCTGGTTCACCGTGCAGACTGCCTCGGGCACACGGCTGACCCGCGCCGGCCGGTTCACGCTGCAGAAGGACGGCACCATCACCGACGAGGCGGGCGACCCGCTGCTGGACGTGAAGTCGCAGCCGCTGAAGCTGTCGACCGCGGATACCGATCTGACGGTGAAGGCGGATGGTTCGCTGCGCAGCCAGAACGGCCCCATCGGCCAGATTGCGGTGGTGGTGCCGAACGATCCGAACCGGCTGACCGCCGAGGGCGGGCGGCTGTTCCGCGCCGACGTGCCGACGACCGCGGTTGCGCGGCCGAAGATCGTCCAGGGCACGGTCGAGGACAGCAACGTGCAGCCGATCGCCGAGATCACCCGGATGATCACCACCGAGCGCGACTTCCAGTTCGTGACGCAGATGGTGGAGGCCGAGGGCCAGCGTCGGCAGAGCGCGATCGACAAGATCGCGGCGCCTGCGAGCTGATCCGGCACCCCTGTAGAAGCGAGGCACGACGATGCGGTCCTTGGACATTGCCGGCACCGGCATGCAGGCGCAGCAGACGAACGTGGAGGTCATCTCCAACAACATCGCCAACATGAGCACCACCGGCTTCAAGC
>CALMVI010000151.1:34347-45661 GCA_937873095.1 uncultured Acetobacteraceae bacterium | reverse complement strand
GACCTACACGCACAAGAAGCAGTCCGGCGGCTCGGGCCAGTATGCCGAGGTGAAGATCGTGTTCGAACCGCTGGAGCGGAACACCGGCATCGAGTTCGAGAACAAGGTCGTCGGCGGCTCGGTGCCCAAGGAGTACATTCCGGCAGTGGAGAAGGGCATCCGCGTCCAGGCCGATACGGGCGTGCTGGCAGGCTTTCCGACGGTGGATTTCCGCTACTCCCTGGTGGACGGCAAGTACCACGACGTCGACTCCTCGGCGCTCGCCTTCGAAATCGCCGCCAAGGCGTGTTTCCGCGAGGGCATGAAGAAGGCCGGCCCGGTCATCCTGGAACCGATCATGGACGTGGAGTGCACAACGCCCAACGACCATGTGGGCGACGTGGTGGGCGACCTGAACCGCCGCCGCGGCATGATCCAGAACCAGGAGAGTTCGGGATCGACCGTCATCGTGCGTGCGCATGTGCCGCTGAAGGAGATGTTCGGCTACATCTCGCATCTGCGCAGCATGACCAAGGGCCGCGCCTCGTTCACCATGCAGTTCCACCACTACGATCCGGTGCCGCGGAACGTGGCGGACGAGATCATGAAGGCGTCGTGATAGGTGCGGTTGTGGGGCTGTGTATTTTCGGTATGCTGCCTGCTTGGTTGGCCTCTTACAGGGGTGGCGCAACCAATCGGCATCATACCAATCTACCTGCAGTTTCACGCCGCTCGGGAAGCCGCGATGCGCTGTGGTGCAGTGAGCCAGAGCACTGATCGTCTTTATTTTGCAAACTTGACGGACGTGTCCATCCGCGCTGCCCAGGCGTATAAGCAGCGTTTCCCATCGTGGACTGATGACCAAGTTGCCCTGGGTATGAGGGACGATGCTGAAAAGGTGCATCAGAGAGTCAAGGCCGATATAGAGCAGAATGGCTGTTCGACGGATCGGGTGCAAAACGTCCTGAAAGCTATATAAAACTCAAGCTGAACATCGTTTAGACACAATAGCTTAGGAGGTCACCTTGGCCGGGCTTGTCCCGGCCACCTACGCGGTTGGCCTAAGATCGACCGGTAAAGTGAACGCGCCGGCTGGTAGGTCGTCCTCCGCAACATCCGTCGACGCGACCGCGTGGATAGCCGGGACAAGCCCGGCCAAGGCAGCTGAAAATGACAGAATTCGCGCTGGCGAAGGGGCTTCCTTAAGCGGGTTGTATTGTGGGTGTTTCTAGTGAAACAGCTGCTCCCACCGCAGCCACGATAACGACGCCGATCCCCGCCCATTGCTGCACGCTCAGCACCTGCCCCAGGAACAGCAGGCCCATCAGCGCGCCCACTGCCGGCTCCATGCTGGTGAGCGTGCCGTAGACCCGTGCCGGCAGGCGGGTCAGCGCCATCATCTCGAACGAGAACGGCAGCGCGCTGGAGAACACTCCGACGCCAACGGCCGAGAGCAGCACCGCCGGCCGCAACAGTGCTGCGCCCGCGTGGGCGATGCCGATCGGCAGGATCAGGCACGCGCCGATCAGCGTCCCGATCGCCGTCGTTCGCGTGCCGAGCTCGCCGCCGGCCCGCTGACCGAACACGATGTAAAGCGCCCAGCACCCCGCCGCGCCGAGCGCGTAGGCGACGCCGGCCGGGTCAAGCGGGTGCGCCGCGTGCAGCGGCGGGCAGAGCAGCAGCAGGCCCACGATCGCGAGCCCGATCCAGCCGAAATCGCGCGGCCGCCTGGACGACAGGGTGGACACCAGCAACGGGCCGCAAAACTCCAGCGAGACGGCAATGCCGAGCGGCACCGTCCTGATGGCCATGTAGAACATCAGGTTCATCGTCCCCAGCACCACGCCGTAGCCGATCAGCGCCGGCAGCACGGCGCGGGACGGCCGTGCGCGCCAGGGCCGCAGCAGCACGGCCAGGATGGCCGCGCCGAACGCAAGCCGCAGCGCGGTTGTGCCCTGTGCGCCGATGGCGGGAAACATGCCCCTGGCCAGCGTCGCGCCGTACAGGATCGACACCATCGCACCGAGGAGGGCGGTCATCGCCAGCCACACCGATGAGGGGACTTGCTTGCCGGCCGACGCAGACTTTACCGTCATGACGGTCCCTGTGGAAAGTTGCAGGTGAAGGCCAGGGGCTTTGCCCCTGGACCCCATCAAAGGCAAGCCTTTGAAATCCTGATTATTGGGGACGTTTCTCCGAACTGCGCCGGCTTGTAGCCAACCTGGACAAGAGTCTAGTCTGTTACGATAACAGAATGGACGCAGTGCGATGCCGATGCGTTGGTCCACCACAGCGGGCAAGATCATGCGCTCGAACGAGGATTGGCGCCCGGCCGAGCTGCTGCCCTCGACCAGCGTGCCCGGCTTTTCCGAAGCGGTCGGCCGTACCGCGGACTACCTCGCCGACCTCGAGCCGTTCCGCGTGAGAGAGGCCGACGCGTTGCCCGAGGAGCCGGAGGCACTCCGCCAAGACCCGCCGCGGCCGGTATTCGCCAGCGACGGGCCGGAAGGCCATCGCGACCGGATGCGCGACCGGCTGCTGGACCGCGGCCCGGACGGCCTGGCCGATTACGAACTGCTGGAGATGCTGCTGTTCCTGGTCCAGCCCAAGGGCGACACCAAGCCGCTGGCCAAGCGCCTGATCAACCAGTTCGGCAGCTATGCCAGGGTCGTGTCCGCCCCGGTGCACGAACTGACCGCGATCCCCCATGTCGGCCGGCACACGGCGGCAGCGATAAAGCTGATGCATGGCGGCGCCGTCCGCCTGGCCCGGGCCGAGGTGATCGACCAGCCGATCCTGTCCAACTGGGACCAGCTCATGGCCTACCTGAACGCGGTCATGGCGCGCGAGAAGGTGGAGCAGTTCCGCATCCTGTTCCTCGACACCAAGAACCGCCTGATCGCCGACGAGCTGCAAGGCCGCGGCACCATCAATCACACGCCGGTCTACCCGCGCGAGGTCACCCGGCGCGCCTTCGAGCTGCACGCGGCCAGCCTGATCCTGGTGCACAACCACCCGAGCGGCGACCCTACCCCGTCAGTGGCCGACCTCGACATGACGCGCCAGATACAGCGCATCCTGCAACCGCTCGGCATCGCGCTGCACGACCACATCATCGTCGGCAACGGCAGCTGGATCAGCCTGAAGAAGGAAGGCTTCGTTTAGCGGGCCGGGCCGGCTTACGTCACCGATACTGCCCGGACGCCGTGTCCTGCCCCCTGGTCGCCAGGTCGGTGTAGATACGCAGCGCGAACTGGTCGAGCGCCTGGGATTTCTGCGCCTGCGACTCGAGCGTCTTGTCGCCCATGACCGTCGGGCAGTAGCCGATGGTCAGGCTGTTGATGACGTCGGCCTGGGTGGCCTTCGGCGCGCCGGCGCGCACCTTGCGGATCAGCACCTCCGCGTTGGCCAGGGCGTTTTCCTGCGTGGTCCCCGCCAGGATCGTCTGCATGTCGGGCTGCGCGATCACCTTGCCGGTGTCCGATTGGGCGATCTTCGGGCAGCCTTCAGGAAGGTTCATCGCCAGCAGGGTCTGCGTCTCCTTGCGGATGGAGGCCACCTGTCCCGGCCCGGTGGTGGACGGCGCGGCGTTGCCCCAGGACGAGCGTATGTAGTTCGTGGCGTCTGCAACCTCCTGGTCGGTCATGCTGGCGCCGATCGCTGGCATGGCGGAGTAGGTGCCCTGCGCGTTTATCCCGCCCACGATCACGCGGATGACCGTCTCAGGGCCCTGCGCATACACCGTTCCGTTGCCCGCAAGCTTCGGCACGGCGCCCTCCAGCCCCTGGCCGTTCTGCAAGTGGCACGATGCGCAATAGGTCAGGTAGGACTGCCCGTTCAGCGCCACCTGCTGGGTGCCGGCGACCGGCTCGCGCTGCTTGAAGCCCTCCTTGGGCGGCGTTGATTTCAGGTAGGCGACGATGTCGTGCAGATCGTCGTCCGTCAGCTTGCCCAGGCTCTCGTGCATGGTCTGCGCCATCGGGCCGACCACCACCCCCATGTCCTTCTCGAACCCGGTCTTGAGGTAGGTGAAAACCTGGTCGTCGCTGAAGCGGCCGATGCCCTGGGCCTTGTCCGACGTGATGTTGGGGGCGTACCACTTGTCGATCGGTCCGCCGCGCAGGGCCGCGGCCATGTCCGTGTCGCCCAGCATGTTGTTGCCGTTATGGCATTCGCCGCAATGTGCCAGACCCTGGACGAGGTATGCGCCGCGGTTGACCTGTGGCGACAGGTTGGGGTTCGGCTTGAACTCGCCGGCCTTGAGGAACACCGCATCCCAGCCGATCAGGCCGGCGCGTATGTTGAACGGGAACGCCAGCTTGTTGGGCTTGCGCGGCGAGTCGACGGGCTGAAGCGAAAACAGGTAAGCCTTGATCGCCAGCGCGTCGTCGCGCGTCACCTTGGTGTACCAGGGGAACGGCATCACCGGGTACAGCCGCTCGCCCTGCATGCCGATACCCTGATGGAACACGCGCACGAACTGGTCGTCGGTGATGCGGCCGATGCCGGTCTTGTCGTCGGGCGTGATGTTGGGGGTCGATATCGGCCCGAACGGCGTGTTCATGTAGAGTCCGCCGGCGAACGCCTTGCCGCCTGGCGCGGTGTGGCAGGCCTGACAGTCGCCGGCGTTGGTCAGATACTTGCCGTGTTCGATCAGCGCGGGGTCCGCATTGGCCGCGCGCGCATGCGCCGCACCCAGCGCCAGCACCGCGCATGCAGTGGCGGCGAGTTGCGACCGAAACGCGTTCGACAAAGGCTTCGACATTGCGACCTCCCGGGCAGCCGTTCTTTTGGGGGCGGTCCGGCCGGGTCTGCCGCGTCGATCTCCGCCCCTGACCGGACAACTCTCTGCTAGCAAGCCCGCAGGACCCGGGCAGGTTGCAGGCGGGCCCTGGCAGTATGCAAAAAAATCGGCGGAGGGCATGGTCGGCGCCGAGCGGAGACGAACATGCTTCAACCAGGCCCCGAACCCGATCGATGGGTGCAGCGCAGCGCCGGCGTGTTCCTGTGGGTGGAGCACGCAACCTACGTGGTGCTCGGCGTGCTGCTGTCGGCGGCCATCCTGGTCGGGCTCGGCGGTGCGGGCTGGGTGCTGCTGACCGGCCTGGCGGACTGGTCCGGCACCGGCGCCATCCTGCTGATCATCGACCGCCTGCTGTTCGTGCTGATGATGGTGGAGATCCTGCACACGGTCCGGGCGTCCATGCGCGGCGGCGCGCTGAACAGCGAGCCGTTCCTGGTCGTGGGCCTGATCGCCACCATACGCCGCGTGCTGGTGATCACCCTCAAATCCTCCGAATCCACCAAGCAGGACACGCTGACCGATGCCGTCCAGCGCGCGTTCCAGGCATCGATGATGGAGTTGGGCGTGCTGGCCGTGCTGATCCTGGTCATGGTCGTGGCGATCCGCCTGGTCAGGCCGATCAGCACGGGTGAAGGAGGCTGAGCGTGACGCTGATCCTCAACCTGGTGTGGGTTCTGCTCGGCGGCTTCGTGATGGCGGTGGCCTGGTTCCTCGCCGGCCTCCTTGCGGCCCTGAGCCTGGTGGGGCTGCCCTGGGCGCGGGCGTGCTTCACCATCGCCCTGTTCTCGCTGTGGCCGTTCGGGCGCGAGGCGGTGCCGCGCCAGGTCCTGACCGGCCGGGAAGATTTGGGCACCGGCCCGCTCGGATTGGTCGGCAACGTCATCTGGGTGCTGCTGTTCGGGCTGTGGCTCGCCATCGGCCACCTGACGGCTGCGGTGGCCTGCGGCGTCACCATCATCGGCATCCCCTTCGCCTTCCAGCACGTGAAGCTGGCCGGCATCAGCCTGATGCCGATCGGCATGGCTGTCGTGAGTGCCGACAGGCTGGACCGCTTCGCCCGCTGACGGCCAGGCTGCCCAGTCTCTGGTCATTGCCGTCGATCCGCGAGTGAATACTGCATAAATCAGCGGCAATATCAGTTTCGGTGCGGGAGCGGACTCGCGCGCGGAAAATGTGCATGCTAATTTTTCCGCCATGGCGACGCTCACGGCTGCCGACACGATCGACGACCGGCCGGCACGCTCCGGCGCGCAGGCGGTGCAGACGCATTGTCCGTACTGCGCCCTGCAATGCGGGATGACGCTGGACGAGACCGAACAGGGCTGGCGCGTGAGTGCGCGCGATTTTCCGACGAACAAGGGCGGGCTGTGCCGCAAGGGCTGGAGTGCCGCGTCGCTCCTGTCTGCGCCGGACCGGCTGACCACCCCGCTGGTCCGCGACCGCCGCGGCATGCAGCTTCGGCCGGCGAGCTGGGACGAGGCGCTGGACCGCATCAAGCACGGCATCCTGGCGATCCAGCGGCAGCACGGCGACGACGCGGTCGGCGTGTTCGGCGGCGGCGGCCTGACCAACGAGAAGGCCTACCTGCTCGGCAAGTTCGCCAGGGTGGCGCTCGGCACCGCCAACATCGACTATAACGGCCGGTTCTGCATGGCGTCGGGGGCGGCGGGCAGCCAGCGCGCCTTCGGGGTGGACCGCGGCCTGCCGTTTCCGCTGTCCGACATCCCTCTGGCCGGCGCCATCCTGCTGCAGGGCGGCAACCCCGCCGAGACGATGCCGCCGATCATGCAGTATTTCGAGGCCCAGAGGGAGCAGGGCGGCAAGCTGATCGTGGCCGACCCGCGCCGCACCGCAACGGCCCGCATGGCGCAGCTGCACCTGCAGCTGACGCCCGGCACGGACGCCGCACTGGCCAACGGCCTGCTGCACGTGGCCATGCGCGACAGGCTGGTCGACACGGAGTTCGTGGCCGCGCGCACCACCGGTTTCGCGGCCGTGCAGCGGATCTGCAAATCCTACTGGCCCGACCGTGTGGAGCGGATCACCGGGGTGCCGGCGCCGCTGGTGGAACGCGCCGCCCACATGCTGGGCGAGGTGTCGAGCGCCATGGTGCTGACCGCGCGTGGCGCCGAACAGCAGAGCCACGGCACCGACAACGTCTCCGCCTTCATCAACCTGGTCCTGGCACTGGGTCAGGCGGGCCGCCCCCATGCGGGCTATGGCTGCCTCACCGGCCAGGGCAACGGCCAGGGCGGGCGGGAGCACGGCCAGAAGGCCGACCAGCTTCCCGGCTATCGCAAGATCGACAACCCGCGCCACCGCGCCGAGGTGGCGTCCGTGTGGGGCGTCGATCCGGACAGCCTGCCCAGACCCGGCCTGTCCGCCTGCGAGCTGCTGGGAGCGATGGGAACGGGGATACGCGGCCTGATCGTCATGGCCTGCAACGTGCTCGCCTCCGCACCCGACGCCGAACAGGTGTCGACCGGCCTGGGCCGGCTCGACCTGCTGGTCGTGGCCGACATGTTCCTCTCCGAGACGGCGCAGCGTGCCGACGTGGTGCTGCCGATCACCCAATGGGCCGAGGAGGACGGCACGATGACCAACCTGGAAGGCCGCGTGCTGCACCGAAGGCGCGCGATGGACCCGCCCGAAGGCGTGTGGACCGACCTTCAGGTGATGCAGGCGCTCGCAGGGCGGCTCGGCTGCAGCGCGCGCTTCGACACCGGTTCAAGGCAGGTGTTCGCCGAGTTGCGGCGCGCCAGCGCGGGCGGTGCGGCCGACTACGCCGGGATCAGCTACGACCGCATCGATGCCGAGGACGGCGTGTTCTGGCCGTGCCCGGACGAGAGCCACCCGGGCACCCCGCGCCTGTTCCTGGACCGCTTCGCGACCGAGGACGGACGCGCCCGTTTCCACCCGGTCGAGTATCGCGGCGCCGCCGAAACGCCGGACCGCGACTTTCCCTACGTGCTCACCACCGGCCGCCTGCTCTCGCACTACCAGACCGGGGCGCAGACCCGGCGCGTCGCCGAACTGGCGGAGGCTGAGCCTGGTGCGTTCGTCGAGCTGCACGTCGACACGGCGCGCGGTCTGGGCATCGGCCGCGGCGACATGGTGCGGCTGACGACCCGGCGCGGCAGCATCGACGTGCCGGCGCGGGTGACGCGCGACATCCGCATGGACACCGTCTTCGTGCCGTTCCACTGGGCCGGCCGGGTCAGCGCCAACCTGCTGACCAACGCGGCGCTCGATCCGGTGTCGCGCATTCCCGAGTTCAAGGCATGCGCCGTGCATGTGCAGCGCTCGCCCCTCCGGGCCAGCGCAGATGTGCCACGCCACGGCGGGCCGAAGCAGGATGTTGCATGATCGACACGGTTCCGCGTTTCCTCAACGGCGCCTACGCCTTCACCGGCCAGGGCTACGAGGCAGCATGTCTGCTTCATGGCTCGCTGGTGTACGTCGTTCCGGCCGACAAGCGCGCGCAGCTGATCTACCTGCGGGGCGGCAACTCGTCTGCCGAGATGATCGTCGTGTCGCTGATGCAGGATGGCCGCGTCGCCAGGATGTTTCCGGTGGGCGCCAAGGCCGGAACGCACGTGCCGCTCGCCGTGGTCGAGGACCTGGCACCGGGGACGCGCGTCGAAGTGTTCGTGGGCGCTCCTGCCGGCGTGTCCGGCACCGCGGTCATCGATGTCGGATTGATCGAAATCTAAGCAGGATGTGACGGATGGCCAAGCAATCGCCCAAGCAATCATTGGTGGTCGTGGGCAACGGCATGGCCGGTGCGCGCGCAATGGAGGAAGTGCTGGCGCGCGGCGGCGCCGACATGTTCGACATCACGATGTTCGGGGAGGAGCCTTACGGCAACTACAACCGCATCATGCTGTCCAACGTGCTGAGCGGCGTGCAGCACAGCAGCGAGATCTTCATCAACCCCGTCTCGTGGTACGAGGAGAACGGCATCGCCCTGCATCTCGGGGCCAAGGTCACCGGGATCGACCGGGCATCGCGCATGGTGCAATCGGCCGACGGCACGCGGGCGCGGTACGACGTGCTGCTGATCGCGACGGGCAGCCGCGCCTTCATCCCGCCGATGAACGGGCTGAACAAGGCGAACGGCGTGATGAAGGACGGCATCTTTGGCTTCCGCACCATCGACGATTGCGACGCGATCGTGGCCACCGCTAAGGCGAGCCGCCGCGCCGTGGTGATCGGCGGCGGCCTGCTGGGGCTGGAGGCGGCGCGCGGCCTGCTGAACCATGGCTGCGAAGTGCACGTGGTGCATATCGGCAAGCACCTGATGGAAGCGCAGCTCGACACCACCGGTGGCGGCATGCTGCGCGCGGCGATGCAGAAGATGGGCGTGCACATCCATCTGGAACACGCGACCGACGAAATCCTGGGCGAGGATCGGGTGACCGGCCTGCGCTTCAAGGACGGCAGCACGCTCGAGTGCGACATGGTCGTGGTTGCAGCCGGCATCAGGCCGAACGCCGAGATCGGCCGCAGCGCCGGGCTGACGGTGGAGCGCGCCATCGTGGTTGACAACCACATGCGCTCGGTCGACGACATGAACGTCTACGTCGTGGGCGAATGCGCGCAGCATCGCGGCAAGGTGTACGGCCTGGTGGCGCCGCTCTGGGACCAGGCAAAGGTTTTTGCCGACCAGGTGACGCGCGCGAACCGCGACGCCGCCTATCACGGATCGAAACTGGCGACCAAGCTGAAGGTGATGGGCGTCGAACTCGCGTCCATGGGCCTGACGGAGCCCGAGGACGAGCGCGACGAGGTGATCCAGTTCAGCGAGGCGCGTCACGGCACCTACAAGAAGCTGATCGTGCGCGAGGGCCGACTGGTCGGTGCGATGCTGATGGGCGACATCAGCAAGGCCGCCTACCTGATGCAGGCCTTCGACCGCGATTCGCCGCTGCCCGACGAGCGGCTGTCGCTGCTGTTCGACTTGGGCACGCCGGCGCAGAAGGTGACGCTGGACGAAATGCCTGCCGACGCGCAGGTCTGCAACTGCAACGGCGTCACCAAGGCCGCGATCGGCGCCTGTGTGGCGGGCGGCGCGCGCACGCCGAAGGCGGTGATGGGGGCCACCCGCGCCGGCATGGGCTGCGGGTCCTGCAAGAGCCTGGTCGGCGAGGTCGTCGCCTGGTTCTGCGGCGGCGCGGCGGAGGAGGATCCGTCCGTGCACTACTACGTGCCGTCCATCCCGCTCGCCAAACCCGAGCTGGTCGCGGCCATACGCGCGCAGAACCTGCGCTCGGTCTCCGCGGTGTTCGCGGCGCTGGCGGTGGACGGCAAACCGGATGCGGCCAGCAAGCCCGCGCTCGCCTCGCTGCTGATCACCCTGTGGGACGACGCCTACGAAGACGAGCGGGACGCGCGGTTCATCAACGACCGGGTGCACGCCAACATCCAGAAGGACGGCACCTTCTCGGTGGTGCCGGAGATGAAGGGTGGGGTCACCACGCCGGACGAATTGATGCGCATCGCCCAGGTCGCGGTGAAGTATAACGTGCCGCTGGTCAAGCTCACCGGCGGCCAGCGCATCGACCTGGTCGGCATCGCCAAGGAGGATCTGCCGCGCGTCTGGGCCGACCTCGACATGCCGGCAGGCTCCGCCTGGGGCAAGAGCTACCGCACCTGCAAGAGCTGCATCGGCACCGAGTTCTGCCGCTTCGGCCTGGGCGACAGCATGGGGCTGGCGGCCAAGATCGAAACGAAGTTCCGCGGCATCGACAGCCCCGGCAAACTGAAATTGGCCACCGCCGGCTGCCCGCGCAACTGCTCCGAAGCCATGGTCAAGGATGTGGGCGCGGTCGCCATAGGCGACGACCGCTGGGAGATCTATGTCGGCGGCGCGGCAGGATCGCAGGTCAGGAAGGGCGACGTGCTCTGCACCGTCACCGGCGAGGACGCGGTCATGCGCATCACCGGCCGCTTCATGCAGTGGTACAGGGAGAACGCAAAGTTCAAGGAGCGAACCCACACCTTCATCGAACGCATGGGCATCGAACGCGCGCGCGCCGTGGTGGTGGACGACAGCGACGGCATTGCGGCCGCCCTCGACGCGGCGATGGACGCGTCCTGCGCCGTCACGCGCGACGTGTGGCGGGAGCGTTCCGCACCCAAGACCGCGCACCAGTTCGCGTCGCTCATCCCCGCGGAGTAACGCCATGGAGCATGCGATCGGCAGCATCGCCCAGATCCCTCCTGGCGAAGGCCGCAATTTCGATGTGGGCGGCCTGCGCGTCGCCGTGTTCCACACCCGCTCGGGCAAGGTGTTCGCCACCCAGGCCGACTGCCCGCACCGCGGCGGCCCTCTGGCCGACGGCCTGACCGACGAGGACAGCGTCGTGTGCCCCCTGCACGACCGCGTCTACGCCTTTGCCACCGGCGCGGGCATCGGCACCGATTGCTCGATCGCCACGTACGCCGTACGGGTCGATCAAGGCACGATCCTTCTGCAAACGTAGCGCGGAAGAGCGAAGCGACATCCGCCTTTGTGTCGCGGCGGATGTC